>CAYSHU010000146.1:0-5878 GCA_964430965.1 uncultured Ruminococcus sp. | reverse complement strand
GGTTCTTAGCATCTGAGGGCTTTTCGGCAGTCTGATATGCGACTTTCAAAATAAGCCTGCATATTCGACTCCTTTCAGGGGAGATACACCAGATATAGCCCCGCCGCAGACGAAATCCCCAACAAAAAATATTTTCTTGAAAAACCCCTTGACAAAGTTGTCATAACGTGGTATAATGTTAAATGTTCGATAATAACGTTGGCATAGCTATGCCTCGTTTTGACTTAATTAGTGGTTGAGGAGGGATAACAATGGCAGTTCCTAAGAGGAAAGTATCGCGCGCAAGACGCGATAAGAGACGCTCGGCGGTTTGGAAGATTTCCGCGCCCAACTTCTCGCGCTGCAGAAATTGCGGCGAGCTGAAGCTGGCTCACAGAGTTTGCGGCAATTGCGGTTATTATAACGGTAAGGTCGTTGTCGCTAAGGAAGCGGACTGATTAAGATTCAGAAAAAGTTGGCTCGGTGTTTTGCCGAGCCATTTTTCTTAAACTCGAGCGGGTTCACATTAACGCTTTAAAGAAAGGAGCGCGGCGTTTTGGGAAACTTTGTTCACTTGAATGTCCACACAGCATATAGCCTTTTGACAGGCGCTTGCCGAATCAAGGAGCTCGCGGCAAGGGCGCGGGAGCTTGGGGTGAAGGCGCTTGCTATCACGGATAACGCCGCGCTTTACGGCGCGGTGGAGTTTTTCGACGCTTGCCGCGAGAACGGCATAAAGCCGATTATCGGTGCGGAGGTCGCCGCCGCGGAGAATCGAAACGCGGCGCGCGGTGCTGCAAAGCCAAGCAAGCTCATTTTGCTCTGCAAAAACGCCGAGGGCTACAAAAACCTCTGCCGCATAATCGCTGAGCAGAACGGCGCGGTAACGGATAAGGAGAGCCTCTCGGAGCACTCCGCGGGGCTTGTCGCGGTGTGCCGCGCGGGCGATGAAGCGCCCGCTGTGGCGGAGGAGCTGCGGAGTGTTTTCGAGGATATCTATCTTGAGATCACGAACCACGGACTTCGCGACGAGGCGGAGCTTTGTGCCAAAATCCGTGAGTTCTCCAAGAAATCGGGAATCCCAACGCTTCCGACGAACAACGTCCACTACGTCGAGAAAAGCGAAAGCGCCGTACAGCGCGTGCTCTCCTGCATCGGGCAGGGAATAAAAGCGTCAGCACCGGACCCGAACGCCCTCCCGAACGATGAGTTTTATCTCAAAAGCTATGACGAAATGCGGCTGATGTTCACGGAGGAGGAGCTCGCGAGAACGGTCGAGGTTGCGGAGATGTGCAATTTCGAGTTCGAGTTCGGCGTGACGAAGCTGCCGTTATTTACCAAAGAGGGTGTTGAAAGCAACGCGGAATATCTCGCGAGGCTCTGCGAAAAGGGCGCGGAGAAGCGATACGGCGAAATCTCAAGCGAAACGAGAGAGCGTCTGTCGCACGAGCTTTCCGTCATCGACAAAATGGGTTTTACGGATTATTTCCTTATTGTGTGGGATTTTGTGCGCTTCGCGAAGAAGAGCGGCATATCCGTGGGCCCGGGCAGAGGCAGCGCGGCGGGCAGCCTTTGCGCGTATTGCCTCGGCATCACCGATACCGACCCGCTGCGCTTTAATCTGCTGTTCGAGCGGTTTTTAAACCCCGAGCGAGTTTCTATGCCCGATATTGATATCGACTTTTGTGCCGAGCGCCGTGATGAAGTCGTGGAGTACGTCAGAAAGCGCTACGGAAAGGACAGAGTGGCGCAGATCGTCGCGTTTGATACAATGAAGGCGCGCGGCTCTGTTCGGGACGCGGGGCGCGTTTTGGGAACCTTGGAGGACAAAATCGACCGCGCCGCAAACGCTCTGCCGCGCTTCGGGGATAGCTCGCTTAAAAAGGAGCTCGAAAGCGGCGAGCTCCGCGAGCTGTACAAATCCGACCCCGAGATCGCGCGGCTTGTCGACACGGCAATGCGCATCGAGGGGCTGCCGCGGAACGTTTCGGTTCACGCGCCCGGAGTGCTGATTACGCGCGAGCCCGTTGCGGAATACGTGCCGCTGAACCGCGGTGAGGCGGGCAGCGTCGCGCAGTATCCCGCGCCGCAGCTGGAGCGGCTCGGGCTGCTCAAAATGGATTTTCTCTCGCTTCGCAACCTCACGGTAATCAGAAAAACCGTTGAGAAAATCCGCCGGACATATCCCGATTTTACCAATTTTGACATTCGCGAAATCAACGACGCAGACCCCGAGGTTTTTGAAATGCTCGGGCGAGGCGGCACAAGCGGCGTGTTTCAGTTCGAGTCGGACGGCATAACCTCGCTTCTCGTGAGGCTGAAGCCGCGCTCCATAGAGGATTTGGCGGCGGCGAACGCGCTTTACCGCCCCGGACCTATGGATTCTATCCCCGCGTACCTTGAAAACCGCCACAGGCCGCCAGAAAAAATTCCGTACAAGCACCCGCTGCTGAAGCCGATTCTGGAGGTCACCTACGGCTGTATCGTGTATCAGGAGCAGGTTATGGAAATATGCCGCGTCGTCGCGGGGTATTCCTACGGGCGCGCCGATATTGTGCGCCGCGCGATGTCCAAGAAAAAGCACGACGTTATGGACAAGGAGCGCCGCGCGTTCGTTTACGGCAGCGACACCAACGTCGGCGCGATAGCGAATGGCGTTCCCGAGCAGACCGCCAACGAGATTTTTGACGAGCTCGTGAAGTTCGCGTCCTACGCGTTCAACAAATCGCACTCGGCGGCGTATGCGCAGGTTGCGTATCAGACCGCCTATCTGCGCTGCCACTTCTATCTTGACTATATGTGCGAGCTTATCACAAACGCGGTTTACGACAACGCCGCCTCCGGGCGCGTTCCCGATTATATAGCCGATTTGCGGGCGGCTCGCGTGCGCGTTGTTTTGCCCGACATCAACAAAAGCGGCTTTGAGTTTACGGCTGAGGACGGCGGAATTCGCTTTGGGTTTTGCGGCATAAAAGGCGTTGGAGAGCTGTTTTCCCGTGCTATTGTTTCCGAGCGCGAGGGCGGCGAGTTCACGTCCGCGGCGGATTTCACCGTGCGAATGACAAAGCACCGCGTTACAAAGCGGATTCTGGAGGCTCTTATAATGAGCGGCGCGTTAGATTCCTTCCCGCAAAACCGCCGAACGCTTTTCGAGAACGCCGGGGCGCTTATTGACTACGCCGCCGACGAAAGCGAGCGTCTTGAAAGCGGGCAGCTGAACCTGTTTGGTGATTTGGGCGAGTCGGGCGAATTCGCGTTTGAGAATTACGAGGATTTCTCTGCGGTGCGGCGGCTGGAGGGCGAGCGGGAGTTCCTTGGGCTGTATGTTTCAATGCACCCCGCCGACGTGTTCCTCGGGCGCTCCTATCCTAGTTGTATGTATATTGAGGACGCGCTTGCGCAGCAAAACGGTGCGGCGGTATCGATTACGGCGCTGTGCGTTTCGGCACGGGCGTTCACGGACAAAAAGGGGAGCCTTATGGCGTTCGCGGATTTTGAGGACGCTTCGGGGCAAACAGGCGCGGTTATCTTCGCGGACAAGCTGAGAGCCTCGGGCAAGCCGCGCGTCGGGACGGTTTACTGCGTAAAGGCGCGGGTGTCAATTAGAAATAATCGCGACGGCAAGCGTTCTCTCCAAATCGAGAGCCTCAAGCCCGCCGCCGATTTGCCCGAAAAGCCGCTGAAACGCCTCTACGTCAAGCTCAATTCCGAAGCCGACCCCCGCGCCGACGCGGTAAAGGCTTCGCTTCTCGCAAGGCGCGGCATAACCGAGGTGCTCATTTCCTTTGCCGACACGCGCCGCTCCCGCGGGCTTCGCGGACTTCGCGGCGTGTGCGCCGACGACAGGCTGCTCGCGGAGCTTAAAAGGCTGCTTGGAGAGGGGAATGTGGTGCTGAGATAAGCGGTTGAATTGCACAATGTGCACATAATTCCACACTCAAATAACCCAAATTTGGTAAAAGTTCACTATTATTATTTTGAAAACGTTTGAGTTTTAAAAAACTCTTGAAAATCACCACAAATTGTTGTAAAATATAAATAGCTATGAAACGGAATACAGCATTGAAAATCCCGCTGTATTCGAACATATAAACGGAATAAGGAGAGATAATTATGGAAAAGAAAAAAATCGGCGTTTTGACAAGCGGCGGCGACGCTCCCGGAATGAACGCGGCTGTCAGAGCCGTAACAAGAACCGCTATTGCAAAGGGCTTTGACGTTATCGGTATCCGCAGAGGCTACAACGGTCTGCTCAACAACGATATGATTCCGCTTGAAATGAGAAGCGTCAGCGACATTATCCAGCGCGGCGGCACGATGATCTACACCGCGCGCTGCCTCGAATTCAAGGAATGGGACAACGTTGTTAAGGCCGCAGAAATCTGCAAGTCAAACAATATGTGCGGCATCGTCGTAATCGGCGGCGACGGCTCGTTCAGAGGCGCGGCTGATTTGTCGAAAGCGGGGGTTCCGTGCGTCGGGCTTCCCGGAACTATCGACAACGACATTCAGTGCTCCGAATACACGATAGGCTACGACACCGCGATGAACACCGTTATGGAAATGATAGATAAGCTTCGCGATACTTCGCAGTCGCATGACCGCTGCGCGGTTGTTGAGGTTATGGGCAGACACGCGGGTCACATCGCGCTGAACACGGGACTTGCGTGCGGCGCGACGGCGGTGCTCGTTCCCGAAATCCCGCACGATATCGAGCCCGTCATCAAGCGTATTAAAGAGGTTCGCGCAATGGGCAAGCACCAGTTTATCATCGTCGTTGCCGAGGGTGTCGGACACACGGAGGAAATCGCGAGGCGCATTGAGGAGGCGACGGGCATTGAAAGCCGCGCGACTATCCTCGGGCACGTTCAAAGAGGCGGCGCTCCGACAGTCCGCGACAGAGTAACCGCGTCCGAAATGGGCTATTACGCAGTTGAGCTCCTCGAAAAGGGCATAGGCAACCGCGTTGTAGGCACAAAGGATGGCAAGGTTTACGACGTGGACATTCAAGAAGCGCTCTCGATGAAGAAGCCCTTCAACCAGCGCCTTTACGACATTTGCAACGAAATTAACTTCTGATTTTTCGTTGGTTTTCCGCCGAGGCTGATAAAAAACTAATAATTTTCCCCCGCCGGAGGCGGGGGAAAATTGAGATAATCAAGGCAAGTGTTCGGAAGCTCTTGCCTCTAGCACACAGAGTAGATGACCGCGCGTTAAGTGCCGACCGAACGGAGAGTTGTCGGGCGGACGAAAAGCCGAATTTTTAGACATTCCGGCTTGCGGTGCGGTTTTCGCATCTCGCTGTACATAAACAGAATAAAGTCATATTTATTCCTCTTTATTCCAAATTGTATGGCGAAAAAGTCAAGGGAGGAATAACTATGACTTTTTTTGCTAACTTCAAGAAATCGGCGCTGGAGCTGAAAAACCTGCGGTGCCTTTGCGTGACGGCGATACTTATCGCGCTGGATCTGGTGCTGAAAACGTTTGTGAACGTTCAGTTAAGCGAGGAGCTCAAGCTGAACTTCGCGTTTGTCGCTGTGGCGGCTATTGGAATGTTATACGGTCCGACCGTCGCGGGGCTGGCGTGCCTGATTACGGACATTTTGGGGTATCTCTTAAAGCCCACGGGCTCGTTTTCGCCGCTGTTTACGATTATCGAAATGACGGGCGGCATTATTTACGGCTGCGTTTTGTACAAATTCAGCCCCGTGAGGTTGGAGTTTGGCAGCGGCAAGGAGTTCGGAAAGTCGCTTGCGGACAACTGGCAGCCGATTTTGAGGATAGTGCTCGCGAAGCTCGCGGTGGCGGTGGTATGCAATCTGATTATGACGCCGTTCGCGATAACGATACAAAAGACGCTCGAGGCGGGCGTATACAACGCGGACGTGCTTTGGGT
>CAYSHU010000145.1:0-5879 GCA_964430965.1 uncultured Ruminococcus sp. | reverse complement strand
CGTACACAAAGTACGCCAGCGTCGCTTTTCCTCGTGCTAGGCACGGTCTCTCCGCAAATCTGCCGCCTCGCTCACGGCAATTAGTATTCTGCGGCGAAATAATGAAAGCGGGCGGCGAAAGAAGCGTTTGCCCGCCGTAAATACAAACCCGAATGCCGCTTTTTTAAGCGGTATTTTTTTGTTTTGCCGAGGCGGAAGTTAAAATCGCACTACCTGCGGGCAGTTAAGAAATTCGTCTGCCGAGATAAGCACATAACAAGCGAAGTGTGAAATTTCAAAAAGTGTCAAAATTTTCGAAGAAAATTTTGACCGGTTCCGTCAGCGGCGCGTAGTGGAGCGAAGCGCAACGGAGCGTCGGTGACGGAATTTTGAAATTTCAAATTTAAATAAAACGAGGCATTTAGTACAACCATAACGCATTAAGAAGGCAACATTACGAGCCAATCAGTGTGACTTTTAAGATAACCGGGAGGGCAAATTAAATATGAATCTTTTGCTGAAAAACGGATATGTTGTAGACCCCGCGAACGGCTTTGAGGGCGTGGCGGATATTCTCGTGGATAAGGGAATGATAGTGCGCTGCGAGCCGAATATCGACGAGGCTGCGGAAAAGGTAATAGACTGCTCGGGGAGAACGGTTATCCCCGGGATATGCGATATGCACGTGCATTTCCGCGACCCCGGGCAAACGCATAAGGAGGATATAATCACGGGGTGCGAGGCGGCAGTCGCGGGGGGAGTTACGGCTGTCGCGTGTATGCCGAATACAAACCCGCCCGTCGACAACGCCGAAACGGTGAAGTATATAATCCAAAAGGCAAAGGGCGCGAAGGCTAAGGTTTACCCTATCGGGTGCATTACAAAGGGAATGAAGGGCGAGGAGCTCTGCGACTTTGAGGAATTGAGGAAAGCGGGCTGCGTGGCGGTTTCGGACGACGGCAAGCCCGTGCTCAACGCGCGGCTTATGTCGAGAGCTATGGTAAAGGCGCATTACGCGGGGCTGCGCGTTATCTCGCACTGCGAGGACCCGAACATCATCGAAAACGGCATTATGAACAGCGGCGTGGTTTCCAAGGAGCTCGGCGTGCCCGGAATGCACCGTATGAGCGAGGACACGCAGACCGCCCGCGAGATTGTTATGGCGGGGGATCTGGAAATGCCTATCCATATCGCGCACGTTTCAACTACGACGAGTATGCTTCTCGTAAGGCTCGGGGCGCGGTACGGCGCAATGGTTACTTCCGAAACCTGCCCGCATTACTTTATGCTGACGGACGAGAAGCTCCGCACGCGCGACGCGGACTATCGAATGAACCCGCCGCTCCGCACCGAGGACGACGTTACGGCAATAACGGAGGGCATCTGCGACGGAACGATCGACTGCATAGTCACCGACCATGCGCCGCATACGCCCGAAGAAAAGGCAAACTTTGAAACCGCGCCGAACGGCGTTGTGGGGCTTGAAACATCGCTTGCCGCAACGCTTACGGGGCTGTATCATCTCGGAAAGACAAACCTGCGGCATATTGTAAGGCTGATGTGCGTAAACCCGCGGAAAATTCTCGGGATACCCGGCGGCAGCTTTTCCGAGGGCGAGCCCGCCGACATCGCGATCTTCGACCCCACCGAGGAGTGGATCGTCAACCCCGACAAGCTGCACTCGAAATCCAAAAATACGTGCTTTAAGGGTATGAAGCTGAAGGGGCGCGTCAAAATGACAATCGTTGACGGGAAAATCGTTTACGAGGACAAATGATTTTTACTATGGAGCTGACAAACGAGGAGATTGCCGTTTTGGAGGAATACTCGGCGGGGAGCGTTATTTGGAAGATAATAGAGAAAATACCGTTCGGCAAATTCGCCGAGGAGGAGCCGCCAACCGCGCTTGTTGTGTTCGGCGGAACGTACATCGCGAAAACGGTTATAGACGGCGAGAACGTGTGGGCGGTCGTTTCAAAGCGCAAGGGGCGGTTCTTTTACGGAACGTTCGCCGATACGCTTGAGGTGCTGCTTGCGGGACTTTAGAATGAGGATAAATAATGGAAGTAAAGGTTGAGCTTGAAAACGGGCTTTTGCCCGACAAATACGGAAAGTATTCCAACGTGAAGATCGGCGGCGAGCCTTGCGTTTCTATGCCGATCTCTGTCGAGAATGTTCCGAGCGGCGCGAAAACGCTCGCGGTTACATTTGTGGATTTTGACTCGATTCCCGTTTGCGGTTTCGCGTGGATACACTGGCTGGCGGCGAATATCCCCGCGGATATTTCCGAGATCCCCGAAAACGCGAGCCAGGACTGCGCTTTCGGAATGGTTCAGGGCACGACGCATTTTTCGGGAGCGCTCCATTGCCGCTACGGCGGTCCGATGCCGCCCGACAAAACGCATAACTATACGCTGACGCTCTTCGCGCTGGATCGCGCGTTGGAGCTTTCGGAGGGCTTTTCGCTTGAGGAGCTCACCGAAAAAATAAGCGGGCATATTCTTGAAAAGGCGGAGATTATTCTACCGTCACGAAATTAAGAGGGATTAAGATATGGGCAGCGATATTTTAATTGCCGCGGCATTTCTGGGCGTTTTTGCGGCGTTGTTTCTGGCGCTCGGGATAGTTCCGCTGGTGTGTTATTTCAGACTGAAGCGCGGCGAGAACGCCGTCGCGGAGGTGACGGAGCACCTGCTTGAGGACACGCGCACCGACAGAGGGCAAAGGCATTATACGTGGATGCTCAAGCTGAAATATTCCGTCGGTGGCGTTGAATATGAGAACAGATACAAGGTAATCAAGGAAAGGGCGTATATAGAAAGTCACCCGGTGGGAACGGCGATAAAGATACTTGTCGACCCCAAAAAGCCCAGATTGTTTATTATGCCGGAGGATATGAAAAAGCCGCTTATCCCCGGGATTATTTTCACGCTTGGCGGCTTGGCCTCGCTGGCGGGGGTAATCGCGTTGATGATGCAATATATGGCGGCGCATTAAAGGCGTGTACCGACCAAAATAAACCCTCCCCGCGAAGTGTCACAAGCCGCACAACGACCACAAGCAACTCACCCAGCGAAGTGTGGAGCGAAAAAAGCGCCTACTAATGCGTATGGCGCGAAGCGACATACGCGTTAGTAGGCGGCTAGGCGAACGGAGCGCGAAGCGCGGAGTGAGCCGTTTTTTCGCGACTTTGAAATCAGGGTCTGCATTAGTGTAAGGGAACGGCATTAAAGGCGCGTTCAGACCATAAGCAACACAACCAGCGAAGAGTAAATTTAAATAAGGAGATTATAGAAATGGCACTTGACAGACTAATCGAAAAAATCGAACAAACCCAGAACCCCACGGTCGCGGGGCTTGACCCTAAGCTGGACTATGTTCCCGAGTACATCAAGAAAAAGTGCTTCGAAAAATACGGCGAAACGCTTAAGGGTGCGGCGAAGGCGTTGTTTGTGTTCAACAAGGCGCTTATCGACGCGCTTTGCGATATCGTCCCCGCGGTGAAGCCGCAGGCGGCGTATTATGAGATGTACGGCGTCGCGGGGATGAAAACGCTGTACAAAACGCAGGAGTACGCGCGCAGCAAGGGAATGTACGTAATAACGGACGCAAAGCGCAACGATATAGGAACGACAATGGAGGCTTACGCGACGGCGCATCTCGGCAAAGTCAAGGTCGGAAAGAACGAGTTCGAGCCGTTTTTGGGCGACGCGCTGACGGTCAACGGCTATCTGGGAACCGACGGAATAAAGCCGCTGCTCAGCGTTTGCAAGGAGAACGACAAGGGCATTTTCGTCCTCGCGAAAACGTCAAATCCGTCAAGCGGAGAATTGCAGGACAAAACCGTCGACGGCACGCCGATCTACGAGCTTATGGGAAAAATGTGCGAGGAATGGGGCAGGGAGCTCCCCGGTGTTTACGGTTACAGCGGCGTGGGAATCGTCGCGGGCGCGACTTATCCCGAGCAGATTTCGCGGCTGCGCGAGCTGCTTCCGCATACGTTTTTCTTGATTCCCGGCTACGGCGCGCAGGGCGCGAGCGCAAAGGACATCTCGGCGGCGTTTGATAAGAACGGACTTGGCGGCATCGTCAACAGCTCGCGCGGGATCATGTGCGCTTATCAAAAGGAAAAGTGCTCCGAGCGGGAGTTCGCCGAGGCGGCGCGGAGAGAGGCAATTCGTATGCGCGAGGAGATTATGGGCTTTGTGGGAAAGATCACCACGTCAAGGGGTTAAGGCAATGACGGTAAGCGAGGCAATGGCGGTTCTGGAAAAGAACGCGGGCTGCGCCGAAAAGAGCTTGATATACGCTCTGCACGAGCGTGGGAAATTTTCGGAAAAGCGGTTCTGGGAATTTTACGACAGCGTGATAACGCTCGCAAAGGTCGCCGTGATGACCGGCAGAGATATTGAAACGGCGCGGAAGATCACATTTGTTTATCAGCGGGTGCTTAAGGAAATGATATGGCATTTTGACAAGAAGGACGCGTCAAAGCTGAAAAAGCTCCCGAGGGATTATAACGGTTATATCGAGCGGCTTGACGACGCGCTGGACGCGTATTTTCGCGGAGTGTTTGTTGATGAGGCGCTTTACGAGCTGCAAAAATAAGCTCGTCAGCATAAGGGCGGCGCATCATATGCGCATTCCGACAACAGGCAAATTCCCGGCGAAGTGTAAAATTCAAATAACTTGAGTTATAAATATAAATCTGGAGATATAGAAATATGAGTTTTATGAACAAAAGAAAGGCAACCCTGCTCCTCGCCGACGGCACTATTTTCGAGGGCTGTGGATTTGGCGCGGAGGGTGACGTTATCGGAGAGATCGTGTTTACGACCGCGATGACGGGCTATCAGGAAACGCTGACCGACCCGTCGTATTGCGGGCAGATAGTAACGCAGACGTTCCCGCTTATCGGCAATTACGGCGTGAATAAAATTGACCCCGAAAGCCGCGGCAGCGCGGTTTCAGGTTATGTTGTGCGCGAATTCTGCGAGGAGCCGAGCAATTTCCGCTGCGAGGGCGACCTCGACAGCTATTTAAAGGAGCTGGGCATCGTCGGGATTTGCGATATAGACACGCGAAGATTAACGAGAATTATCCGCGAAAGCGGCGTTATGAACGGCGCGATTATATCAAGAGAATCGAGTGAGTTCAATAAGGACGAGCTTCTGGAGAAGATACGCGCGTATAAGGTCGGCGAGGTCGTGCCTAAGGTTTCCGTCAAGGAAAAGGAGGTTTTCCCCGCCGAAAATGGGAAATTTAATGTCGTTTTAATGGATTACGGCTATAAATTCAATATCCGCAGAGAGCTTGTAAAGCGCGGATGTAATGTGACGGTTATGCCGTATAACGCTTCCGCGGAGGAGATAAAGGCGCTGAACCCCGACGGGATTATGCTGTCAAACGGCCCGGGCGACCCGACGGACAACGCGAGGGCTATCGCGACGCTCAGGGAGCTTATCCCCGCGCAGATACCGACATTCGGGATTTGTCTGGGGCATCAGCTTTTGGCGCTCGCGAACGGCGCGAAAACCGAGAAGCTGAAATACGGACACCGCGGCGGAAATCAGCCCGTGAAAGACCTCGCGCTCGATAAAACGTTCATCACGTCGCAGAACCACGGCTACGCGGTTGTCGGCGAGAGCGTGCCCAAGGAGGTCGGCGCAGTATCGCATATCAACGGCAACGACGGCACCTGCGAGGGCGTGCGCTACACAAACGCTCCCGCGTTTACCGTGCAGTTCCACCCCGAGGCGTGCGGAGGGCCGCGCGATACATCTTATTTGTTCGATGAGTTTATTAAGCTGATGGGCAGCAAATTTAAATAAGGAGGCAAATAATGCCGCTTAGACAAGATATTAAAAAAGTACTCGTAATAGGCTCGGGCCCTATCGTAA
>CAYSHU010000144.1:4581-5889 GCA_964430965.1 uncultured Ruminococcus sp. | reverse complement strand
CTCCTCTTCCCCCTCTCCCCCACCCCTTTGCCCGCTTTTTCACGCGAACTTGGGCTGGAGAAATGACTTGCTTAGGAGAGTGACAACAAGCGTCCTCTTGGTGATGCCTCAGTGTCCGTATCGAAAGATGCCGTTATTGCCACCACGTACTCGGAGGCAAGCAAGAACCAAAGCGCCCTCCCCCGCGGGCAGTTAAGAAGGGCGTGTAACAACTACAGGCACATAACTTTAAACAAGTGGAGCGGAGAACGCGCGTTGTAAAGCCGTAGCGCAGCGTAAGCGAAGCGGAGGCTTTACAACGCGGCGAGCGCAGGCGAAGCCTGCGCGTTTCTCAGCGACTTTAAAATAAGGAGAATTATATGGGAAGCGTTATAAAAGGTCACGGGTACAGACTGATAGATAATCGTTCGTTTGAGATGCCTCTGCCCATAAGGTACGAGCTGCTGAAGGAGGACGACCCTATCGCGCTTTATGAGATTTCCGCGGACGAAAGCGTGTCGTTTGACATACTCACGAAATACAAGGAGAATATGCTCACGCCGATAAACCGCCGGCTGGATATTTCGGATATGTATTTCTTCTTCTCGTCGCGGGTTTTCCAGAACGGCACGCCGTATACGGCGTATGAGCTTCAGTTGCTGGGGCTGGAGCGGTATAATGTTTTTGAAATTATCCGCAAAACACGCGGAATAACGCCCTATGATACATACTGGCTGCGCTTTGACGGCGACAAGTGCGACTATGAAACCGCCCGCGCGGCTTGGAACGAGGTTATGTCCCGCGTTGCCGCGCCGAGCGCTCCCGCGGCACCCGCTGCTTCGGCGGCTTACGACGTGGACAGCGACCCGCTTATGCCCGACGACCCGCTTCGGTTCGTCGCGACCTCTACGAGGACGCTCGACAGCGAGGAGATCTCCCACGTTGACGATATTCTCAGCCAGCACACGGTGAACGTTGATGAGGTTCTGCCCGTTGAAAAGGTTGAGAATGTTGAGAAGAAGGAGGAGGAAAAGCCCTCCGTAACAAACAACACGATGTCGGCGGACGAGATAGAGGCGCTTCTGATGAAGGCGGGGCTGGGTGACCTTGACGCATCTCCCGCTCCCGAGCCCGCTCCTGCCGAGGAGCCCGCGTCAAGCGGCGGCAAAATGAGCCAGGAGGACATCGAGAAAATGCTCGCGGCGGCCTCCGCTCCCGAGCCCGCTCCTGCCGAGGAACCCGCGTCAAGCGGCGGCAAAATGAGCCAGGAGGATATCGAGAAAATGCTCGCGGCGGCCTCCGCTCCCGAGCCCGCTCCTGCCGAGGAAC
>CAYSHU010000144.1:0-4481 GCA_964430965.1 uncultured Ruminococcus sp. | reverse complement strand
CCCGAGCCCGCTCCTGCCGAGGAACCCGCGTCAAGCGGCGGCAAAATGAGCCAGGAGGATATTGAGAAAATGCTCGCGAACGCGGCGCAGGCCGACGTTCCCTCGCTCGAACAGCCCGAGGCTGATGAGGAACCCGAAGCCGCTCCCGCGGAAGAGCCCAAGTCCGGCGGCGGCAAAATGTCGCAGGACGATATTGAGGCGCTTCTCAACGGAATGAAGGAGGACGCGGGGCAGTAATCTTGCTTCTTACTTCTAATGTGGCTGTATTTCACGGAAAATTCACAATGCCATAACACGGTTGTTTGATTCTACTATTATAATATAATAAGCAATTCCCCCGCTCGGCGGGGGAAAGTCATACTCGTGGTCTGCTATAAAAAGGAAATCTTTATGAAAAACATTAACGTAAACAATCTTAAAAAAACAATAGAAAACTCCGAGCTTGACACGGTAAAGCAGCTTCTCCCCGCGGACACGGGCGAGCTTTTTGTCGAGGAGATGTACAAGTTCATCGAGCTGGAGCATTTGTATGAGAGCGCTATTCGCGAGGTGAAAACCAAGCTGGAGATTCTCGACAGCGAGTTCAGAACGAAATACGCGTACAACCCGATTCATCATATCGAGGACAGGCTGAAATCGCCGAAGAGTATTTTTGAAAAGCTCCGCCGAAAAGACAAGCCGTTCAGCGTGGACTCGGCGAAGAAAAATCTTTACGACATCGCGGGCGTGCGCGTTATCTGCAATTACATCGAGGACATTTACACCGTCGCCGATCTGCTGACGGCGCAGGACGACGTGAAGCCGGTCGAGCGCAAGGATTACATAAAAAGTCCCAAGCCGAACGGCTATCGCAGCCTGCATCTTGTAATTCAAACGCCCGTTTATCTCTCCGACGCGAAGGAGCAGGTGTTTGTAGAAGTCCAGATACGGACAATAGCAATGGATTTCTGGGCGAGCTTAGAGCACGAGCTGAAATACAAAACCGACAATATTGTATCCGCGGAGCTCGCCGCGCGCTTGAAAAACTGCGCCGAAACAATCGCCGCGACGGACGCGGAAATGCAGGAGATTTACAGGACGCTTAAGGAGATAAATTAAGGTGAAAACATACCGCCGGATATTGCCGATTTTAATATGCATATTTTTTCTCTTGGGGCTTTGCGGCTGCGAGCAGACGAAAACAATTCCCGCTCTCACCGAAAGCGGAACGCCGCCCGCTGCGGCTTCGTATAAGACAATGAAGCTCGGTGCGGACGGCGTGCTGGAAATCTCACGACCAAAAACCGAAAATAAAATCGGGAGCACGCCTGTGGGCGAGGCGGGCACGTGGACGATTTTCGTTTATATGAGCGGCAGCAATCTCGAATCGGCGACGTATCGCGGCACCGCGGATATGAACGAGATGTGCGAGGCGACTATTGCAAACAGCGAGGATAGTGAAAACAGCGAGAATCGCGAGAATATCCGCTTTGTCGTGCAGACAGGCGGCGCTGAAAAGTGGTATAACGCTGCCGTAAGCGCCGAAACGCTCCAAAGACACGTAATTTCAAACGGCAAGCGCGAAACCGTCGCGGAGCTGCCGCTTGCTTCAATGGGCGAGGCGGCGACGCTTCGGAATTTTATCAAGTGGGGCGTGGAGAATTATCCCGCCGAGAAAATGGGGCTTGTGCTTTGGGGGCACGGCCGCGGAAGCCTGGGGGGCGTGTGCAAGGACGACCTCTTTGACAACGATTATCTGGAGCTCAGCGAAATGAACAGCGCGCTTTCGGAGGCGTCGGCGGCGATGACAGACAAGCTCGAGTTTATAGGCTTTGACGCTTGTTATATGGGAACGCTCGAAACGGCGGACATCTGCGCCTCCTACGCGCGGTATATGGTAGCCTCAGAGGAGCTGGAGCCCGCGGACGGCTGGAATTACACAGCGCTTGGGGAGTTGCTCGCTAAGGAGCCGAACGCCGACTGGGATAAAATCTCCGAAACGTTCTGCGAGAGCTTTTTGACGGCAAGCGAAAAAAGCGAGCATTTAAGCCGCGTGACGCTTTCGGTTATTGACCTTTCGCAAATCGATAATCTGCTTATAAGGCTCAACGATTATTCAAGAGAATTGTGCGGGAGCTTAATGACAAGAGAACAGCTTCACGAGTTCAGAAATTCGCTTGAAGCGGGTGAGCATTTCGGCAACAGCACGATTTTCAGCGGCTATTCAAACCGCGTGGATTTGCGCGATTTTATCAGCGCGGGCGCGGCGTTTGCCGACACGCACGAAATCGAAAGGGCGCTTGAAGGCGCGGTTATTCGCAAAAGCAACGGCGGCGGACACCCAACCGCCTCGGGGCTGACGGTTTACTTCCCGCTCGAAACCGACGGGACAGAGAGCCTTCACACAGTCGCGGGGTTTACGCAATGCCCGTTTTACATCGAGCTTATTGAAAAAATAATGCTCTCCGCGTCGCCCGCTTTTGACTACGCAAATATGAAAGACGGAAATATAGCGTCGCTTTGCGTTGGCGAAACTGGCGTAATTGATAATAATCCGCTTTGCGAGCACTGGAGCGACCTGGGCGAGGACGCGCTCGGCGGGAATATCAGTGCGCCGGTAAAAACGGCCGGGGATTTCTCAATAAACAGCGACGGGAGATACAGGTTTTCGATAACTCCCGAGGCGCTTCGCTATACGAGGAGCGTCGGGGTGCGCGTGCTTTGGACGCTCGATTACAGCGGCGATGAGCGCTATGCGTCGCTTGGGACAATGACCTGCCTTAACTCCGACTGGGAAAACGGAGAGTTTTCGGGCACAGTAAACGGCTTCTGGATAATGTTCCCGAACCGCGAGCCGCTTGCCGTAAAGCCGCGCGAAATAACCGAAAACGGCGTTACATACGTTTCGGAAATCCGCGTTGGAAAGGAGCAAAAAGGCGTGACGATTTCCGCGGATAACGTCGGGCGAGTGGAGCTTCGCGGCTGCTGGGAATACGGCGAGGACGGGCGGCACACGCTCGTGTCTATACCCGAGGGCTCGACGTGCTCTCCTTACCGCGACATCGGAACTATCGGCGAAGCGCCCGACACAAACACGCTCGGCGTGAGGATAGATTTCGACGGCGCGGCGCGGGTGACTTACGACAGGCTCCAAGACGGCGACTATCTCTGCTTCCTCGAAATCACGGATATTTACGGAAACACGGTGCGCTCGGAAATAAGAAATTTTTCGATTGCCGACGGAAGAATTACGTTTAAATAAAAAATGCCCGAGCCGTTAGGCTCGGGCATTTCTTGTGTTTTAGTTACTTTCCTTGTTTCATGCAGCCGCTGTTATAAGTCGCGAAGAAAATTCCTCCCGCGACAACCATCCAGCTGCCGATTGAAAGCTGGGTCGCGAGCTTTTCCGCGATTGCTTCAACACTTCCCACGTTGACGTGCTTGAGAATATATGTCATCATTGCGTCCTCCGAACACCCGGGCGCGATGATAAAACCCCCGACAAAAGCCAGCGTCGCGAGTGCAAGCCCGATAGCGCTGATCGAGATCGGGTATGCTTTCAGAATAATATCATAAATCATAAACGCTATTGCCAGCACAAACAGAACTATCGCACCGATGCGCGCTATTTTGCAGCAGCCCATAAACAGGTTTTCGTCTGTGTCGCCGATTCTTCTGAAAACGAAAGCAACAATGCCCGTAATCGCCCCCGCAATGATCCCAAGAACTCTGATGATATTGCGGATTATTATCTTATTGTTGTCCATAAACATTCTCCTTTATGTAATGTGATTTTTTGTGAATTGCGCTTGTTTTAGTATATCACAAAATCATCACATTGTCAAGGGGTTTTTCTTTATTTTGTGAAAACAGGAAAATCCCCCGCGGTGAGCGGGGCTATTATTGAGCTTTCCCCGCCGATGACGAGGAAAGCTCAATTCTGCATTATCAATTAACAATGTCAATAATCGCGCGTTTTACGAGCTTCTTGAACAGCGGCGCTACCCTGTCGGCGGTTTCCTGAACCTCCTTGTGCGAAAGCGGGTTGCTGGAAATCCCCGCGGCGAGATTTGAGATGCAGGAAATGCCGCAGACCTCCATTCCGCAATGCCGCGCCGCCATTGCCTCTATCGCGGTGGACATTCCGACCGCGTCCGCTCCGAGCCGCCCGTAAGCGCGTATCTCGGCGGGAGTTTCGTAGTTCGGGCCCGTGGTCTGAATATAAACTCCGCTCTTAAGCGGAACGCTCTCCGCGGCGGCGGCGTTTTCGATTATCGTGCGCAGACGGCGGCTGTAAACCTCGCTCATATCGGGAAAGCGCGTGCCGAGCTCGTCAAGATTAGCGCCGATAAGCGGCGACGGCACAAGGCTTGAAATATGGTCGCAAATCAGCATAAAATCCCCCGCGTGGAACGACGGATTTATGCCGCCCGCGGCGTTTGTCAGAAACAGAGTTTTCGCTCCCATAAGGTGCATAAGGCGCGTCGGCAGCACAACGTCCT
>CAYSHU010000143.1:0-5932 GCA_964430965.1 uncultured Ruminococcus sp. | reverse complement strand
TTTTCTTTTGAGTCTGCGACGCGTCGCCGTGCCATTTCGTCACGGGGATATCCGCCTCCTCAAGCAGCTCCTCCAGCCGCTCGAACTGGTCGTTGATAAGCGCCTTAAGCGGCGAGATGTAAAGCGCCCCGACGCTCCCCGACGGGTTTTCGTACAATTGCGTCAAAACGGGCAGGAACGCCGCCTCGGTCTTACCGCTTGCCGTTCCCGACGTGAGCAGCAGGTTGTCCTCGGTATCAAAAATGATCTCCGCCGCTGCGACCTGTATCTCGTGAAGCTCGTCCCAGCGGTTGCGGTAGATGTAGTCTTGGATAAAGGGCGCGTATCTGTAAAAAACGTCCATAGCCTGTCCGTAAGCTCCTCTCAAAAACGGCTCCTCCACTTTTGCGGAGAAGCCGCGAATTTATATGTTATCTGCAGCCGCAGTCATCGTCGTCACGGCGCGGCCTGTCGTCGTTACGGCGCGGTCTGTCGTCATCGTGACGCGGTCTGTTATCGTCGCGGCGCTGTCTGTTGCCGGAACGTCCGCAGGACGAGCAGCGATTCGAGCGTCTGCCGAATCCGAAAAAGAACATATTATCAGCTCCTTTGCTTTATGATGGGGAATTTCCCCTCATCGTATTATATGCTCTTAATATAAATCCTGCTATCATCGCCGTAAATATCAACGCGGTTTTCCTTGTATTCAAAGCCGTATTTTTCGTAGAGCCCCGTGTGGTCGGTGCAGAGGTAGATGTTCTTTACGTTATGCTCCCGCGCAAGCTCCTCGCAGCGGGCGATAAGCCGCCCCGCGTATCGATGTCCGCGGTATTCGGGCGCGGTGAACACAAAGCCTATCCACGGGTAAAGCATCTTGTCGTCAACGCAGTCTTGGAACGAAAACGTCAGATACGAAACGAGCTTTTCCCCGTCCGTAAGCAGAAGCAAAACGCCGTCGCCGAGCTTTTCAAAGAACATTCCGCTCTCCAGAAATCCCGCAAGCGCGGGACCCGCCGCCCATTCGCTTTTCTTGATTTCGGCGAGCCAGTGCGATTTATTCTCGCTTTCAAAATAGTTTATTATCTCCATATGACCTCACAAATCCAAATCGTATTCTTCCGCTGCCTTGTTCATCCATTCGGCGCTTTTCTCCAAGGAAGCGTGCGTGTCGTCGGAATTGTCCCACCAGTCCCATTCCGAAGCGCTCATCAGCTTTAGCACCGCGGGCTTGTAGACTTTCTGCACGCGGAAATTGCAGACGTGCTTTCTGCGGATAACGACCTCGATGTATTGCTTCATATGCCGCGGAACGCCAATAACAAGGATATTTTCGTGACCCATTCCGCCGTACACGAGATTTATGTATACCTTTGCGCCCGGGCGGAACTGCTTGTTGCCGTGCCTTATCTCGTGCTCCTCGCCGAACTCATGCGTTTCGACAATGTTTCCGACAAGACACCAGCACCATTCCGCCGCGGCTTGAGCTTCTTTATTTTCCATAATCACAAAACCCCGAAAAGTATCATTCCGATAGTGTTTATCGCGAAATTCGCGAACATATGTACAAACCACGACGAGTAGATGTTTTCGTTTTTCTCGTTGAGGAAATTAAAAATGCACCCGCCCGCAATAAGCCCGAAAAGCAGCAGCGCCAGCGCGCCGACGCCGAACATTCCGATAAGCATTCCGATGTGATACACCGCGAACACGCACGAGCTGAATATATACGCGAACACTCGGCTTGTGTGCTTTTTGAGCGTGATAAACCCGTACCCCCTGAAAAAGAACTCCTCCAGAAACGAGTTAGCAAGCGAAATATACAGCGAAACATAAATGAAATTGTCCGCGGTGATACCCATACTCTCCGTAAGACTCGACGTTACATTCGAGAAATCTATCGTGCCGCGAAGCAGAAAGAACGCCGCCATTATCACCGCGTAGACCGCCGCGCCCAGAAGCAGCGACTTTAAAATTCCGCGCTTTTTAAAAACAAACAGCTTTTTGAATTCGCCGAGCTCCTTTTTGTTCGCGATAAAAAAGATCATCGGCAGCAGGAGAAAGAAAACCAGCTTTATCGGTATCTTGACGAAATAATTCGGCTTGATAACGGCGTCTATTAAATCTACGAAAACCGAAAAGGCAAGCACCGAGGCAACGATATAAACGCTTTTTTTGTCAGCAGAGCCCGTCATAGCTTAAAATCCTCAAACCCGTCAAAATTATTCTCCCCAAACGCCTCCTCGTCGCCAGCCTCGATGAACTGAAATTCGTCAAGACCCATAATCTCGGAAAGGGTCTTGTCGGGGTGGTCGTAGGCTACGTTCAGAAGCTCGATAAAGTCGCGTATCATCTCGCGCGGCGTGATGTTCGTGTTAGCGCCGACGCGCTCGAACTCCGCCTTGACGAACGCCAGCCTGTCCTCCAGCGTCGCGCGGGGCTCGTATTCGTATAGCAGCCCGTGTATCTCCGCAAGCTTTTCCGTCAGCACCGTGAGCTCCTCGTAGGTAAGCGGCTCTAAACGAATGATAGGCGCGCGCATATCGCGCAGCTCCCCCGAGGCGAAGCGCCCACCCTCGAGGCGCGAGCGCAACGCGTCGTAGCTGAAAACGCCGCGGCGCGTGTCCTCAATGCACTGCGGAGTGCCGCACATTATAATCCCGAGATGCGAAGCCTTGCCCTGCATACAGTCGTTGTACATCGTGAGGATTTTTTCGTAGTTGCTCTGGCGCGTCGTGGAGTTCGGGATTTTCATAATGTTCACAAGCTCGTCTATCATCACTACCAAGCCCTTGTAGCCCGCGCTGACTAAAAACGCGCTCATCAGCTTTACGTAATCGTACCAGTTCGCGTCGTCAATTACGGCGTTTACGCCGACGGCGGCCTTGGCTTCGGTTTTTGTGGAGAATTCCCCGCGCAGCCAGCGGACGGAGTTCGCCGCGCCCTCTTCGTTCATCGCGCTGTAACAACGGTGAAACGCTACAATGACCTCCGCGAAATCGAAGCCGTGTACAAGGTCGTTCAGCGCGTCGATTTTCTGCCGTATCGCGTGCTCCACCTTGATGTCGAAAAAGTTGTTGTACTCCTTCATTCCCGAGGCTTCCACAACCTCCGCGCGCACGGATTCCACCCACTTCTCGAGTATCAGCTTAAGCGCGCCGCCGTCGGGCTTTGCCTTTACGGAAAGCGACTTCATCAGCTCGCGATACGTCGCCAGACCCTGCCCCGCCGAACCCACAAGGCGGCGCTCCGGCGACAGATCCGCGTCCGCCACCGCAAAGCCTCTATCCATAACGTGCTGGCGCATAGTCTGGATAAGAAAGCTCTTGCCCGAGCCGTATTTCCCGACAACAAAGCGGAAAAACGCGCCGCCGTCCTCGGCTATCTGCACATCGTGCAGCAGCGCGTTTATCTCAGCCTCGCGCCCCACCGCGACATACCCAAGCCCCACGCGCGGCACAACGCCGCCTTTCAGAGCGTGGATAAGGACGCTGGCTATTCTCTTCGGTATCTTCATTTTGTATCATTCCTTTTCTGTCTTTCGTAAGAGGTTAGAGGTAAGAATTTAGAGTTTCCCCAAAAACTTGCTTATATTTACCGTACCTTTTATTATACCACATCTAAATTGAAATTGCAACATTTATTTCCTAGGTTGTTTTTTATATATCATTTTTGGAACAATTACTGCTTTTGCTCTTTTTTGGATAAAAATTATTGTTTTTCGATAAAAAGCTATTGACAAACGAAAATTTTTGTGATATAATTATCTTATCAAAGCTGCTTGGAGGTTATTATGAAACAGGATAAATCGCTTATTCTCTCGCAAATTCTCGTGAAGCTCTGCTACGCCGTGGTTCTGGCGTGCTGTGTTTTCGCGCCGATGCTTGTGAACTATTATAATGAGAAAACCGCTCATATTCACGCGGAGAATGTTGTAACGCCGCTTCTGGTAACGCTTTATTGCTGCGTGCCGTTCGCGGTTGGGGCGCTTGTCTGCCTTGATCTGCTGCTGCTCAACATCTCGCACGGGGAGCCGTTTATCTCCCGAAACGTCACGCTGCTGCGGATAATCTCGTACTGCTGCTTCGGGGTAGCGCTTGCGTTTATTTACTTCGCGGTTCTGCGCCCGTTCGCGTTCGCGATTGTTTTCGCGGCGGGGTTCTTCGGGATAATTCTGCGCGTCGTCAAAAACTGCTTCAAAAAAGCCGTCGAGATTCGCGAGGAAAACGACGCGACGATTTGACGGGGGTGCAGTATGATAATCGTAAATCTTGACGTAATAATGGCAAAACGAAAAATCTCCTCAAACGAGCTCGCGGAGCGGGTCGGCATAACGCCGGCGAACCTCTCGATACTCAAAACGGGGAAGGCAAAGGCTATCCGCTTCTCGACGCTCGACAAAATCTGCGAGGCCCTAAAATGCCAGCCCGCGGACATTCTTGAATTCAAGGACGAGGGGGATTTGTGATGAAGAACTTTTCGCTGAAGAAATACCGCAGGCTTCCGCGCTATCAGCAGGTTCTGGTCGGGGTTCTCATTGTCGTCGTGGCGTTTGTTATCTGGCTTATTACGCGGCTCACGCCGAGCACGGCGGGAGTTTCCCTTGAAATCACCATGGGCTGCGGCAATGTGGGCGAGATTTGGTGCGATTACTCGCTCGGCGGCAGGGTTCTCGGCACGATGTGCTGCGGCGTCGAGGATAATAACGTTCGCGTGCCGTTTGAACGCGGAGATGTCGCCTCGATGAAAATCCCCGCGGAGGCGTTCGATAACAAAACGCAGCTTCGCGCGGAGAAGTTCGGGTTTGAGCTTTCCGTCCTCGATACGAACGGCGAGAGGCACACAGTTCACTGCGAGGACGCGGAGTTCTTCGCGAAGCTCGGCAGGAAATATTCGTTTACGCTGACTTGTGACGACGGCGAATACCGCTGCGCTTAAGCCGCCTAGATTCGCCGAAAATAGCCGAAGTAATGGAGGACTGAAATGGAAGAACTGAATTACACACAAACACCGTTTAACGAGAAGCCGAAGATCTCAGCCTCGGACGCGGTTTTCGCCTGGGTGAGCCTCGCGTTGGGTTTTATTTTCACTCATTTTGCCGTGAGATATTGCGGCGGCATCTGGGGCGGGATCGTCTGGGCGCTTTTCGGGATAATGGGCGCTGTCTTTGCAAAAGTAAAAGCCGTTAAGATAAAGCCCACACACGCGGTCATTTTCGGGATCGCGGAGCTTTTCTGCCTTGCTCCGATATTCAGCGCGAGCGGATTTACAAACACTCTGGCGGCGTGGTTCTCGTTTTTGCTCTACCTTTACCTGACAACTGCTATAAGCGGCGCGGAACTTTTCGGGCGGCATTTTGTTTCCGATTTGCTGCAAAGCGTTTTCGTGCGTCCGTTCGAGAAATTCTTTGTAAGGCAGCCAAAAATCGCGTTCTCGGTTTTCCGCGAAAGATCGCGCTCCAAAAAGGTGATGTACGCGCTTCTGGGACTTGTTATCGCAATGCCGCTTACCTTTGTTGTCGTGCTGCTTCTGATGAGCTCAGACGAGCTTTTCTCCGATACTATGCGGAGCTTCACCGAGCATCTGCCTAGCCTTTCCCCGTCGCTGTTCTGGGAGCTGGTGTTTGCTGTCCCGGTGGCGATGTACCTTTTCGACACGCTTTTCTCGATAAGGAAAGCCGCTCCCGAGCATAGCGACATCGCTCCGAGATACCGCGTGTTCCCCTCAATCGCGGCATATTTCACGGTAACGCCGATATGCGTGTTCTATCTTATCTATATCATAACCCAGTTCGTCAACATCGCAAACGCTATCGAAAAAACGCTTGACTATTCGGCGTTTGCGCGCCGCGGATTTTTCGAGCTCTGCGCGATAGCCGTGATAAATCTCGCGGTAATAGTGCTTATTCAGACGTTCACAAAGCGAAACGAGTTCGATATAAAACCGCTTGCGCTGC
>CAYSHU010000142.1:0-5958 GCA_964430965.1 uncultured Ruminococcus sp. | reverse complement strand
GAGGGGGAAACCCTTCGGGGAGCGGGGGGAAGACAAAAATCCGACAAAAAGCGGGCGTTCCCCCCGCTCCCCTACGGGTTTTCCCAGCGTTGACGCGAAGCGTCATTGCGCGCGCTCCCCTTTCCCCTCTCCCCTCACCCCATTTGCCCGCTTTTTTACACGACTTTAAGAGAATAGATTATTTGATAAGGGATTGTTGCGTATCACGTGCTTTTTTACCGTGAGTGTTATCTTTCGCCTTTAAAGGCGGTCGTGGCTAATGCAAGGAATTTTGTCGCTTTTCCTGTCATTTGCCCCAAGACTGCTAGGAGCACTCCCACACGCGGCTCGCCGTCGAAATTTTACAGCACCCCGAAACACGTACATCACGCGCACGCGGGGGAAATAACAGCAGCTTTCGGTACGGACACTGCGGCATCAAGGCGGAGTAATCTTGTTGGCTCTTTCCCAAGCAAAGGAGCCTTTTCACCCAAAGCCGCGAGAAAAAGCGGACAAGGGGGTGGGGGAGAGGGGGAAAGAGAGCTTGAGAGGAAACCCCGACGCACAGCGTCGAACGGACATAGCGGAAGTCGAGTTAAAATCCAAAACCTTGCCTATCTGGTTAAAGTCAAAAAAACTTAGAAAAAAATTAGTTTTTTACGACGCAGTATAGCGAAACGACATCGCGGAAGTCGAGCTCAACGCCAAAACCCAGCCTATCCGGCTAAGGTCAAAAAAGGGAAGAAAAAGAAGATTATTTCGGTGGCACAGGTCTTGTGGCAAGGGCAACTAGTTCGGTACGCTCTCCCACCCGTAGAATTTCACCTGCCGCTTATTGAGCCTTCGGTTCTCCAAATCAAAGCTGAACTCAAACTTGATTATCTCATACCCCTCGCCCGAGCTTCTCAGCACCGTAAGATGCTGCACCGCCTCGCCCGCGCTTTTGGGCTCGAGCTTCGCGCCGCGCGGGGCGGCTTTTTTGTCGCCCTCGTAAACAGGCAGCTCGCGGAGCCTTCCGCCGAACACCGCGAAATACCGCGCGTATTCGGGCACGGCGGCCTCGCCGTCGCTTTCGCGGAAAAGCAGCCCGATTATGTCGGGATATTCGGGCGCGTCGAATTCCCGGAGATTTGAAAGCGCCTCAAACCCATACGTCGAGTTGTCCTCCGCGTTTTCGAGGAACACAAAGCTGTCCCCCGCAGGGAGCGCCAGTCCAAGCGTGTCGCGCCGCGTGCCGTCCTGCGACAGAATCAGCGTGAGGAACTCCCGCCCCGCGCTTTCCGCCACCGACGCGGTGAGCTCGTACAGCTTCCCCTCGGAATAAACGTTTGAAAGCTCCAGCATCGTTTCCTCATTCTCGCCCTCGTTATTCAGCCGCGGGATTATTTCGGGGACGTTCTCTGCCGTGTAGGAGTAAATTATCTCAACGGGCTCAGGTGAAACGGAGATTTCCCCGGAAATCTCTCGCGGTGCTTCGCTTAGCTCCCCTGCCGCGCTTGAAAGCACAGGCGGCTCGTAAACCTCCGCGGGCGGCGTGGGGCTCTCCGCGAAATACCACTCGGGAACGTGCGTTTCGTCAACGTTGCCGCAAGCGTTCAGAAATAATAACGACAACAAAACAGCCGCTGCAGCTAAACGTTTCAAGCTCTCACCGCCTTTGGAAGCAAGAGGTTAGAGGCAAGAAGAGCTCCGGGCTCTTACCTCTTACTTCTTAATCTCAAATAATCAACCCTTTGGTTTTAAGCATATTCCCCTTTACCCGTTAAACTTTATCCTCAAATAAACCCCGTTTTCTAACGGTAAATAAAGCTCCGGCGGCTCCGCTCCGAGCTTCAGAAGCGCGGGGAACGCCCCGGTTATTTCCTTCGTCATATCCTGAAGCGACACTATGCGCTCGCTTGGCGGAACGACTGAAATCTTCACGTTTTTGAGGTTTTGCTCCGCCCAGGCAACAGGATCGGCGGTCGGAAATTTCGCGATAGCTATCGTTTCGAGGAGCGTGTCCGCCGCGTCGAGCAGCGTCCAGCTGACGATTTCCTCTGCTTCCGCACCTTCTGTTTTCACCCTGTCGATAATAATCGGCAGTGCGCTCTGCCCCGCGGCCTTCGCCATATACTCTGTCGTGCGGAACGTATTTTCAAGCTCGTCGTATCTCGGCAGGGTTATTGAAATCCCGAGCGTTTTTTCGGCTTGTTTTGCCGTTTCAACGTCCTCGTTATAGCTGTTTTCGGCGAAGTCCGGAAAAAACTCCGCAAAGGCTCTGTCAATATACTTCGCCATACCGTTGTAATATTCCTCGTCAAACGGCACGAACAGATACGCCTCGTCCCGGAACTCCTCGGAATTGTATTTTTCCGTTCCGAAATATTTTTCCGCGTAAGCGTCTACGTCGGACGGGTAAAAATATTCCGGCTCGTCCTCGTTCCAGTTGTAATAAAAGCCGCAGAAATTCGCGCCGATATATCCGAGCATAAACGGCATCAGAAAGCCCTTGAACTCGTCCATCAAAAATGCCCGCAAATCCCACAGCTTGCCGCTTTTCACGTCGTTGACAACCGCGGGGAAGTGCTCGCAGAACTCGGGAGCTATATAATCGTGGAGAATACACCACCGCAAGAAAATCGCGATGTGATTTGCGCCGCATATCGGGTCTATCGGGAGGTTTTTTTCGCCCACCTTTGCCGAGTGGTGCTTCGCGGAATCTATTGCGTTTTCCTTGTCGTCGTCATCGAATATAACGCCGCTTTCGGGGTTTTTTGATACATAGTCCTCGCAGGCGTTCGGCCTGTTGACATCAACAATATGGTTTACGCCTTTCAGCTTCTCGAGAAGCTCCCGTGTGCCGTTTGCGATTTTGAACATCAGCTCCTCGCGGTAAAGCGGCACGACCTCGAAGAAGTTCACTCTGTCGCCGTTCGGGAGGGTGCAGTAGTCCGCGCTGTTGGGCGCGTCCTCGGGGAACATCAGAAACGACCCGACAAACCCCGCGTTCGGAGCGACAAACCCGCGGTGGTCAACCGAGTGTCCCCACCCAAGCCACGAGTCTGTATTTATCGGCAGCTTCGCCAAATCCTTAAGCAGCGAAATCGGCCAGAACCACTCCTCGGCGCTTTCGCCGAGCTTCCAGTCGGGCGGCAGGCAGATCATCAGCTCGGCACGGCAATTCTCCTCAAACGACAGCGCCTCGGGGATATTCATAGCGTGCGCGCCCATTCCTATCGTCACAAGCGTGAAATAATTGCGCTCCTCGTTTGGCGGAATACACGCGATGTCTATCACAATATCCTTTGAGGTCACCTCGTGGAATACCGTCGGGAAGTCGCCGAAGTATTCCTTGATATGTCCCTCAACCGCGTCAAGCTCGTCGTCGTCATACGCCTCCGCGTCGTCGTCGAAGTCCTCCTCGCCGCCGCTTAGATCATCGAGAAGCCCCTCGATTTCCTCCATAAATCTATCCGCGCTATCCAGGATATCGCTCGGAGGGTTCATATTCATTCCGCGCGCGATGCAGACCTTTGCGCGTTCCAGAATACTGATTTTCAGCTCGTCATCGTCGTCGCACTCGTCGTCGTCCGCGGCGCGGAGCAGCGCCAGCCCCATCATAAACTGCCATTTATAGTCGCTCTCCATACTCTCGCGGCGGCTTTCCAGCACGGCGATCGCGCGCTTGAACTCCCCAACGTCAATATATGCCTGAGCAAGCCAGCTTAGTATTTCGTCGTCGACGCTGCTTTCGGGCAGCGCAAGCACAGTCGCGATGATTTTAGGGTTATCCTCATCATCGCGCCATTGCCGGAATAATTCGATAAGCTGTTTTTTATTCATTCCTATCACCCCTTTAGAGGTTAGATTTTTAAGAGGTAAGAAGCCGGAGTGTGTTGCTTTCCCACAAAATAACTATCAACTGCAAACTGTCAGCTGTTCGTCGTGCAGCAAAATTCATTCGCCGTGAATTTCAGCACCGCGAAGCTGTTGAGCGTTTGCTCGTGGTACTTGCTTTCGGGGATTTCGCCGAGGTACTTTTTCATCAGCAGATTAAGCCCCGTGATTTTCTCAATTCCCGTAATGCTTTCAATCGTCCCCGTTGCCATAATCGAATGATAATTCGCCGAAAAGCCGCACACGGAGTCGGCTTTCTCAATGCTCAGCAGGTGGTCTATTTCAAATGCTGCCCTGCTGCTCACGCGGATAAGCTCCATTTTCCTGCCCTTTTCATCGCAGCGGAAGTATATCTCCAGCTTCCCTCCCGTGAGGTCATAGCCGAAGCACATAGGGATTATATACGGATATTCCCCGTCCAAAAGCGCGATGCGGGCGATCCTTGCCGAGCGCAGCACTTTTTCTATCTCGTTTATATCGGTTATTTCTCTTTCTGTTCCTGTCATTATATTGTCCCCTTATTTTAATGTATAATTGAGAATGTAGAATTGTTTTATGTCAGCCGCAATTCCACATTGTCGATTATACATTGTACATTGTAAAAAAGTCACCCGCAAACTTTGGTTTGCGGGCAAAAAACGCAATCTAAAAACGCAATCAAGCATTTGCTTTCTTAGCGAGCTGCGACTTAAGACGAGCCGCCTTATTCTTGTGAATAAGACCCTTGCCCGCCGCCTTGTCGATGTTTACGCTTGCGGCTTTGATAGCATCTGCGCCCGCGCCCTCAGCGCGAGCCTTCTTAATAGACGTTCTCAGCGCGGATTTCGCCGCTTTGTTAGCCTCGTTCTTTGCCTTAGAGATGAGAACTCTCTTCTTGGCGGATTTGATATTCGGCATTTTTTTCACCTCCATAATCGAAATAAGGATCGAAACATTGTATTTTACGAGTATTTTACGCGAATTTTCGGGAACTATTTATTTATATTCACCAAAAAGCACTCGGCGTTTCCCCGTTTGTTTGTGATTTCGATTCATTTTTTCTCATAGTACATTTTATTATAACACATTACAACGGAAATTTCAAGGGGTTTTGAAAAATTTTTCCGTTATTTTACGGGGAATTTTAGGGAAATTTGGCGTTTGCGAAAATCGCATACTATATATAGAGGGGAACAAAAATGGACAATACAGGATTAGCCTTTGAGGCGGCGAAAATTCTGACCCGCGCTGACGGTGCGTTTGCGAAATCGCGGCAAATCGGCGACGTGAAAATTACGGACGTGCGGCTTTCCGCGGAGGCGGGTGCGCGTATCGGCAAGCGCGGGGGGCGCTATATCACGCTGCACGGAGAGCCGCACGCCGCGGGAATGACCGCGCTGCTCCGCCGAGCGCTGCTCCAGCTTCTGCCGCCGCGCGGGAGGCTGTTCGCGGCGGGACTCGGCAATCCCGATGTTACGCCCGACAGGCTGGGAGCGGCGGCGGTTCGAGGAGTTATTGCGACGGGCAACTCGGGCGGTTCGAGAGGCGGAGCGCGGTATTCCCTCGCCGCCGTTGAAACGGACGTCGCGGCGCGGACGGGCATTGAAACCGCGCGGCTTGTCAGGGCTATAACCCGTGAGCTCAAACCCGACTGTGTAATAATCGTCGATGCGCTTTCCTGCCGCGACCCGCGCTTTATCGGCAAGACGGTGCAGCTTTCCTCGGCGGGTATCACTCCGGGCTCCGGCGGCGCCGGCCGCGGCGATTTCACTGCCGTCACCCCGGAGCTTCTGCGCTGTCCCGTCGCGGCGATAGGCGTGCCGACCGTCGCGGCGCTGTCCGCGGTGACAAACGCCTCCGCCGACAGCGGTTTTCTGGTTACGCCGCCCGATATTGATATTATTATAGGTATGTGGGCGGAGGTTATCGGCGGGGCGATTTCCGATTTATCTTAAAAGTGGCGCAGTCACACAACCCAAGACAAATTAAGCAAGTTGTCTGCCGAAACAGGCACACAACCCCAAGACAAATTAAGAAATTCGTTTACCGAAACAGTAACCTAACCTCAAGAGCAGTCGGAGCGAAAAACGCGCCTGTAAAGGTGGAGCGAGCGAAGCGAGC
>CAYSHU010000141.1:0-6061 GCA_964430965.1 uncultured Ruminococcus sp. | reverse complement strand
ATGGAGTTGTCGCCGTATTTTTCCTTGCTCTCGGCGGCCTCCTTATCCGTTAATCCGAATTTCTTCATACTCTGTTTCCTTTCAAATTTTATTCGAGAGCCAGGCGGCTCTTATGTTGACTTGTTTTTTGTGTTCTCCCCCCGAGGGAAATAACTAACAACTATTCGCTATTAACTAACAACCACTTCACATAATAATCCGTTTTCGCTCCCCGACATCTTGAACGCCGCGCCGTTTTTCAGTTCCACGGCGCTGCCCTTAGGGACTAATCTCCCCGACGGCGACAACATTCCGTCGATGTTTTTGTTGACGAGCAGCGTCATTCCGTTATAGTTCGTCACGTAGGCGCTCATCTCGGTGTTCGCCTTTTCGTCGTTGTGGACGTTTGAGAACACGTGCCAGTCATAGAGGGGCATGTTATTATAAACCACAAGCTCGCCCTTGTCGCGGAAGACGCCCCTTCTGCCGCGCATTTCGCTTTTGAACAGCAGGGTCGTGATTTTATCCTTAACGCGTGTTCCGCAGAACGGGCAAATGGGGTTTGACGCGTCGCGGAGAATAAACCACTGCTTTTCGCATTGCGGGTTCGCGCACGGTATGAGCTTATCCCACGCCCTGAGCAGCTCCTTTTCCCATTCCATTGCGGTGGGTCGCTCCGACGGCTCGTGGAGGCCTTTTACAAACGCCCGCGAGAACAGCTCCTCGAGTCCCTTTGACAGGGATTGTATCGTCACCTTTAGGTCGGGCGGGCGGTTTGATGTGTCGTTCGGGTCTTCGATAAACGTCGCGCATTCGCCAAGTCCCAGAAAATCGTCATGCTCCGCGTCGTTCGGGTCGTAGATCTTCGGGCCGATAAGCGGGTGACGGAAGAACAGATACTCGTAAATCAGCACGGGAAGCGCGTGTAAATCCGTCTGCACACATGGCAGAGCGCGGCGCGCGTCGTTGTAGTCCAGCCCCATTGTCGCTAAAACCTCCGGCGCTATGTAGCCGCGCGTCCCCACGACCTCGGGCGCGTATTTGTTCGGAACTACCAAGCTGTCAATATCGATAACCACCGAAGCGCCCGTGCGCGGGTCGATAAGCACGTTGTTGCACGACAGATCCGAGTGCGCAAGCCCCGCCTGGTGCATTCTCCGAATTGTCCGCGAAAGCCCTATCGCCGTCCCGAGCATTGTTCGGAAGCTCCCGCGCTCGGCAGGGGAGAGGTACTTGCGGTTTCGCCCCGTAAACCAGTTCGACTTTTTGTCCTTGCCCTTTAAATTCAGCACCGCCGAAGCGTCCGCGCCGAAGAAGAACTTTTGCGGGTAAGTGGGGCAGACGATGCCGAACTGCGGCTGCTTGATTATCGCCAGCGGCCAGCAGAACCGCTGTCTGAAATAATCCGCGGTTTTTTCCGTGTTCCCGACTGCGCCGCCGTCCGCTTCCGATAAGGTCGGGTTGTAGATCCCGACAATAGTCCGAATTCGGTCTTGAATCCGCGGGTCGGCGCCGTTCCTTGGGTCGTTAAAAAACTGCACCGCGTAGCGCTTGTCGGGCGTGAAGAACGTGTGCTTCATTCCCCCGCGCGGCGCGTTCGCGTCGTAAACATATTCGATTGTATTGCCGTTTTCAAGCACGGCGGAAAGAATTGTTCCCGATTGCATGATTTTGATTTCTCCCCCAAACGCTGCGCGCGTCGGTGTTTATTTGAAAAAATTTTGAAATTTATGCGTCGCCGGCAGCTAAATGCTAACGATAACTAATGTTCTGTCGTCGAACGAGCCGCGCTCGTTGTAGTTATCCAGCCACACGCGGAGCCTTTGCTCGGGCGTGTCGCCGATGTTCATTCTGAAAGCCTCCAGCGAATGGCAGCGCAGCATTTCCCGCTTGTCCCAGAGCGCGTTTATCGCGTCGTCGCTCTTGTCCGCGAGGAGCTGCTTGGCGTATTGCAGCGCCACGCTCTTCTGGCTTAACGAAACGCTTTTGAAGCGTATCGGCGCGGGGTCCTCGCCGTCGGTGAGTTTTCCCGTCATCGGGAGAATTCCGTTGAGGCACAGGTCGAGATACAGGCGCTTCATCATCGGCGCGGACGGGAAATAATCGTCCGCCACGCCGTCGCTCATCAGCATTATTGTGTCCGAGCTCCCGCGCGAAATTCGCGTTTTCGCGCCGATTGCCTCGGGGCGGGTGTTCTTCTCGGAGAGGAAATCCGTTTCTCCGGAAAACGCGCCGCTGTCCGCTTCGCCCATGAGCTTAAGGCAGTGCTCCGAGCTTTCCTTGCTGTCAACCGCGCAGATGCACCCGTCGCCTATCTGGACGCACGCCATAAAGCACTCGCGCCTGCCGTTTATTTCAAGAGGCACGATCGCCGCCGCGAGGAACGTTGTGTACAAGTCCGACAAAATGGGATTTCTCCCGAGCGCCTTCTCGTAGGTTTCCTTAAGCTCGCCCTCGCAGAGCTCCTTCTGCTTGCTTTGGTGCGCCGCGAACGCCTCTCTTGCCGACTGCTGGACAAGCGGCGCTATTCTTCCGCACGCCGCCATAAACTCCGCGGATTTCAAATCCGCTCCCAGCCCCGATTTTATCTCGGGCTTATCCTTGAAGAGCCGAGCCAAGCTCTCCTTGAGATACGCCGCCGCGGTTTCGCTCGCGACGCGGGAGCCTATTCTCGACAGCGCCTTAGAGCCCGCGCCGTCACACACTACGACGATCGCGCAATCATCGGTGTGCGCGGTTTCAAAATAATCGTCGCAGTTTGTGCCCTCGTGCTTGTGCTTTTTCCCGCGCACTCTCGCGCCGTAGATTTTCGCGAAGCCCGCGTCGTCGCTTTTCTCGTGGAACTCCGAGTGCATTTCCGTGCCGTCGTCCGCGATTTCCTTATATTGCCAGACCGAAGCCGTGTGCTCCATAACCTCCATATCCGAAAGCGGCTTTGGGGGTTTTTCAGATTCGGGAGCGGGCTCATCTAGCTTTATCGGGTTTTGCGGGAGCTTTGGGCGTTTTTTCGTTTTAGCTTCGGGAGCTTTTTCCTCGTTGGCTTTCGCCTTAGTTTCCAAAAACTCCTTCGCGGACATCACGCCGTTTTTCGGCGAAGTATTCTGAGCCTCATCGAGATTATCAAAAGTAATCGAAAGCTGTCCCTCCAACAACTCGGAGGCAGTGTTCTTGTCATCAATCATTAAATTTACCTAAATCAACTAAAAGCCTAAAGGTACTTTTCCCGCTCCGCGGGGAATTACGGCACGATAACAAACCCCTGCGGAGGAGGCGGGAGCTCAATCGGGTCGCCCGGCTTCGCGTCGATGCTCTTGGAGGTTGCCTTGATAGAGCTCGAAACCCACGCGAAGAACTGCGCCATATCGCCCGCCGTGAGGTTGTTCATCATCAGCACGTTGTTTGTGATTTTTTTCAGCGTATTCGCGTTTGCGTTCGCGCCCGCGCCGCACGCTATGATATTCCCCGTGGAAACCTGCCGAAGCGCGTCGATGCCGTCCTCGATGTTGTCCGTCGGCGCGCCGTCGGTCATCAGAAATACCAGGGGCTTCCAGTCGCCCTTTTGTGTCGCCGTTGACGTGTGCACCTCGGTTTTGATGCAATCCGCCAGCACCGAAAGCGCCCCGCCGAGCGCCGTCGCGCCTCCCGCCTGCAGCTGCGGCTCCTTAAACAGCATAAGCTCCGTAAGCGGGCTTATCTGCCGCGCGCTGCTGTCGAACGTGATTATCGACAAAAACGCCGTTTCCAGCGCCTGAGGGTCGCCCTTAAGCTCCGCGATCAGCGTCTTTATCCCTTGCTTTACCGCCTCAATAGGCTCACCCGCCATAGAACCGCTGCAATCCAGCAGCAGATACACGGGCAATCTTCTGATGTAATCGGACATTTTGAACCTCCGTATGTTCTTGTTTTGAATTACCGTGAATTTCACGATACATAACTTCTCAATATACATTATAACTCATTTTTAGTACAAAGTCAAGAGTTTAGAGTAAAATTTACACAAACGGGGTTGATTTTTTTGGCGATTTATGTTAAAATATTTCTTAGAGTAATTAAGCCTGTCCGCGCGGCGGGCTAAAGACAGTATCGCAGGTTCTGCGAAAAGGAGGGAGCAAATATCAAAGCTGCCGAAATCAAAGAGGTTCTCCGCTCGCTTAAAACCAAGGACGGCAGGCGGGAGTTTTACCTAAAGCACAAGCCTATGGTGCTGTACATCGCATTTGGCGTTGGCACGACGATAATCTCCCTCGGGAGCTATGCCGTGCTGCGAATTCTTTTTCCCGACGCGGCAAGCGCGCCGAAATGGCTTTCGTGGATATACAAAATCACCGCGACATTCAACATTGACAGCAACACGCTTTTCCCGGTGCTTGCTTCGTGGATATTAGCGAATCTGTTCTCGTTTTTTATGACGAGAGTCTACGTTTTTGACAGCCAGGCGCACAGCTTTTGGCGCGTGATGCTGGAGCTCGCGAAGTTTTTCGCCTCGAGAATAGCGACGCTTATTGTCGATATGCTGATAATGTTCCTGCTCGTAGACCTCCCGCACCTGCACGGCGGCTTCTACGAATTCTGCGCGAAGATTTTCTCTAATCTTGTTGTGCTGATTTTGAATTATATTCTCAGCAAGATTTTTGTGTTCCGCAAGAAAAAGCCGAAGAAGCCCGAATAACAAAACAAATCCCCCGCTGCTCGGCGGGGGAAATTGTTTGTTTTCAGTTGTTTCTGGATTTGATAAGCTCCGCGTAAAATCCGCCCTTTTCGAGCAGCTCAAAATGCGTTCCCTGCTCGACAATATGCCCCGATTTCATTACGAGAATACAGTCCGCCTCGCGTATCGTTGACAGGCGGTGCGCTACCACAAAGCTCGTTCTGCCCTGCATCAGCTTGTCGAACGCGTTTTGTATCTTCATTTCCGTGCGCGTGTCGATTGAGCTTGTCGCCTCGTCCAGAATCAGCATCGGCGGCAGCGCGAGCATTACCCTCGCTATTGAAAGCAGCTGCCTCTGCCCCTGCGAAAGCTCCGCGTCGTTTGTTATCACCGTGTCGTAGCCCTCGGGGAGGCGCTTTATAAAGCCGTGCGCGTGCGCCGCCTTTGCCGCGGCTATTATCTCGTCAAGCGAGGCGTCGGGCTTGCCGTAGCTGATGTTCTCGCGCACTGTGCCCTTGAACACCCACGTTTCTTGAAGCACAATGCCGAAGCTCCGCCGCAGGCTGTTGCGCGTGATTTCTTTGATCGGCTCGCCGCTTACTCTGATCTCTCCGTCCACAACGTCATAAAACCGCATCAACAGATTGATGAGCGTCGTTTTGCCGCAGCCCGTAGGCCCTACTATCGCGATATGCTGCCCGCTTTTGACGTTCAGCGTCAAATCCTCGATAAGCGGTTTTGACGGCGTGTAGCAGAAGTCCACATTGTCGAGCCGGACGTTTCCGTCGCAGCTTTCGAGAGCTTTCTTGTCGCTGTCGGAGCTCTCCGCGGGCTCGTCGAGCAGCGCGAAAATTCTCGCCGCTGAGGCGAGCGCGTTCTGCAGCTCCGTCACCACGCCCGAAATCTCGTTAAACGGCTTGGTATATTGGTTCGCGTACTGCAAAAAGCAGGACAGATCCCCGACCGAAAACCCGCCGCTTACCGCCTTGACGGCGTTCAGCGCGCCGAAAATCCCCACGCCCGCGTACACGAGCGAGTTCACAAACCTTGTGCAGGGATTTGTGAGCGCGGAGTAAAACTGCGCTAATTTTCCGCAGACGTTTAAGCGCTCGTTGATCTCGCCGAACTGCGCTTCGGCGGCTCCTTCATACCCGAACGCCTTGACAAGCCGCTGTCCGCCGATGTGCTCGTCGATATATCCCGTAAGCTCGCCCTTTATCGCGGACTGCTCCTTGAATTTGTTGAAGCAGAGCCGCGAAATCACCGCCGCGACCGCGAAGGACAGCGGCGTGATACACACGACCACAAGCGTTATCTGCCAGTTGAGCGTTACCATAAATACGAGCGTGCCGATTATCGTCACAACGCCCGTGACAAGCTGCTGAAAGCCCTGAAGCAAGCCCTCGCTCACAGCGTCAACGTCGTTTACAACGC
>CAYSHU010000140.1:0-6198 GCA_964430965.1 uncultured Ruminococcus sp. | reverse complement strand
GCGGATAAACGGCGGCTCGAGAGCCGACGTGACTATCGCCGCGCCCGAAGCCGTCGCCGTCCATTGCGCCGTCGGAGCGCGGACGCCGCCGTAGTTCAGCGGAAACCTGAACTGCCGCTCCGCGGACGAGAAATGCGAGCTTGTCACCGCCGCGCAGTTTTCAACATAGCCCGCGTTGACAAACGCCGCGGCTAACAGCAGGCTCTCCGCGAACGTCGAGCAAGCGCCGTACACTCCGAGAAACGGAATGTAAAAATCCTTCAAGCCGTAGCTCGAGCCCGTGCATTGATTAAGCAGATCGCCCGCAACAATTAAATCCATATTCTCCGGAGTTAAATTCGCCTTGCTCATCGCGTGCTTTAACGATTTGTTTTGTAACTGTGCCTCAGCCTGCTCCCACGTTTCCGCGCCGCCCTTGTTGTCTTCAACTACCTCGTCAAACTCGTCGCCGTAAGGCCCGTCGCTTTCCACCTTGCCGACGACGGAAGCCCAAGCGGCGATTGAAGCGTTGCCGAATTTCCACGTTTTTCCTTCGCAGATTGCCACAAGCTCACCCCCTTAAAATTTCGTCATCACGAAATAAATCAGCCCGTAGATCACCGAGGCCGAAATGCCGTAAACCAACACGGGACCCGCGATGACGAACATCTTCGCGCCCAAGCCCAGCACAAAGCCCTCGCTCTTGAAATCCAGCGCGGGCGACACGACGGAGTTCGCGAAGCCCGTTATCGGCACGAGAGTTCCCGCCCCCGCGTGCTGGGCAATTCTGTCATACAGCTTCAATCCCGTAAGCAATGCGGAAAGAAAAATCAGCGACATAGAGGTCCACATCGCCGCCGCGTCCTCAGACAGCCCAAGCGCCGTAAACAGATTCAAAAGCCCCTCGCCGAGAGTGCAGATAAGTCCGCCGATCACAAACGCCATAGGCACCGTTTTCACCATATTAGAGCCGTGCGAGCGCTTCTTCGCAAGCTCGGCGTATTCTTGATTAGAAATGTTCATATATAATTCCCCTTATTTTAAAGTCGCGAAAAAACGGCTCTCTCCGCGCTTCGCGCTCCGTTCGCCTAGCCGCCTACTATGGTTCCGCTCTGCTCCACTCCACCTTAGTAGGCGCTTTTTTCGCTCCCACTGCTCTTGGGGGTAGGCTAACCGTTTCGGAACGTGCCGTCTTAATGCGATCTTGTAATGTAGCTTTAAGTCGGTATGCGCCTTTGATGCGCCGCCCAAAAAAGCAACTAGTCCTATTTTTCGATAATAAGCCGCTAAAATGCAAGGAAATTTTTACACAAAATAATCCCCCGCCGAAGGCGGGGGATTTAAATCGTCGGCGAAGCCGACACCAAACTTGTCAATTGTCAATTGTACATTATCAATTGCCCTTAAGCGCAAAGCCCGACTTAAACGCGTTTCCAACCAAATCGCCGAGCTTGTAATAGCCGTGCCCAAGCGGGTCGCAGACTACGGGGTCGATTTTTGCCACATCGGGATTGCCGTCGGTGAAGCCGCACTCGCAAATCGAAACGTTCTTGATCTCCCCGATATACCTGCCGCCAGGGAGAATTTCCTTAAGCTCGCACTCAAGGCACATCGGCAGCTCGTTGATAACGGGCGCGTTTACAAACTCGCTCTTTGTCACCGTAAAGCCCGCTTTTTCCATTTTGTCGGGAGTGTCCTTCGCCGAAACCACGCCGACATAATCACAAGCGACGATCTTCGCCGAATTCGCGATTGACACCGTAAACGCCCTCGTCCTTTCGATGTTCTCCGTAGACGCGTGGGCGCTGAGGCAGAGCATAATTTCATTAGCTCCGCACTGTCCTCCCCAAGCGACGTTCATCGCGTTGGGCTTTCCGTTCTCGTCGTAGGTCGCGACGATAAGCACGGGCTGCGGCATAAGCAGCGGCTTTACTCCAAGATTTTTGCGCATAGTAATTCCTCCTTATTTTTAAAGTCGCGAAAAAACGGCTCACTTCGTTCGCCTAGCCGCCTACTAAGGTTCCGTTTCGCTTCACTCCACCTTAGTAGGCGCTTTTTTCGCGACACTTGTCTGGGGTTATGTGACTGTTTCGGCAGACGACTTACTTAATCTGTTTGGGGGTTAGATGCCCGTTTCGGTAGTATGGGGCTAACACTCACCCGATTTATTTTAAATAATTTCAAAATTCCCTCACCGTATGCTCGCTCCGCGCTTCGCTGCGCTGAGGGAACCGGTCAAAATTTTGCTTCGCAAAATTTTGACACTTTTTGAAATTTATTCCTCGTCCAGATTAAGATTTTCAATCTCCACCTTGATCTCGCGATTTCTCTCAAAGAACATCATATCCTTATTGTTCTCATAATATTCCTTGCAGCCGTATTGTCCGATGAACCACGCGGCGTGGGAGTTTGATGTAAGCTCCGTGACGAGTATCAGCAGCTCCTGACTTCCCTTGTCAAACGCCGCCTCGCAGAATTTGAACGCGTTTGACAGCGCCTCGCCCGTTGCCGCCGCGTCCTTTGTCAGCGCCTTTTTGCGCGCGTCAAAGTCCGCCTTGACGAGCTTGAACGCCGCGTTTGCGTCCTCGGGAGATTTTTCGGCGAGCTGGCTGCGCTCCTCGTCAAGCGCGGCTATTGTCGCGTTGAGGACATACTCCGCGTCGCGCGAGAGGTTTGAGGCTTTCTTGCCGAGCTTCAGCGCCTTTTGCTTCGCTTCTGTCTGGCGGACTATAGAATCATCAAAGCTCTTATCAACGGTGAAATCAAACTTGACCGTTTTTAAGCACTGCATAAGCTCGGAGAGCGTGTCCTGCGAGAGCCGCGCCTCGCGGACTCTTTGAACAAGCGCGTCGATGATAAGCCCGAGAAGCGACAAGCGCTCGTCGAACTTTGCCGCCTTGGCGCGCCCGACGATCTCCGCGGAGGATTTCCCGGCGAGAATTTTGTCGACCTGATAATCCGAACGGTATTTCTTGAACAAATCATAATACGCCGCAAAATTCTTCGCAACGGATTTGTTCTGCAAATACTGCGAAACAAGCCCCTCGGTCACGGGCAGCTCCTTTTGCTCGTAAATCGCAATCATATCCGAAAGATCGCTCCAGCCGCGGGCGGTAACGAAGCTCTTTCCGTCGACGGTGGTTTCTATTTTGTAGAAATCGTCCTTTTTGATATCGAGATATGTAGTGATAGCGGGGTGCGTACCCTTAGCGAGCGCGTACTCTTTCCAGACATCGTAATTCGCCTCAACGTCAACGCGCTTTAATCTGTCCCACGTTACAATATCAAACTCGCGCACGGAGCTGTTATACTCGGGCGGGTTGCCCGCGGTTACAACAATCCAGCCGTCCGGCACGCGATGTCTGCCGAAGACTTTGTATTGCAGGAACTGAAGCATAGCGGGCGTGAGGGTTTCCGAAACGCAGTTTATCTCGTCCAGAAACAAAATGCCCTCCGAAAGCCCCGTGATCTCTATCATATCATAAACGCTCGCGATAATCTCGCTCATCGTGTACTCCGATATGCTGTACTCCTCGCCGCCGTAGGTCTTCGTTGTGATAAACGGCAAGCCCAGCGCGGACTGACGCGTGTGGTGCGTCATCGAATAGCTCACCAAGCCGATCTTCAGCTCCTCGGCAACCTGCTCCATAATCGCCGTTTTTCCGATGCCGGGCGCGCCCATAAGGAACACGGGGCGCTGCCGCTCAATCGGGATAACAAAGTTCCCGAACTTATCCTTGGTAAGATAAGCCGCCACAGCGTTTTTAATATCGTTTTTTGCTTGTTTGATATTCATTAGAAAAACTCCTTTTTAGAAGTAAGAGATTAGAGGTTAGAGGTTAGAATTCAATCAAACGCGCTGCCCTCAACCCATAGTATTATTATAAGATATTTTTCTGGAAATGTCAAGCGGGACGGTCGGCTATCCCGCGATAAGCGACAGCGCGGCTTTAAAGCCCGCGCAAAAGTTCACTTCCTCAATCTGCGAGTAGATAGTGTAAACGATATTTTGAAACTCGTTGGCTTGCTTGACCGTCATTTTATATTTTTCCACAATATAGTTGATACCCGCGTCCTCGTAATCGGTCGCCTTTGGCGGCTTTACGGAGAGCTTGCCCTCGCGATATGCCCAAAATATCTCGTGTAAAATGTCCATAATAAAACTTCCTTTCAAAATCTTGACTTTTCCCGAAAGGTGTGATATAATGGATTTATCAGCCTTTCGGGGTTGTGTTCGGAAAACGATAACTCGTTACTTGTCAGGTTTGGGGTTATCGTTTTCTTTTTTTCCTATCACCTGTTCAATACCCTTACGAACTACTTCTGTTCGCGTAGTGTTATTTCGTTCGCAATACTCATTAAGTCTTTCATTGGTTTCAAAATCAATTCTTGCTTTGACTTCAATGCTTAAAGGATTTTCGGCTTTAGGTCTGCCTGTACGCGGCGACATATTATCACCTCACTTTTTGTGCCACAATTATATTATAATTGATGTGGCTCAAAATGTCAATAGGTTTTTGAAATTTTTTTGAAATTTTTTGTTCATTTCAAAAATCTTGACTTTTTCAGTCAAAAATGCTATAATCAAAGGAGCAAAAAAACATCGTATTTACGGGGAGTTATTATGAAAGTTTACATTTATTCCGAAGCAATGAATTCAATCCGCAAAAGCGGCGTGGGACGGGCTATTTATCATCAGATGAACGCCGCCGATAAGAACGGCGTGGAGATCGTCGACGATATTCGGGACGCGGACGTTGTGCATATCAATACCGTGCTGCCGAAATCTCTCGTGCTCGCGCGGCGGCTCAAGAAAAAGGGCGTGCCGCTGGTCTATCACGCGCACTCCACGCGCGAGGATTTCCGCAATTCCTACATAGGCGCAAACGCCGCGGCGGAGCTTTTCAAGAAGTGGATAGTCAGCTGCTATACAAAGGGCGACGTTATAGTCACGCCAAGCGAGTATTCAAAAAGCCTGCTGCGCGGCTATGGGATCAAAAACAAAATTTTCGTTATCTCCAACGGTATTGACTTGGGTGATTATGTCAGAAGCGAAAAAGCCGGACGAAAATTCAGGCGGAAATTCGGGTTTTCGGAGAACGACAAGGTGATAATGTCCGCGGGGCTGCTGATGAAGCGCAAGGGCGTGGACGATTTCGTGAGGCTCGCAAAGCGGCTGCCGCAGTATAAGTTCATCTGGTTCGGCGACGCGAATTTGAACCTCGTCGGCAAGGAGATAAGAAACGCGGTGAAAAACGCGCCGAGCAACTGCTATTTCGCGGGGTATGTCAGCAAGTCGGTGCTTCAGGCGGCGCTTTCGGGCAGCGATTTGTTTTTGTTCCCGTCGCGGGAGGAAACCGAGGGAATTGTGGTCTTAGAGGCCCTCGCAATGAAAACGCCCGTGCTTCTCCGCGATATCCCCGTGTATGATGAGTGGCTGAAAAACGGCGAAAACGCCTACGCCGCAAAGAGCCTCGACGAGTTTGAGGAGCTGGCAAAAGGAATTCTGGAGGGAAACCTTCCGAACCTCACCGAGGAGGGCTATAAAACGGTCAGCGAGAAGAGCATCGATAAGGTAGGCGCGAAGCTGAAAGAGGCGTATCGGGCGGCGATCGAGGCGGCGAAACGAAGCAACAGACGCTGACGCGCCTGCGGCTCTTGCTTCCGATAAGCAAACCCAGCGAAGTGTAAATTTCAAAAAATGTCAAGATTTTGCTTTGCAAAATCTTGACTGGTTCCCTCAGCGGAGCGCGAAGCGCGGAGCGAGCATGCGGTGAGGGAATTTTGAAATTTTAATTAAAATAAGGTGGTTTTATGTCTATCTGCGATGAATGTGTAAACTACGTTTATGACGACGATTACGAGTGCTACACGTGCCTTGTCAACCTCGATGAGGACGAGATGTATAGGTTCCTTAAGGGAACGAATGAAAGCTGCCCCTATTTCGACAGGGACGACGAGTATTTTCTTGCGGGGAAGCAATAGCCAACCGACAGCTTAATTTAATCAATCATATTTTTTTGCAAAAACCACTTGACAAAAGCGAGTCAATGTTGTATAATATTATAGTGTCAGTATCTGCAAGGGGAAATTGTGTCCTGTTGCAAAAGATAACAGAATATATTGTGTAGGAGGAAAGTAAAATGAAAAGAACATATCAGCCTAAGAAGCTCCAGAGAAAGCACGAGCACGGCTTTATGAAGAGAATGGCTACCAAGA
>CAYSHU010000139.1:0-6205 GCA_964430965.1 uncultured Ruminococcus sp. | reverse complement strand
GATTTTATCAGATTACCCGCGAAAAATAAGTGGGGGCTGCTTATGCGCCGTGATCATAAGCTAGCCGAAAAAGAGTATATCGCGCCAGGCGATCTGAATGATATCCCGCTTATCGCCTCGCGGCAATCCATGGCGCACAACGAGCTTTCGGGCTGGCTTGGCAGGGAATACGAATCCCTGGATATCGTCGCGACCTATAATCTGCTGTATAACGCGTCGCTTATGGTAGAGGAAAACGTCGGCTGCGCGCTTTGCCTTGACGGAATAATCCCCGAATATGAAAACAGTACGCTTGTTTTCAAGCCGCTTGAGCCTAAAATTGAGGTCGGTCTTAACATGGTGTGGAAGAAGTATCAGGTGTTTTCTAAAGCGGCGGAAGTTTTTTTGAACGAGCTTCAACAGCAATTCAGGAAAAGTAATTCTTCAAATCCTTAAGCAGCAGCTTCGCGATAGGCGTGAACATCTGATGCTTTTTCAGCATCTCCTTTCGATCTTGGCAGGCGTGAAATGTTCCTTTGGCGAGGGCTGAAAATCTTTTTGGTGACGATATCACCACAATACGGTTGCCGACAAATGGCTTAGCTAGCCGTTTGTCGGCTTTTGTTCTGTGCGGATTTATGGTTTGTCCGCTGCTTGTCCACAAGGATACGGTCGCAAGATTAGTGCTGCCGTCAGGTTTCTGCGTGCGGATAAGCGATAGCGGAACCGGCGAGGTAATATCCGCCGCTTTGATAAATGCCTCCGTCATAGCAAAGCGGTTGCCGTTCTTGCGGGGGCTTCCCGTGATAACTACTGTTTTCTTGCTCATAAAATTCCTTCTGATGCTTGACTTTTTTTGCTGAATGTATTATAATTATATAAGCAAATATTTCATATGTCAAGTACACACTTTGATGTGAGGTACTGGTTTTCAAGTTATATACTTACCTAAAGGAGAGCGCAAAATGTCGGAGAGATGCATATCAAACGAATGTCTGGGGAACACGGGGTTCAGTTACACGCTGTCGCTGATAAACGGGAAATATAAGATGACTATTCTTTATACTTTAATGGAATTCGGCGTGGTGCGGTTCAACGAAATGAAGAAATATATCGGCGAGATTTCCTACAAAACGCTCAGCTCAACGCTTAAAGAGCTTGAGTCGGACAAGCTCGTTCATCGCGAGGAATACCCGCAGATACCGCCCAAAGTAGAGTACAGCCTCACCGAGCGCGGAAAATCCCTTATCCCTATTCTGGACGCAATGTGCGAGTGGGGCGGCAAAAACCGTTTGTAAAAAGCGTGACTTAAATTTAAACTTGAATTAAATCGGGAGTAAAAATGAAGAACAAAGACGCGTTCGGGGGCTGTCACCCCGCGGTAAACCTCGCGTATTTCGGTTTGACGACAGGCTTTTCGATGTTTTTAATGCATCCTGTCTGTCTGTTTGCTTCGCTGTTTTGCGCGGTGTGTTATTACATAAAACTAAAGGGCGGCAAGGCTGTGGGTTTTATGGCAAGATACGCGCTGCCGCTTATGCTGGTGACGGCACTGGTAAACGCCGCGTTCAACCACCGCGGAACGATTATACTGTGCCGTTTTCCGACGGGAAATCCGCTGACCCTGGAGAGCGCGGTTTACGGGATCGCCTCGGCGGTAATGCTGGCAAGCGTGCTGGTGTGGTTTGCGTGCTATTCGGAAATTATGACGTCAGACAAGTTTGTGTATCTGTTCGGAAAAATTATCCCCGCGCTGTCGCTGGTGCTTAGTATGGCATTGCGGTTTGTGCCGAGGTTTAAAGAACAGCTCGGACAGGTGAGGGAAGCGCAGAAGGGGCTGGGGAAAACTTACGGGAAAGGCTCGCCGCTTCGCAGGCTGAAGAGCGCGCTTTCTTGCTTTTCGATAATGACAACGTGGGCGCTTGAAAGCTCGATAGAAACCGCGGATAGTATGAAAAGCCGCGGTTATGGGCTCCGCGGGAGGACGGCGTTTTCGGTTTACACATTCACCGAGCGCGATACCGGCATACTTTTATGGCTTGGATTTTGCGCGTTCTTTTTGCTTAGCGGGTGCGTTTCGGGGAATTTGCGCTGGCAATATTTCCCGAGCATAGGCGGAATGTTTTCCGAGCCGCTGACGATAGGGCTTGAGTCGGCGTATTTCGGGCTATGCATAACGCCGGCGGCAATTGATTTCGGGGAGGAATGGCAATGGAAATTCTCGCGCTCAAAAACTTGACATTCCGCTATCCCGAGGGCGAAATACCCGCTGTGGAGGGCTTGTCGCTTTCTGTCAATCCGGGGGATTTTCTGGTGCTGTGCGGGCGCTCGGGCTGCGGGAAAACCACGCTGCTGCGGCAGCTAAAGCCGCAGATGGCTCCTCACGGAGAGTTGAGCGGCGAGATATTTTTCGAGGGCAAGCCGCTTTCCGAGCTTAGCGAGCGCGAAAGCGCCGCGCTGATAGGCTTTGTGCGGCAATCTCCCGAAAATCAGATAGTCACCGATAAAGTCTGGCACGAGCTGGCTTTCGGGTTGGAAAGCCTCGGCTATGATACGCCGGCAATCCGCCGCAGAGTGGCGGAAACGGCGTCATTTTTCGGCATACAGAACCTGTTTCACCACGATGTTTCAACGCTTTCGGGCGGTCAGAAGCAGCTTCTCAATCTGGCGGCGGTTATGGTTATGCAGCCGAAAATTCTGATACTGGACGAGCCTACGAGTCAGCTTGACCCGATAGCCGCCTCGGATTTTCTTGCCGCGCTGAAAAAGATAAACCTCGAGCTTGGTACGACGATAATCCTCACCGAACAGCGCCTTGAAGAAACCCTGCCTCTTTCAAACCGCGCCGCGGTAATGGAAAGCGGGCGCTTGCTGTTTTGCGGGAGCGCTGCGGATATGGGTGCGTTTCTGAAAGAAAACACCCATGATATGTTTTCGGCAATGCCGGCTGCAATGCGCATCTGTGGCGCTGTAAATTCAAAAGAAAAATGCCCCGTTTCGGTGAACGAGGGGCGGAGCTTTGTTGAGAAATATTTGTTGAGGCATTCAGTTTTGCCCGTCCCGAAAAAAACGCCCCGCGAATTCGGCGAGAAGAAAGCATCGCTTGGCGGCGTGTATTTCCGATACGAAAAGGAACTCCCCGATGTTGTGCGCGGCTTGGATTTTTCGGCGTGCGCGGGGGAGCTTGTCTGCGTTCTTGGCGGAAACGGCACGGGAAAAACCACTGTGTTGAAGCTGCTTGCGGGTCTGAAAAAGCCGTATCGCGGTGTTGTCACAACAAGCGGCAAGATATGTATGCTCCCGCAAAACCCGCAGACGCTGTTTGTCGGGAAAACCGTTTACAAGGATTTAAGTGACGCTCTTTCGGAGTGTAAAATCCCGAAAGAGCAGTGCGGGGAAAAAATCGCGGAAGTGCTGGCGTTATGCCGCCTGAACGGCTTGGAGGAACGCCACCCTTACGACCTCTCGGGCGGGGAAATGCAGCGCGCCGCGCTTGCGAAGCTGCTGCTGTCTGACCCCGAGATCCTGCTGCTGGACGAGCCCACGAAGGGAATGGACGCGGAGTTCAAGTCCGTTTTTGCGGAAATCCTCAAAGAGCTTCTAGCCGCGGGCGTCTGCGTTGTAATGGTTAGTCACGACGTGGAGTTCTGTGCCGAACACGCCGACCGCTGTGCTCTTTTCTTTGACGGAGCCATTGCGGCGGAGGGTGTGCCGCGCGAGTTCTTCTCGGGGAACAGCTTCTACACGACTGCCGCGAATCGTATTTCGCGCGGGATAATTGACGGCGCGGTTACCGTTGAGGACGTTGCGGCGGCGCTTGGGGGCGAAATCCCCAAAAAGAAGAAAACCCCTTGCGTTGAATACGCGCCTGCCGCCGAGAAATCTCCCGAAAAAATCACCGTAAAACCGAAACGGAGAATTCCGCTCTGGAGAAAAACAGCCGCGGCGCTTTGCGGAGCTGTTGCCGTTGCTTCGTATTTTTACGCGGCAAACACGGTGAATTACAGCGAAATGCTGGGGCAGGACGGGGTGACCGCGTCGGGCATAGAGCACCTTTGCGTTTACGGGATTGTTATTCTTTCGTTGATACTCGCCGCCGTTTTTCTCGGACGCGGAAATCCGCCGGAATACTCGCAGCCGCGCACGCGCCGAAAACTGCCGAAAAGGACGATAGCGGCGGTTGTGCTGATAGTTTTCCTTATCCCGATAACGCTGTATTTCGGGCTTGTTTTCTTCGATAAGAAGCAATATTACATCACCGCGCTTATGGTGCTTATCGAGTGTATGCTGCCGTTCTTTATGGTGTTTGAAGGGCGCAAGCCGAAAGCGCGCGAGCTGGTGATAATCTCCGTGCTTTGTGCGCTTGGCATTGCGGGGAGGGCGGCGTTTTTTATGCTCCCCGAATTTAAGCCCGTTCTGGCAATCGTGATAATTTCGGGGGCGGCGTTCGGCGGAGAAACAGGGTTTCTGGTCGGGGCGGTGACAATGCTGGTGTCGAACATTATGTTCTCGCAAGGACCGTGGACGCCGCTTCAGATGTTCGCGGCGGGGATAATAGGATTTCTGGCTGGGGTGCTTTGTAAAAAGGGCTGGCTTCGGCAGACAAGGCTGTCGCTGTGCATTTTCGGCGCGCTTTGCGCAGTGGTGATTTACGGCGGCATTATGAACCCTGCCGCCGCGCTGATATGGCTGGGCAATTCGCTGAACCTCAGAATTATTTTAACCTACTACCTTACAGGCTTGCCTATGGATTGCATACACGGCGCTGCAACCGCGATTTTCCTGTGGTTTCTTGCCGAGCCTATGCTCGAGAAGCTGGAGCGCGTTAAAGTTAAGTATGGGTTTGTTGAATAACGGAATGGTGATTTTTGTTTGAAGCCGGAAAAACGCTCGCTGTCAATTCGGGCTCAATTCAAATATATGTGGAGGATAATTTATTATTTACAGAAAACTTCCTCGTGGTAATCTGTTATTGCCGAAAATCTTAAATTTGCTGATTAAAATTTAAGGAAAAATTCAAAAAGCCCTTGACAATTTCAATAAAATATGCTAAAGTTATATTATGGCATAACAATGTTATGTAGGGGGGAGATAATTTGAGAGAGGATAGGGAAACGAGGGCGCGGCTAATCGAAAGCGCCCGCGCGGAATTTCTTGAAAAGGGCTACACAAGGGCATCGCTGCGCGGCATTTGTGCCGACGCGGGGGTGACTACCGGCGCGCTGTATTTCTTTTTCGAGGACAAGGAGGACTTGTTTGCGGCGATCGTCGAGAAGCCGTTCGAGGAGCTCAAAGCGCTGCTTCGCGCGCATTTCACGGCTGAAAAGAACACGCCGCTTTCGGAAATCTACGAGCATATTGATGGCGGTCACGACGAGATCGCCGTGGGGCTTATTCATCATATCTACGCGAATTACGACACGTTTTTGCTGCTGCTTACGAAATCGCAGGGCACGCGGTTCGAGGGCGCGGTCGACGAAATGGTTGATATGGTCGACAAAGCATACCGCAAAATGGCAAAAATAATCGCGGCGCAGATGCCTGACAAGCGCGTGAATTCGTATATGCTGCATTGGCAGTCACATATGATCATAGATGCGTTTATTCACCTCATCACTCACGAGCCTCGAGAGAAAAAGGCCGCTTCGATTATGTGCCGCATTATGAATTTCTATGTAAAAAGTTGGATCGATCTGGTGTTTGAAGAGAAATAATAATATTTCGCCGTACCAAAAATTGATGTACGGCAAATATTAAGCTCGTAACATAACATTGTTATGTAACTGTTATGTAAATATATTTTGGGAGGGATTAAAATGTATCTTGAAGTGAAGGACATGAAGAAAAGCTACGGAAAGGACACGAGCTACATTCAGGTGTTAAAGGGCATAACAACAGGCGTGGAGCGCGGGCAGATGTGCGTGATTCAGGGCACGAGCGGCAGCGGAAAGTCCACGATGCTCAACTGCATAGGCGGGCTTGACACACCGGATTCCGGCTCTGTAAAGGTGGACGGAAAGGAGATTTTCGGGTTGAAGCCCAACGCGCTTTCCGATTACCGCCGTGACAATCTGGGATTTATTTTTCAGTTTTACAATCTCGTGCCGAATTTGACGGTGGCGGAGAATATTCGGGTGTGCGAGTATCTGTCCGAAAACCCGCTCGATTTGGACGAGCTGCTGGACACTCTCGGGCTTACGGAACACCGCAACAAATTCCCGTCGCA
>CAYSHU010000138.1:0-6250 GCA_964430965.1 uncultured Ruminococcus sp. | reverse complement strand
AACTTACTTTCAGAAAGAGCAGGTAAACCTATGAAAACAGTTAAAATGAAAATTATTGCTTGGATGAGCGGCGTGTCGTCGGGGCTTTTGCTGCTGCTGGGCATAATCACGTGCTTGATGACCTACACGGGCACGAACAAGACTGTGAAGTCGGATATGGAGAGCCTTGTGACCGTCGTTTCGGAGCGCGTACAGTATGAGTGCGGCGCGTTCCTCAACGTCGCGGAGATCGCGGGTATGAACCCTAGCCTCTCCGACACCCAGTATTCCCCCGAGGACAGAGTGGCGCTGCTTAATACCATCGCGCAGGCGAACGGCCTGACGCGCGGCGTTATCCTCGACGAAAACGGCGTGAATATCGCAACGGGCGTTGATATGTCCGACCGCGCTTATGTTCAGGCGGCAATGCGCGGCGAGAGTATGATTTCCGACCCTCTTATTTCCCGCGTTACCGGCGAGGTGAGCATAATCATCGCGGCTCCGCTTTGGGAAAACGGCGCGGCTAACACTAAAATTGTCGGATGCGTTTACGTCGTGCCGGACACCGAATTCCTCAACAATATCATGAAATCAATTAAAATAAGCCCCACGTGCACCGCCTATATGATAAGCGCCACGGGCACAACTATAGCGGATATCGACAGCGAAACGGTTGCGGCGCAGGAGAACATCGAAGAGCTTGCGCAGACCGATAAGGGCTATTCTCAGCTCGCGGCGATCCACTCGAAGGTGAGAAGCGGCGAAACGGGCATTTCGTCGATCACCGAGGATGGCGTAAAGGAATTTGTCTGCTACGCGCCGATAAACGACTTGAACGGCTGGTCGATACTCATAACGGCGGATCAGTCCGACTTTATGAGCGGCACGGTGACGTCAATCATTCTGACAATAGCGCTGATAGTTGTCGGGCAGATTCTCGTGATTCTTATCGCGATTTACATCGGCAGGAGCATCGGCAGACCGATTAGCGCCTCGGCAAAGCGGCTGTCGGCGCTCGCGGGGGGCGACCTTGAAAGCACGGTCGAGCCCGTGACGACCAAGGACGAAACCGCGCAGCTTGCCGCCTCGACAAAGCAATTAGTTGACGAGATAAACGTAATAATCCGCGATATGGACAGAATTCTCGGCGAAATGGCAAACGGCAACTTCGACGTTTCGCTTGATGAGAACAGAAGCGCGTATGTCGGCGGATTTGAGGGACTGATAAAGTCCGCGGAGGCGATCAACGTGCGCCTTAGCGGAACGCTCTCGAAGATAAACCTCGCGGCGGATCAGGTTTCCAGCGGCTCGGAGCAGGTTTCGGCGGGCGCGGTAGCGCTCTCGCAGGGAACGACCGAGCAGGCAAGCTCCGTGGAGGAGCTCGCGGCGATGATAAACGAAATCTCCGCGCATATCAGCAACACGTCCAAAAGCTGCGCCGAGGCTCGCGACAACACCAATACGGCAAAGGACGCGGTGGATTCCGCGAACGGTCAGATGCAGAGCCTTGTTGACGCAATGGAAAAGATAAACAACTCGTCTGATGAAATCGGAGATATTATCAAGACTATCGAGGATATAGCGTTCCAAACGAATATTCTCGCGCTGAACGCTTCTATCGAGGCGGCAAGAGCGGGCGAAGCGGGAAAGGGGTTCGCGGTTGTCGCGAACGAGGTTGGAAATCTCGCGTCGAAATCCGCCGAGGCGGCAAGCAGCACTACGGCGCTTATAGAGGAAAGTATAAAGGCCACGCGCCACGGCAGCACTATCGTAAACCAAACCGCAAAGATAATGCGGGACGTTTCGGAGTCTACCACAAAGGTGACAGACCTTATCACGAAAATCGCGAGCGCGTCCGTCGAGCAGGCAAGCTCCGCGGAGCAGATAAAAACCAACATCGAGCAGATTTCGTCGGTTATCCAGATGAACTCCGCGACCGCCGAGCAGAGCGCCGCCTCCGCCGAGCAGCTCTCAAGCCAGTCGGCAATTCTTAAAGACCAGATTGAGGCATTCCGACTCCGCGGCTAGTTGTTAGATAATAGGCAAAAAGGGAACCCCGCATGGGGTTCCCTTTTGTTATTGTGTAATCAGCCAAATCAAGAACAGCGCGAGCAAATGCGCGGGATAAAACGCGTAGCAGAAATTCCTGAAGCTCTTCGAGGAGATGCCGAGCTTGCCGTTGTAGAGCCAAATCGGAATAAGTGCGAGGAGCGCGAAGCCTTGCTGAAATATTGCAAAAGTCCGCCCGAACAGCTCGATTTCGTAATAATAGCCGGCGAGCAAATCACAATTTATCCAAATCATCAGCGCCAGCTGTCCGAGCTTGCCCCACCATTTTTCCCGCGGGAGAAAGTAAAACACCAGCACCGTTAAAACGCCCGCGCCGTTGTAGTCGACCAGCGTCACAACACCGATAAGAACGGCGATAATCACTATCGGAATATACAAAAGTATCTTGACAACGCGGCGCCTGAATTTCCCCTTGACCTTTTCCAAAAGGTAAATCGCGCCGAGGCTTATCGTGAACGTCCATAAAACGTTTTGGTGGAACGGATAAAGCACTCCGCCGCTAATGGCTAAGTTAAACGGGATTTCGCTTATCGCCGCCCAGATCGCCATTCGCAGAATGTAACGCCCCATACTGTGAGTATGCGCCGCGCCCTCGGCTATCATAAACGCGAAAATCGGGAACGCGAGCCGCCCGACGCAGGTCAGCCACTCGGCGCTCGGAAACAGCGTCGCCCACATATGGTCGCACAGCATCAGCGTCATTGCGAGAATGTGGAGCGCCGAGGAGCTTAAAATCCCGCGCCCCTCTTTTTTCGATAGACTCTCCATATTGCGCGGCGCCCCCCCTTTTTCATTGTTGTTATGTCAATTATAGCACAAGCTCGCCGAAAAATCAAGAGAGAAAACACGGCTTGCAATTATTTTGATTTTGGTGTATAATTAAGATGCAGCATATCAAGTCCGCAGCCCCGCGACCCGTGTCGCAGAAAAAGCGCCTGCAAATGCGGGGGAAGCGGAACGGAACATTGCAGGCGGCCACGCGAACGAATTCAGCCGTTTTTCTGCAACTTTAAAATAATAAGAGGTTATGTTATGAAATTACCGAACAAAAAAATACGAAGCGCAGACGATTTGATAAATCTCGTGGAGCAATGCGGATTTCTTCCGTTTTTCGCGAACGAGATAAGCGGGTTTTCTGTTGAGGAGCACACTCCGCCCGAGCTGTGGTTCTCGGGCGAGGCGGACGGTCCGTGGGAATGGAAGGGTCCCGCGGCGCAGACGGGAAAATGCGTTTACGGCAAGCTGTTCCGCAATAAGGCGGGGTTTGTGAGCCGGGAATGGTTCCCCGATTTTTTGAACTACCGCCGCGACGGCTACGACTTCGACGCGCGCTATGACGACGGTCTGGCGGCGTTTAAGGATAAGGAATTGTTCGATATCGTGCTTGATAAAAAATCGATGCTCTCCAAGGAAATTAAAAAAGTCGGCGGCTACGGAAAGGACGGCAAAAAGGGCTTTGAAACGATAATCACGCGGCTTCAGATGCAGACCTACATAATCGCCGAGGATTTTGAGTATATGCTCGACGCGCACGGCGAGCCCTACGGCTGGGGCGTGGCGCGCTACACAACCCCCGAGGAGCGCTTCGGCGAAGCGTTTGTCCGCGAGGCTTATCGCAGAGAGCCGAGCGAATCCAAGGAGCGGATTTTCGCGCATTTGAGGAGGCTGCTGCCTAACGCGGACGAGAAGCAAATTCTCAAGATAATCGGCTAATGGCGGCGCATCTGATAATATAAAATAATTTTATAAAATGGGGCGAGGAATTAAAAGCGGACAAAAAATCTGTCCCGGGAACGGGACAGACAGAAGCTCAAGAGGTTGCGCTGATTTTGTTATTTATAGCAGGTTTATTCGCGATTTTTGAGAACCTCCGCAGGTGTGATTTTGTTGATTTTCCGAATCAGCAGCGCGTTCACGATAAAGTAAACGAGCATTACTCCCGCGAATATCAGCAGATATAAGTACCACTCGAACCGCAGATTCAAGCCGCAGGACGTGTTCGCGACCGCCCACGGATAGATTTTATCCATCGCGATTTTGGCAAGCGGAATTCCGATTGCGGCACCGATTGCGACGATTATCAAATTGCCGTTGAGATACAGCCTGCGCACCTCCTTTGAGCGGAAGCCGAATATTTTAATCAGCGAAATTCCGAACGTCGAGCGGTCAATCATTACGCCCATCATCAGATACATCACGACGAGGAAAATCACGACGGAAACCGTGCTCATCATCACGACAATCGGCATCATCATCTCGCTGAAAACCGCCGAGGAGCGCTCGATGTCGGCGCGCGAGGTTATGGAATAAATCCGCCCGTCGTCGATGTCAAGCGGCGCGTCGGAGAGGAGCAGATTGTAGTAATCCTCGCCGCGCCCGAAAAGCTCGCGCATACTGTCAATGTCCATAAACGCCGCCAGCCCCGCCGAGTACGAGCACACGTCCTCAACCGTGAACGCGTAATCCATTTCGTTGGCGCTGTCTGTCAAAATCAGCTTATCGCCCTGCTTCAGGCCGTATTTTTCTGCGGTCGATTTTCCGAGGACAAGGCTGCTTTTTCCCTTGCTCGGCTTCGCGTCGAAATATTTGTTTTCGCCGTCAATTCCGAAAATCGAAACGTCGAGAGTGTAGCCCATTTCGGTCTTGGAAAGCGATTCGAGATAGCATGCCTCGGCGCTTTGCGGCGCGGTTTTTTCGGGAAATTTAAGCGTGTACATATACTCGAATTTCGTGCTGTTTCGGGTGTCGGTTTTTACGTTTGTGCAGAGTATGTAACAATTTAAACCGAGCATAAAAATCATCAAGGAAATAAACATTCCGATTACAACGGTTACGCCCGTGCGGCTTTCGCGGAGCATTTGCCGTATCTGAAAATTCCGCACGAAGCTGCCGCTTTTGAGGTTCACGCTGCGCAGCTTCGAGGGCTTCTGCTCGTTTCGGATAAGCGACAGCGCGGTCTGAGAAAGGCGCTTGTTTATTACGAGCGAGTTCACGATAATTGAGATAATCGGCGGCATAACTACGGCGTAAATTATAAGATAGACGGGGTAGATCTTCTCGAAATTCGGCACGGAAAAATAGCCGGTGGTTTCGGACATCATCGACTTTATGCCAAGATCCGAAAGCCCGAGTGCCGCGCCGATCAATCCGCCGAGGCACGTAACAAAGGTCGGAATTGTTATGTAGTGCAAAAGCAGGTCGCGTTTCTTCGCGCCGAGAGCGTAAAGCGCGCCGATGACGCTCGCCTCGCGGTTTATCTGATGAATTACGAACACGGAAATTACGTATGCGAACAGCGCGATTACAACTACTCCCGCAAGCAAGCCCATTTCCCTGTTCATCTGCATATCGCCCGCCGCGGCGAGTATTCTCGGGTTGTCGGCGGCGGCGACAAACGATGTAAGATTGTCGATTTTAAAGTCAAAAATCTCGTCAATCAGCTCGTCGGTTTTTTTCTTAAATCTATCCGTGCCCTCGGCGAGCTTTTCCGAACCCTCGTAGGCGAAGACGATTCCCGCGACCAGCTGAGGTGCGATATCATTTAGCATAACGCTGTTATCCGAGAGCGTGCCAAGCGCGTCACGAAGTGAAATTGCGCCGTTGTTAATTCCGTTTACGCCGTCGCGGATATCATCTCTTTTCTCAAGCGCTTCCGCGATTGTTTCGCGAAAATATTCGTCGTCGACCTGCTCGTAATCAAAATCAAAGTTCTTTATCGTGGTTTTGATTTCGTCGTCCGAAACGCCGTTTCCGAGGCGGTATGCGTAGGTGTAGTCCTCGGCTTTTTGGGCGTTTTTTGAAACAATTTCGTCGTACTGATGCGAGGTCACAAACGTCGTCCCGAAAAGCTCGCTTTCCACAGCCATATCGGAGAAGCTCACTATCGGCATATCGTAATCGGGAGTTGTGCCTGTTCCTACAATTATAAATTCCGTTTCGGCGATTTTGATTTTATCCCCGATGGAATAATCGTGCTCCTCGGCGTAGCGCTTTTCCAGAACAATTTCGCCGTTTTTCTCCGCGGGTTTGCCATTATCAAGAGCGATTAAATTCACGTCGGAGCGGTTCTTCATCAGTCGGATAACGCTGTTATCCTCGCGCGAAATATCGACGGAAAATTTCCTTTCGAGCGTAATTCCCATATCGCGGAGCACGTTTTCCTGCGCCTCGGAAAGCGGGATAAATACCGAAAACTCGCCGT
>CAYSHU010000137.1:0-6270 GCA_964430965.1 uncultured Ruminococcus sp. | reverse complement strand
TTTCGGGCGCGGAGCCGATTTACGTTCCGCTTATTCCTCCCGAATTCGGCTTTGACAAAGCCGCTCTCGAGCAGGCGTTTGCGCAAAACCCAAAGGCGCTTATTCTCTGCAATCCGTCAAATCCGTGCGGCAAGGTTTTCACATATGACGAGCTTAAATTCATCGCGGAGCTCGCCGAAAAATACGATGTTTTTGTAATTACCGACGAGGTTTACGAGCATATAATCTACGAGCCGAACAAGCACGTTTATTTTTCGTCGCTGCCGAATATGTACGAGCGGACGATTTGCTGCTCGTCGCTGTCGAAAACCTATTCGATCACGGGCTGGCGGCTGGGTTACATAATCGCGCCGCCGCATATTATCGACGCGGCGAAAAAGGTTCACGATTTTCTGACGGTGGGAGCCGCCGCTCCGCTTCAGGAGGCGGCAGTTGTGGGCTTGAATTTCCCCGACGAATATTACAAGGATCTGCAGCAAAAATACACCGAAAAGCGCGACCTGCTCCTCAAGGCGCTTGACGACCTGAAAATCCCGCACACCACACCGCAGGGCGCTTATTATATTCTTCTGGATATTTCCGAGTTCGGCTTTGAGTCGGATTTGGAATTCTGCGAAGCGCTGGCGCGCGATGTCGGAGTTGGCGCGGTGCCGGGCTCGAGCTTCTTCCGCGAGCCCGTGAATAATCTTATTCGCCTGCACTTCGCGAAAAAGGACGAAACGCTGAACGCGGCGCTTAACAGGCTTGCCGATTTAAGGAAAAAGATTTTGCCGAGAAAATAAAAAGTTTGAGATAAGAAGTATTGCGGTGTCGAGCGAAAACGCTTGACACCGCAATTTTTTATGAAAAGAAATAAAGATGTCGGTTTTTTCGGAGGCTTTTGCCTTTATTTAAGAATTACAGAACTCCGAGGTCTTTGAGGATTTGCTTTGTAAGCTCAATGTCCGGCTCGTCGGGGTTTAACGGATACATCATATATCTCACGCCGTTGTACGCGAAATCCGCGCCGCTGCGGTGAACAAAGCATTTCGAGCCGTCGTTCAGCGTAATAATTTCGTAGCCGCTGATTTTTCCGCTCACCCCGCTCCTCACCTGAAATTCCTCGCCGCATTGCTCGGTAAGATAAAGCGCCTCAAAGAGAACGTTGCGCTCTAAATTCTTGTCGTACAAATAGTAGCTGAACTCCACGTTGGAGTTGAAAACACTGATCCACGGCTCAAAGCTCACCTCGTATTCCTCGCCCGTGTTATGATTTTTATAAGTCCACTTTTCAACGTGCTCCTTGTCAATTTCCGTGGAGAAATTGTCGTTGATAAGCAGCGGCGCGTTGAACATCTCGAACAGCTCTTCAACGCCGACATCGACCTTGCCGTGATAGGTATACATATTCTCCTCGCACGGCTTGTACTCATCGGGGATCGTAATGTCAAATTTCGAGAGGTTATATTCAAACGCGGGCTTGTTGCCTATACTGAATTCCCCGTGCCTTGTCGCGACGGTAAATCCGACAAGAACGCTTATTGCCGCCGCAGCCGCGGCAATTACCAAAACCTTCAAACGCATCGGCTTTTTCGCCGTCCCCTGCGCCTTTTCTACCAGCGCGTCGTCAATATCACTCATCGCCTCTATCAGCGGATTTAATTTAGTCATAAAGCATACCCCTTTCCGTTAAGTAATTTTTCAGCGAGCTTCTCAGTCTCGCGAGCGAAGTAGTCACCGCTGTCTTGCTCATCGCGCACGCTTTCGCGGTTTCCTTGACGGAGCACATATTGAAATACCGCAGAATAAACAGCCGTTGGTGCTTTTCGCTCTGGGAATTCAGCCACGCGTTCAGCGCCTCTGCAAGCTCCGCCTTTTCCGCCGCGTCCTCCGGCGAGAACCCCGACGGCAGGCACTCGTCGAGCTCCGTCAGCAAATCCGAATTCCGCGCCGCGGCGGTGTTGTAGCGCAGCTTGTTTATCGCCCGCCGCCGCGCGATTTTGCAGATGAACCCCACAAGGCTCGCGGGCTTTTCGTTCTCCAGCCCCTCCCAAACCGCGAGGAGCACGTCGTTTTCGACCTCCTCAACGTCCTGTGGCGATTTCAAAATGCCGCGGCAGATTTTCCGAATCAGCTTGCCGTATTTCGCGCTTATCTCTTCAAGCCCGCTCTGGTCGCGGTTTGACAGCTTCTCCAGAATTGCGTTGTCATCCATTGCTATCCCCCTTTCAGGTTATTAGAAAATCGACCTTCTATATTATAAGTCACGGAAGAGATGCGGTTGGTCACAAAAATATATTTTTTTTATTTTCCCCGCCTACGGCGGGGAAAATAAAAAATCGAGCGTTCATAATAAGTCACGGAAGTGATGATGTTGGTCACAAAAATATATTTTTTTATTTTCCTCGCCTACGGCGGGGAAAATAAAAAATCGAGCGCATTATAATAAGTCACAGAAAAGATGCGAACGGTCACAAAAATCCCAAAAAAATTCGCCCCAAAAATGGGGCGGTCAAAGCTCAATTGTTTTTTATCGTTTTGTTGATCTCGTGGATAGCGATGTAGTACGCCCTCGTTGTCAGGTGAATTCCGTCGCCGCCGTTGTACTGCTCGTCGAGCAGACCGTCCTCGGTTTTAAGCGGCGCGGTGAAGTCGATGAAATGAACGCGCTCGCTGTAATTCGCCTCAATATACGCGCTTATCGCCTCATTGAATTCGATAATGTATTCCGGCTTTGTGAACTCCAGTTTAAGTATCGGGCTTATCGCGCAGACGTAAACCTCCGCCTCGGTGTTTTCAAGCGTGAGGTCGATTATCGTTTTGTAGTTCTCGCAGAACTCCTCCGCCGAAGTCAGATTTACATCGTTCATTCCCATCCAGAGGAACACGTTTTTCGGCTGAGTTTTTTTCAGCACGGGAACATACTTCGCGGGCTGGCTTCTGTAATACATTTCGTATTCAAGAAGATTTCGCGCGCCGACCGCGCCAGTCGCGTAGACGTTCTTGCCGCTGACCATTCCGCACGCCCAGAAGCCCGAGCAAATACTGTCGCCGACAAACAACGACTCCTCCGTGAGCTTCTCCTCGTCCTCGGGGAGAATGTACGTTCCGTTTTCGGGATTTATCTTAATATAGCTGTCGGGGTCGTCGAACACGGGCTTCGCCGGCTCGCTGATTTCGGGAGCGGAGGCGGCAGGGACAGGCTCGCTTTCAGCATTGAAATCGGGAACAAGGCTTGTTTCCTCGGGCAAGCTCTCCGAGAGGTTAGCCGAGGAAACCGAGCTCGTCGCACTCATTTCAATATGCTCTGAGCAAGCGCACGCGATCATCGTTATCGAAAACAGCGTCCCGATACCTGCGGCTATTGCGGTTTTTTTGTTTATCATAGCTAATACGTACTTTCTTATTATAATGTGCAGCGCGCCCCTTACAAGTATACTTTCGGTTTGAGGGCAAAAAAATCTCACCAAAATATAGCTTAAAATCAGCGGATTTTGGTGAGACCTCTCTTATTTCAAATTACTTCTTGCCGGTAGGCTTAGTCGCGGGAGCCGCGGGCTTAGCAGCAGGAGCTGCGGGTTTAGCAGCGGGAGCCGCAGGCTTAGCAGCAGGAGCCGCGGGTTTAGCAGCGGGAGCTGCGGGCTTTGCAGCGGGAGCCGCAGACTTAGCAGCGGGCTTTGCCGCAGCCTTCTTAGCGGGAGCCTTCTTTGCCGCGGGCTTAGCAGCAGCCTTTGTCGCGGTTTTCTTAGCGGCAGTCTTCTTAGCAGCGGTTTTCTTTGCCGCGGGCTTCTTGGCAGCCTTCTTAGGAACGAGGCACTCAAGCGCCTTGAACTTCGCAACGTCGCCGCTCTTAACCTTAGCAAGACCGTCCTTCAGCGCCTTGTCAAACGAAAGGTCGCCCGCGAACAGCTTGTTTACAACATCAGCGGTTGTTTCGATCTCGCAGCCGTTGTCAGCGTAACGATAAGGCTCAACGGAGAGCTTGCCGTCAACAACCGCAACGTACAGATCCTCGCTCGCGTCGGAGATGAGAGTGAACGAAACAGCCACGGTATCCTCAAACTTCGCAGCCTTCTTCTGGCTCTTTTCAAGATTTGTCCAAACCTTTTTCTGCAGTTCTTTGTTATCCATAAAATCCTCCTTGGAAGGGAACCGACCGCAAGGGCTGTCCGCCCTGCAATGTCTTGATCCCAATTTCCTTTCTCGGGTCGGCGGCAAAGTTTTTGGGGGGACCGCAGACCGTTTTCTGTTTCTATTTGATTTCCATTTACAATTATAACACAACATATTGTGAATTTCAATAGTCATAATTCATAAATTTGCGTATAAATTTATTATGAATTTATCAAAATAATCTAAACGCAAGCCCTTTTTTATTACATTTGAATCGGGTCGAGAAAAAATATTTAAAAACTATTGCTATTTTTTTGAAAATATGGTATAATGATTAAAGTCTTTTAGCAGAAGGATTTTCAATTATCAATTGTACATTATACATTTTGCTTGCCCGAACGGGCTTGCAGCAAGGGGGTGCGTTGGTTGGAAAAAAAGCTGTCGCTGTATGGCTTTAACAATCTCACAAAAACGCTCAGCTTCAACATCTACGATGTGTGCTACGCGAAGAGTGAGAGGGAGCAGAAGGATTACATCGCTTATATCGACGAGCAATATAACTCCGAGCGTCTGACGGGCATTTTGTGCGCCGTCACCGACCGCATCGGCGCGACGGTGCTGAATATCTCAAAGCAGGACTACGACCCGCAGGGCGCGTCGGTTGACGTGATGTTCGCCGAGGGCAGCATAGACCCCGACCACATTGACGGCTCGTGCAACAAGGGGCTTACTTATTTTCAGTCGGCGGGCTGCTCGGTAAACGCGCACCTTGACAAGAGCCATATCACGGTGCACACGTTCCCCGAATATCACCCCGACAAGTCTATCTCGACATTCAGAGTTGACATTGACGTTGCGACGTGCGGCGAAATTTCCCCGCTGAAAACCCTCGACTTTCTTATCGGGAGCTTCGATTCCGATATAATTATAATAGACTACCGCGTCAGAGGCTTCACAAGAGATATGTCGGGCAAGAAGTGTTTTATGGACGCGCCGATGCGCTCCATTCAGGAATTCATCGATCCCGAAACTCTCACGAAATACGACGCTATGGACGTGAACGTATATCAATCCAACATCTTCCACACAAAAATGCTGATAAAGGAAATAGAGCTGCAAAACTATCTCTTCAACACCGACGCCTACGAGGTTCACCCGCAGGAGCGGCTTGCGATCACCAACGACCTGAGAAGCGAGATGATCGAGATCTTCAGTGGTATGAATATTTACTGAATCAACCGTTTTCCCCCGCCTTCGGCGGGGGAAAACGCCAAAATAACATTCCCGAAGGCGGGTGAAAATGTAATTGAAAAAAGACCACAGCCGCGCCCCGCTTTATGAGGCGATGAAGGAGTATCGAAACAACCGCGTTGTGAAGTTTGACGTTCCGGGGCACAAGGGCGGCAGAGGAAACCGCGCGCTTTCCGACTTCCTAGGCGACAGCTGCCTTAAAAGCGACGTAAACTCAATGAAGCCGCTGGATAATCTCTGCCACCCCGTTTCGGTTATTAAAGAAGCGCAGGAGCTGGCGGCGGACGCGTTCGGGGCGGACAGCTCGCTTTTTATCGTAAACGGCGCGACGGGCGCGGTTCAGGCGATGATAATGAGCGTGTGCAAATCGGGCGACAAGATAATCCTCCCGCGGAACGTCCACCGAAGCGCGATAAACGCGCTTGTGGTCTGCGGCGCGGTGCCGGTTTACGTAAACCCCGGAGTGAACGGCGAGCTCGGAATTCCGCTCGGAATGACTCCCGAGGAGGTGGAGCTTGCGATAGTGCAGAACCCATCGGCAAAGGCGGTGCTTGTCAACAACCCGACGTATTACGGCATTTGCTCAAATCTCAAAAAAATTGTGGAGGTCGCGCATAGGCACGGTCTTTTGGTGTTGTGCGACGAGGCGCACGGCACGCATTTTTATTTCGGGGAAAATCTGCCCGTTTCGGGAATGGCGGCGGGCGCGGATATGGCGGCGGTGTCCGTTCACAAAACGGGCGGCTCTCTCACGCAAAGCGCGATGCTTTTAATGGCGAAATCCGTCAACCCCGACTACGTTCGGCAGGTAATTAACCTCACGCAGACGACCTCGGCGAGCTATCTTTTAATGGTCTCGCTTGATTTGGCGCGGCAAAATTTGGCGCTCCGCGGGCGGGAATTCTACGCGAAAACAGTAGAGTTCTC
>CAYSHU010000136.1:0-6317 GCA_964430965.1 uncultured Ruminococcus sp. | reverse complement strand
GAGGCTGTGCTTTTCGCGTGCGGAGAGCCTATCGAGCTTGACAAGCTGGCTTTGGCGGTGGAAATGGATAAATCCGAGGCGGAGCGTATGATAGAGCGCCTTAACGACCGCTATTCCGACGCGGGCAGCTCGCTTGTGATAAGCAAGCTCGGAGACAGCTATCAGATGATGACCAAGCCGCAGTTCGCGCGGTATATCAAAACGGCTCTCGAAACGAGAAGGCAAGCGCCGCTGTCGCCGGCAGCTCTTGAAGTCCTGGCGATAGTCGCGTACAATCAGCCCGTAACGCGCGGGTTTGTAGACCAGGTGCGCGGCGTAGACAGCGGCGGCGTTATGCGAAGCCTCGTGGAGCGCGATTTGCTGGAGGAGCACGGGCGTTTGAACGATGTCCCGGGAAGACCTATCGCCTATCGGACAACGGACAATTTCCTGCGGTGCTTCAAGCTGAACTCCCTCGACGACCTCCCCCCGATACCCGGCAATACGGATCAGATCACGCTTGAGGAGCTCGACGAGGACAATTTCGACGGGGAGCGGGAGAATTCCGAGGATAGCGAATAAAAACATTTTTTGCGAAGCAGAAGGAAGGTGGAAGCGTGGGCTGGATAATTGCGGCGGGAGTAGTGCTTTTGATAGCGCTGCTGCTCGCGGGGCGGGTTTCCGTATTCTTCGATTATAACGGCGAGCTTGCGCTGAAAATCAAATACCTATGCTTCACCGTTGTGAAAATCCCGAGTAAACCAAAAGCGAAAAAAAAGCCGAAAAAGCCAAAGCCCGAAAAGGCTTCTGAAAAATCCAAAAAATCCCAAAAAGAGAGCGAAAACGATGGCAAGAAAAAGAAGGGCGGCTTGCTTAAAAACCTCACGTTCGATGATATCATCGAGCTGTTGAAGCAGGCATTGACCGGCATAGGAAAGCCGCTTCGCAAGCTGTTCAAGAGCATTGTCATCTCGCATTTGAGCCTGAATATCACGGTCGGAGGAGATGACGCGGCGAAAACCGCGATAAAGTTCGGCGCGATGAACATCGCCGTCGGGAACGTTCTCGGCTTGCTCGACAGCTTCTTAACGCTTAAGCCGCTTGATGACCTAAACATCGGCGTGGATTTCCAAAGCGAGAAAACGCTGTACGACGCGTATTTCGAGCTCAGAATGACGCTCTTCGCGGGGTTGGCGGCGGGAATAAGGCTCGGCAGAGTCGCGCTGAAGCTGTTCGGCTCGCTTAAGAAACGAAAAAAGGCGAATATTCTGATTAAGAGAAAAGCGTTGAAAAGGTAAGCTACCAGAGGCAAGAAATTCAGAGGCAAGAAGAAAACAGAAGAGATCAGGCAACCTGCCCGCCGCAGGGGCGCTCTTACCTCTAACCTCTTGCTGCTAACAGCAGTAACTTAAATCGGTCAAGCCCCGTGGGTTTCCCCGATTTGTATATTGAAAGGAGTTCTAATTATGGCACACCCTATTGAAGGAATTATGGGAGTTTCAATGGAAAATATCCACCAGATGGTGGATGTAAACACGATAATCGGCGACCCTATCGTTAAGGGCGAAACAACGATTATCCCCATATCAAAGGTATCGTTCGGGTTCGCTTCGGGCGGGAGCGATTTGCCTACGCAGGCCGCGGAGAAGTTCGCGGGCGGCGCGGGCGCGGGAGTTACGGTTAAGCCCGTGGCGTTTATCGTGATTAAAGCTGACGGCGACGTGAAGCTCTTAGAGCTCGGCGGCAAGTCCTCGCCTATCGACGGCGTTATGGACGCTATCCCCGGGATCATCGACAAAATCAAGAACGCCGCCGCGGATAAGAAGGCGGCAAAGGAAGCCGCGAAGGCGGAGGCTCCCGACCCCAAGCAGATTGAAAAGGCGGAGGCAAAGCTCGAAAAGGCGGAGGCGAAGCTCGAGAAGGTTGAGGCTAAGGCCGAGAAAACAAGCGTCCGCGACGAGGCGAGAATCGCCAAGGCGGCGGCAAAGGTAGAAGCCGCGAGAGCGGAGGCTCAAGCGCAGATTGCGGCTGAAAACAAAGCAAACAACGAAAAAAGCGAGTGATATTGCACAGCGAAGCGTAACAGGACCACATTAAGAAAGTAGTGTACCGAAACAATCACATAACCCCAAGGGCAGTTGGAGCGAGCGGAACCTTTGCAGGCGGCGAGCGCAGGCGAAGCCTGCGCGCTTTTTCGCGACTTTAAAATAACGCCGTTTTTTCGCGATTTAAAATAAGGAATAATTTCCCGAAAAATTCACATAATACTCCCAAATAAATTTTTGGGAGTATTCTGAATGAAAAGGATTGTTTCTTTCTTGTTGATAGTTGGCATTACATTGCCGTTTTTTGTAACCAAGGCCAACGCCGAGAGCATTTCGGTTTCGGCTGCCGCCGCAATTGTCATCGAAGCGGAAACGGGTACGGTGCTGTTCTCGAAGAACGCCGATGATCGCCGCGCTATGGCTTCTACGACCAAGATTATGACGGCGATTCTGACTATTGAAGCGGGCGACCTTGATAAAAAATTCACCGTCGACCCTTACGCGATTTTGATCGAGGGCACGTCAATGGGGCTCCGCGAGGGCGATATTGTTTCGCGTCGCGATCTTTTATACGGAATACTTCTCCCCTCGGGCAACGACGCGGCGAACGCGGCGGCGGTGAGCGTTGCGGGGAGTGTATCGGCGTTCGCAGAGAAGATGAACGAAAAGGCGGCGGAGCTGGGGCTTTCAAACACTCACTTCGTAACTCCGTCGGGGCTTGACGCGGACGGGCATTATACCACCGCACGCGACCTCGCGAATTTAACCGCCTACGCGATGAAAAATGCGCTGTTCCGCGAGATTGTCAGCTGTCAGTCAAAAACGCTGGAGTTCGGCAACCCGCCCTACAAGCGCACGCTTTATAATTCAAACAAAATGCTGACGCGCTATGACGGAGCTATCGGCGTTAAGACGGGCTTTACCGACAACGCGCGGCGGTGTCTTGTTTCGGCGGCGAAACGCGACGGCGTGACGCTTATTGCCGTTACGCTGAACGCCTCCGATGACTGGAACGACCACACAAGAATGTTGAACCACGGCTTTAAGCAGGTGAGCGCCTACCCGCTTGAAACGGCGTGTACCTCGACGGTTTCCGTCGCGGGGACGGGCAAAGCCGTTGGCGTTTATGCAAACGAAACGACGCTTGCCTTAAAGCCCGAGCAGCGCACAAAGCTGGAGCGCCGCGTGCTGCTTCCGAGGCTGATTTACGGCGGGGTAAACGAGGGCGACGAGCTCGGCTCGCTGGAGTTTTTCCTAGACGGGAAGCAGGTGAAATCCGTGCCGCTTTACGCCGCCGAAAGCGTTGAAGCGGAGAACGGGGAGCTGTCGTTCTGGGAGCATTTGCTGGGATTTTTTGGGATTTATGTTTAATTTCGGGGAGCTGCACTGCGAAACAAGTACCCAACCCAAGCCGCATCAAGAAAGCATCTGCCGAGATGATCACCGCACCCCAAGACAGATTAAGAAGGTCGTCTACCGAAGCGGTCACATAACCCCAAGAGCAGTGGGAGCGAAAAACGCTCGTGAACTTGCCTCCGCGAAGCGGAGGCAAGTTCACGAGGCGAGGCGAACGGAACGAAGCGAAGTGAGCCGTTTTTTCGCGACTTTAAAATAAGAGGTGCATAATGGATAAAGTTCGAGTACAAAAACTAATCGCCGAAAGCGGCTTGTGCTCTCGGCGCAAGGCGGAGGAGCTTATCGCGGCGGGGAAGGTGAAGATAAACGGGCACGTTTGCTCGCTTGGGGATAAAGCCGACCCGCACAGCGACGTCGTGGCGGTGAACGGCAAGAGAATAGGCGAAGCGCCGCGCGAGAAGCGCTATATTATGCTGAATAAGCCGCGCGGGTACATAACCTCAATGAGCGACGAGCAGGGCAGACGTATCGCCGCGGAGCTGCTTGACGGAGTAGAGGAGCGCGTCGTGCCCGTCGGAAGGCTCGACAGAAACTCCGAGGGGCTGCTGCTGTTCACGAACGACGGCGAGTTCGCCAACGAGATAACCCACCCGTCGCGCCACGTCAGCAAAACTTATCGGGTAACGATCGACGGCAGAGTCAGCGAGGAGCAGATAATGCGCCTTACAAGCGGCGTGGAGCTCGACGACGGCAAAGTGACGCTCCCGTGCAGCGTGGAGGTGCTCGTAGAGCAGCCCGAGCGCACGGTGTTGCGGATAACGATAAAGCAGGGCTTGAACCGCCAGATAAGAAGAATGTGCGCGGCGGTGGGCTTGGAGGTCGGCAGACTGCGCCGCACTGCTATCGGCGGCGTGAAGCTCGGTATGCTTAAAACGGGCGAGTGGCGCGACCTCACGAAGGAGGAGCTGCGCATACTCCGCGCGGCTATCGGGAAATCTTCAAGGCGGTGAAATTATGATAGAAATTCTCCAAAACAAGGAAAACACGGATAAAATCGAGTTCAACGCGCGCGATGGCGAGGAAGTTCTCGGCAGAATTGCGGGCGTTCTTGAGGGCGACGAGTTTGTCGTAAACGAGCTCGACTGCGAGGATTTTTTCACGGACGGACTTGTCCGCGCGATACTCAACCTTATGGACCTCCACGGGGTCGAAAAGGCGCGGTTCGATCTCCCCGAAAGCGACCTCGAACGCCTCCGCGGGCTGCGCTTCTTCTCGGACGAGCCGAGAATAGAAAACATCGCGGCGTTCTTCGATAATGGCTGCGGGCATTAAATCGCGATAAAACGGTTACTGATAAGGTAAAGAAAAATGTGGAAATCATTATATACTGCGGATACAAAAGGCAGCGATGGCGGGATAATTATTGCCGATGAAGAATACAAGAATTCCTGCAGAATTACTTTGGAAAAGTGTGAGAAATTCTATGCCGTAACTTGCGGAGTATACGGCGCAATGGTTCATACCGCGTTTTCCGATTCCGAAAATTACCAAGCCTTATATGATGAGATGAAAAAGGAGCTGCAGGAATTCATAGACACAGAAACCACCGAGAAAGAAGAGCTTGATTTTTATGATCATTTCTGCTCCAAATTCTGATTTGAAATAAGCCCGAAAGCGTTCCCGAGCGGCTGAAAAAGCGCCGTTTCTTTTGACAAAATAACGGTTACTGAGATAATTCAGAATTCGGAGGTAAAAATGAAGATACTTTTATTACTTGCAAAAGGCTTTGAAACAATGGAAGCAAGTGTATTTGTTGATGTTATGGGTTGGGCAAGAAATAATTATCAATATGATGTTGACGTAATCACCTGCGGATTTACAAAAACTGTTATAAGCACTTTTGGCGTACCCGTAACTGTTGACGTGTTATTGAAAGATATTTGTGTAGATGAGTACGATGCGTTAGCAATTCCCGGTGGCTTTGAAGAATTTGGATTTTATGAAGAAGCCTTTTCCAAAGAGCTATCAGATGTAATTAACACGTTCAATAGTCAACACAAGATGATAGCAACGGTTTGTGTTGCAGCTCTTGCACTTGCCCATAGCGGTATTTTAACAGGGAAAAAGGCTACGACTTATCATCTGAATAACGGACATAGACAGAAACAGCTTGCAGAATATGGTGTGGAAATTGTTAATGAGCCTGTTGTTAAAACCGACAATATCATTACTTCGTATTGCCCACAAACTGCATCGGAAGTCGCGTTCACTCTTTTAGAAAGCCTTATAGGAACAGAAGGAATGCACAATGTAAAAGCAGCAATGGGGTTTGAGTAATGTGCTAAATTTATGATTTGTGCGAACAAACAAATAAAAATGCCCGAAAGCATTGAGGACTGCTTTCGGGTTTTTTAAATTGCTCCGTTTCTTATGGCGTGGCTTATTGTAAAAATAACCAAAATTCGCCGCGAATTTTGCTACAAAACGTAAAATTACAAAATATCGGAAAAATGCCCTTGTTATTTTCTTCATATTGTAGTATAATTATTGTGGATTATTTTTTTGGCGGAGTACGCCATACTTATTATAATTGGAGGAACTACAATGGCAAATTCAAAAACATTGGCTGAAATGGAACAGAGCGTTCCCGACAGCGATGCAAGAAAAAGACTTGCCGCGTTCTTTGACGAGAACAGCTTCAAGGAGCTGGACAAGTTCTTGTCCGCGGACGGCGAGGTAAGCTCTGTCATCGCGGGCGCGGGCGACGTTTTCGGAATGACCGTCTACGCCTTTGCGCAGGACGTTTCCGTTAAGGGCGGCGCGGTGAACAAGTCCGCGGCGCTGAAAATCAAGCGCGTTTACGAGCTTGCGGCGAAAAACGGCTCGCCCGTTGTCGGCTTCTTCGACAGCAAGGGCGGAGATATCAACGAGGGCATG
>CAYSHU010000135.1:0-6330 GCA_964430965.1 uncultured Ruminococcus sp. | reverse complement strand
CCCCGCCTACGGCGGGGAAAACCCGAACGGTGGATTAACATTGCTTTTTAAATCATTTCCAGAATTTCCCCGACCGTGCGGTTCGGGTCCTCTATTCCTCTGAACAGTACGCGGCAGAGGTAATAGTAGAAAAATTCCATTTCGTGCTGACTTACAACATCAATTCTGTACTCAAAGTTGAAGTTCAAGCCGTTGTCCTCGGGGCGGTGCATAACCGTGAGGTAAAGCGGCTGCCCCGCGACGCCGTTGGAATACCAGAATGTTTTGTAGTCAATATCGGGCAGGTCGTCGCCTGCGTTGCGGAGCGTCAGCGGCTGATACGTCAGCGAGATGCTCTCGTAGCTTGCGCCGGGCGCGAATTTGCGGTATTTCGCGCGCTTCATCGTGTATTCGATCGGGTCGTAATTCGCGTGGCGGAAGATTTTGGTCTGCTCCGTCTGGATAACGCGAATAGCGTCAATAAACGTCGTTTTGGGCTCGATTATCGTGCGCATCGGGAAGAAGTGAATTCTCGTGCCGCCGCTGTGCTTTTCGAGAAGCGTTCCGCGGCGCGCGATGCAGGTCTTGACGCAAACGTCCTTTTCGTCGTTGTTGAATTTGGAGAGTACCGTGCGAAGTCCCATTAACAAAAGGCTCGCCATAGGCACCTTGTTCTCCTCGCAGAATTTCAGCAGCCGCATTGAGGGCTCTGTTTCGAGATGATAAACGGAAATGTCCGCCTCCATGGAGTTTGAGATAACATACGCACTGCGGAGCTTCGGGTTCTTCGCCTCACGGCGCTGGGTGATGAGTCTGCCGGGACCCGTGAAGTCGGTGTACATCGGCTCTTTTTTCGCTTCGATATCCGCCTTCCAGAACTCCTCGTCCGCGATATGCGCGGGGTTGTCGGGCTTTTCGTATTCGAGGTCCTTCAAAAGCTGCTTTAAATACGGCTGGAGCGGCTTGGGATAGGGATAATCGTAAACCCTCGCGCAATAAATCTCAAGCACGCGCTTGTTAAACTCGATAATCGAGCTGGAATCCATTGTCATATGGTTTACTTTAAGATACATTCCGTTGTAGCCGCCCGGGAATTTAATCATCACGACAACGTTCTCCGCGGCGTTATAGCGCTCAAACGGCTTTTCCGTCCAGCGCTTCATTTCCTCATTAGCGTCCTCCTCCTTCCAGTGCGAAAAGTCGAAGAAGCCTATCTCGCGCTCGTCAAACGGGACGATGTACTGATACGGCGTTCCGTCCTCGTCTTCGACAAAGCGAAGGCGCATTGTATCCATATCGTTTATCGCCTGATGTATCGACTGCTTCAGAACGTCAAAATCCACATCGTTCTTGCTATAAAGCCCCGTGCCGATGTTCAGCACCTGCGGCTTGGCGTATTTAAGCGTGTAAAAGTGAAGCCTCTGCGCGGCGCAAAGCGGATAGCCCTGCACAACCGCACCGTTTATTGTAAATTCTTTCATTTTTTCTCCTTATTTTAAAGTCGCGAAAAACCGCGCGGCTCCGCCGTGCTAGCCATACTGAGTTGCCTCCGTTCCGCTTGCGCTCCACTGCGGCAACTCAGCATGCTTTTTTCGCTCCATGCAACTCCGCCGTGTTGACTGCGACGGGGAAATTCATTACAGATATTTCGCCAAAAACTCCGTTACGGTTTTATCGTAAAGCGGCTTGTTTTCGTAAAGCGACGCCGCGTGACCCGCGTTGTCTACAAGCAGCAGCTCCTTTTCACCCGTACACGCCTCAAAATTCTGCTTGGACATCACCGTCGGGACGAACTTATCCTCCTTGCCGTGAATGAAAAGCGTCGGGACAGCGCCGCGCCTTACTGCTTGAAGCGTCGTGCAGTCTTGGAAGCCGTAGCCCGCCTTCGCGCGGCAGATGCGCTCGTTGATCGCGAGAATGGGCTTCGGCGGCAGGTGATAGTCGCGCTTTAAAATATGTGTGAACACATCATACGGTGATGTGAACGCGCAGTCAGCAATTACCGCCCTGACGTTTTTCGGGAGCTCGTCAAGCCCGCTTGCCATCAGCACCGTAGAAGCACCCATTGAAACGCCGTAAAGCACGATGTCGCCGTCCTCGCCGAGCCTTTCATTAACGTATTCGATCCACTTGACAGCGTCAAACCTGTCAAGAATCCCAAAGCCGATGAACCTGCCCTCGCTCTTTCCGTGTGACCGCTGGTCAACGACAAGAGCGTTAAAGCCGCGCTCCATAAAGCCCTCCGCCATAGAGGCGCAGTCGTTAAGCCCGCAGCCCGTGTAGCCGTGGAACAAAATCGCCGTGCGTACTGAGAGGGGTTCGGCGAGGAACAAATCGCCGTGAAGCGTCAGCCCGTCGCGGGATTTTATCGTCACGTGCTCGGAAGGCCGCGCGAACAGCTTATCCTTTTCCGCGTGGATTATCTTGATGTACTCCTCCCACTTCTTCGCGTCCGCCATTTCGCCAACGTCAACGCGAAGCTCGTCCTGGCGAGGTATCACGCGGTTAAACAGCGTGTACGCCCCGATGACGCTCGCCGCCGCGCCCGTCGCGGCAACGCCGCCCGCTATCGCTGTCCATATTGCTGGATTCATCGTATAAGCTCCTTTCAAATCGACCCTTGGTCGAAATTTTGCCAAATAAAAATGTAATTCGGAAAAATCCGCGGCCGCCCGCCAAATTTCGCTTAGCGCTGTGGCTCAAAGCCGCAAACGCATTTTTGCCGCGCATGCTTTTTCTAAATATATCCTATCACATTTTCGACCGCCAGTCAAGAGTTTTTTCAAAAAAATATTGAAATTTTTATTTTTTTGTGATATAATACAAAAAAGGGCGACAATACAACGGTCGGTTTAGAATTTCTTTATCATCGCAAACCGAACGACATCTTCCTATACTATATTAAAAGGACTTGATAAAATGAAGCAAACAAAACCCGACAAGCGCGAGCTTATCTACGACGCGCTCGAGGAGCTGATGTGCACCGTGCCGTTCAACGAGATTTCCGTTGAGAGCATCGCGAAAAAGGCGGGCGTAGGCAAGGGCAGCGTCTATTATTATTTCGAGAGCAAGGATGATATTTTAAGCAGCGTGATCGAGCGGAGCTATCGCCGCGCAATCCGCGAGTATCTCAACGATATCCGATACGAGCAGACGGCGCTGGGGCGAATTAAGCAGCTTTTCAAGAGCGTGATCCGCAAGGACTTCGGCGACAGCCGCCGAAATCTGATAATAACGCTTCACCTGCACGACGATCTTACGCTGCACTACAAGCTGAAAAGCGTCGCGGTGCAGGAGCTTTCGCCGATACTCACCGTGCTTCTGGAGCAGGGAATTGAAGAGGGCTCAATAAAAATGGAGTACCCCAAGGAGAGTGCGGAGATTATTGTCAGCGTGCTGACAGTGTTCCTCGACGGCACATTTGCCGCAAGCCAGGATGCCGGCTCGCTGAAAAAGAAGCTGAAAATCTTCTCAAACGTCCTCGAAACGTGCCTCCACACACAAAAGGGGAGCTTTGATTTTTTGGTCGATACGCTGGACGAGGAGTATATGGGATAGTTTTTAGTTGTTAGTTTGCGGCGGCTGACCCCAAGGGGCAGCCGCATTTGCTTTTTATTATAAAGTATGCTATAATATATTCATTATACAAAATATAAGCGAAAGGAAGTGGGATAAATGTTTAATGTTGTGTATGGCGATATTCTTGAACAGGATGTTGACGCTATCGTTGTGCCGCAATTACCACTCGAAGGAGTGCTCTCCGAATTAACGTCGAGAATTTATAAGGCGGCAGGGTTTCAGAATATGATGGTCGCATATAATATGGCTATGAACAAGGCTAAAGCCGAGAACGAAAGGTTGATTTTTGCTGATTCGTATAATATAGCTTTAAGCAGATGCGAACACCCCTTGGTCGTAATAACGCCGGGGCTTGGTCTGAAAGCAAAACACGCTATTCACGTGGTTGTTGACACAAAAACCTGGTGGGACGGACAGCCGGGTTCGGAACGCGAGCAAAAAGAATATGTGCTGTTTTACTGTTACTATCGTGCTTTGGAAAGCGCGCTCGACAAGCTCAACGCAAAAAGCATTGTGTTCCCGCTTCTGGGGACATCGCTTCTCGGAGTACCGATTGAGTTTTCAAGAACAGTCGCGAAAAGCGCCATAAACAGCTTTTGCAAAAAAAGAGGAGTTCGCGGGCATACACCAAGAGGATGGGACAAAGATGAGAACTATAAACGAATGGAAATATGTCTTGTTATTCCGTTTACAGAGAAAAATTCTAAGCCTACTGCGTCATCCGTTGACGCTTACAACGACACCGGTGTGTTTTTGGAACACGAAAGAACATTGGCAGATAAAACGAAAAGATCGGGCTTGGACAGAGATGCTTTTTTCAGAAAGACCAGCTACGAATATCTAAATCGCATCGACAACGACTCAAAAATGGCGGAGCTGCTGGGTTTCGGGTCGGATGTTATTCATCGCTTTAAAAGCAAACAAAGCGGCAGCGGAAAGGGCAGCGTTCCCAAAAAGTGGAGAGTTATTGCATTGGCGATAGGATTGGGGCTTGATGATTACGAGCGTTTTGAATTTATCCGCTGCGCCGGCTACGAGTACCCCGCGGAGGACCTTGATTTTCAGGTAGAGAAAATACTTCGCTCGGGACCTATGGGCTTTGTAATGCTCAACGAGAAGCTTTGCAAAATCAACCCGGAATATGATCTGACAAAGCCCGCCAAGAAAGAGGACGGCCAAAAAAACAGATAAGAAACCACCCCTTCGGGGTGTTTCTTTTTTGTATTATCTTTGCGTTTTCTTTGCATTATTTTTGCAAAAATCCCACGTTATGCTGTTGTGGGATTTTTTCTTTTGTGCTACAATAATCTCATAAACAAAAAAACCTATAAAATTTTTGAGGTAAAGACAATGAGCTATTCTTATCTTGAAGAAACCTCCGCGGGAACGCGGGAGCTTATGATTCAGTCCGAAGCGCCGTTGACAAATTCCCTTTCGGAGCTCGGTTAAATCAAACAAGAAAACCAAGCTCCCGAAAAGGGATGCTTGTACACAAATTTGGGCTTTCAGTCCGAGATTTGTGGTGCTGAAATATGCTATAATACGGAAATGAGGAAATGTGAAATGACGGACTTTGGCGAATTATTGAAGAACCTGCGCGTCAACGCGGGGCTTACTCAAAAGCAGCTTGCCGATAAGCTGGGGATATCCAAAAACGCCGTAAGCTACTACGAAAAGTCGCTCAGGTGTCCGTCGTCTGACATTCTGATAAGGATAGCGCGGGTGTTCCACGTGTCGGCGGATTTTCTGCTTGGGCTTGACAATGACAAACAAACGTTTGACCTTAGCGAGCTGAACGAAAAGGAGCGCGAGTTCCTGCGCGGCGTTTATCGCTTTCTCTGCGATAAGGAGCGGGAAAATAGCAACGCAGTATTTTCAAGCAAGCGAAAGTAAGAAAAATTTCGGCAAGCATTACTTACGCTGACGATAGTCGGCGGGCTTATCACCGCCGAGGAGTTTGAGGCTAAGAAGCAGGAGGTTTTGAGCGAGATGTGATTTGGCTTTTTTTATAACGTAACGCGGCTGTTCGGTTTAACAGCCGCGTTTTTATCAGGGTAAGCTCTCGGCCTTATTTTTCCAATCATCGCGGCCGCCCGATAAATTTTTTTCAAAAATCAACACAAATCCTTATGGTTGTTGTTCCCTTTTCTGCGCAGATTGTTTATAATAGAATTAACAGCTAAGGCTGAAATTCATTTTTGGGAGGATATTACTATGAATACCGATAAGATTTTCGCAGAGGCGATCGCCAGCGAGTATGCGCCGAAGGATACGTCCAAGGTCGTGGCGCTTAAAAAGCTGGACAGAAAAGCAAAAAGCAAGGCGCATATTTTTGCGTATACGTTCGGAATTATTATGGCGCTTTTGCTGGGCGTCGGTATGTGCCTTTCGATGAAGGTGATAGGCGACGGGAGCACGCCTGCCTTTATTATCGGAATTGCCATAGGCATCGTTGGGATCGCGGGCGTCAGCGTAAATTACCCCGTTTTCAAAAAAATGCTGAACGACGGCAAGCAGAAATACGCGTTCGAGATAATGCAGCTTGCAAGAGAAATCAGCGAAGAAGCAGACTAGCGGTTACATTATTTAAAGGGGCGCGTTTATGAACAAATCGGAAAGCAAATATTTCAATACCGCTTTGCGTATGGACGAAGCATTGATCGGGCTGTTGAACGTAAAGGAGCTTGAATACATCACCGTAAAGGAAATATGCGCGAAGGCGGGTGTAAACAGGTCGACCTTTTATCTGCATTATGAAACCATTGACGATTT
>CAYSHU010000134.1:0-6356 GCA_964430965.1 uncultured Ruminococcus sp. | reverse complement strand
ACACGCCCGAAAGCGTCCGCGGCGGCATTATGTATCAGATTTTCCCGGATCGCTTTGCGAAAAGCGGAGTTAAGCACGAGAATATTCCCGCGGACAGAATTCTCCGCGACGACTGGAACGGCACGCCGCTCTATCTCCCCGACGAAAAGGGCATTGTCCGCAACAATGATTACTTCGGCGGAGATTTGCGCGGAATTATTGAAAAGCTGCCGTATATCAAGGATTTGGGCGTAACGATAATCTACCTCAACCCGATTTTCGAGGCTCACGAAAATCACCGCTACAATACGGCGAATTACGAGAAAATAGACCCGATGCTCGGCACGGAGGAGGACTTTGTCGAGCTCTGCCAAAAGGCAAAGGAAATGGGCATTGATATTATCCTCGACGGCGTTTTCTCGCACACGGGCGCGGACTCGATCTATTTTAACAAGTTCGGGCGCTACGGCGATAACACGGGCGCGTATCGCGACCCGAACTCGCCGTATCATTCGTGGTATTCGTTCATCGCATACCCCGAGCGCTACGACAGCTGGTGGGGAATTACAACGCTGCCGAACGTTAACGAGAATAACGAGGCGTATACGAACTACATCTGCGGCGACGGCGGAATTCTCCAGAAGTGGATAAAGCTCGGCGCGAAAGGCTGGCGCCTGGACGTTGCCGACGAGCTCCCCGACGAGTTTCTTGACAACCTGAACATCGCCGTCAAGAAAATGGGCGACGATAAGGTTATCTACGGCGAGGTCTGGGAGGACGCTTCGAATAAGGAAAGCTACGGAGTAAGACGGCGTTATCTTATCGGCGGGCAGCTCGATAGCGTTATGAATTATCCGTTTAAGGAAGCGATCCTTAACTATGTGAAATACGCGAACGGTCAGCAATTTGTCGACTCGATAACCACTATCCTCGACCACTATCCCAAGCCCGCCGTCGATATGCTGATGAACTTCCTGTCGACGCACGATACCGAGAGAGCGCTCACGAGGCTCGGCGGAGAGGAGGTCGGCTGGCACGACAAAAACTGGCAGGCGGAACGCAAGCTCGACGGCGCGGAGTATCTTTTGGGAATAGCGCTGATGAAGTGCGCGACGGTTCTGCAATTCTTCCTGCCGGGAATCCCGTGCGTTTATTACGGCGACGAGGCGGGAATGGAGGGCTACCGCGACCCGTTCAACCGCCGCTGCTATCCGTGGGGGGATGAAAATCTGGAGCTTGTGGAGTTTGTCAAGACGCTCTCGAAGATCAGAAAAGGCACTCGCGCGTTCGAACAGGGCGCGATGCGGTTTATCCAGTGCGACGACAACGTTTGCGTGTTCGCGAGATTTGACAGAATAACCCGCGACGCGGCGATTATTTATCTGAACAAGTCGACCAAGGGCAGGAGCTTCGTGCTCAAAAACGAAAAGACCGCGATGTTCTACGACTTCGAGCCCGCGTTCGACCGCTACGGAAAAGGCATTGCCGACGGCAAGGTTCATGTCGCGCCGTTTGACTACGCAGTAGTGTACTGTAAAGTGTAACCTACCCCGCGAAGTGTAAATTTCAAAAAGTCTCACAATTTTGCGAAGCAAAATTGTGAGCGGTTCGCAAGTCGTTGCGGAGTGAAGCGAAGCGAAACGGAGCAGCGAATTGCGAATTTTGAAATTTAAATTGAAATCAATATGCGTCAACGTTTGGGGGAGCTGCCAAAGACGTGTAACGACCTAAAACAGCGCTTCCGGCAAAGTGTAAATTCAATAAATAAATTAAAAAAATCCCCTCGCCTCGCGAGGGGAAATTTTATAAGCCTTAGTCGCTAACGTAAGGGATAAGCGCCATTTGGCGCGCTCTCTTGATAGAAGTCGTCAGCTCTCTCTGGTGATACGCGCAGCAACCCGTTACTCTTCTCGGGAGAATTTTCGAGCGCTCCGTCATAAACTTCTTGAGCTTCGCGATGTCCTTGTAGTCAATAAACTCGGTTCTGTCCGTGCAGAACTGGCAGACCTTCTTGCGCGAACGCTTCATAGGGTGCGCAGCTCTTTCGGTTCTTTCAACTCTTTCAGCCATTTTTCATAACCTCCTTATATGGATTGTTTGGAATTCACGTTCCCCGGAGCATGTTCAGGCTCTTAGAACGGATAGTCATCGGTGTCCGCGGAAGAGAAATCCGCCTTGGGCGCGGGTGCGCTCGGGGCTTCATTTACGGGCGCGGAATTAGACGAGCCTCCGCCGTAGCCCGCGGGGGGCTCGCTTAAAGGCGGAGCGCCGTAGTTTGAATAGCCCGCGTTCGAGCCGCCGCTGCCCTTATCTCCCGTGAAATACGCGTTGTCGACCTGGATCTCATACCATGTCGCGGGATTGCCGTTTTTATCGGTGTATTGCCGCGTCTGCATCTCGCCCTCGATAAGAATCAGCCTGCCCTTCGGGAACCACTTGGAGATAAACTCCGCGGTGCCGCGCCAAGCAGCGCAGTTGAAGAAGTCCGCCTTGCGTTCCTCTCCCTTTTTCTGATAATTCCTGTCGACCGCAATTTTGAAATTGCAAGTGGAAATGCCGCTCGGAGTTGTCTTAAGCTCCGCGTCCGCAACCATTCTGCCCATCATTATTACCTTATTCATAATCAGTCACACTCCTTTGTCGGAAGCCAATTGTCAGCAGCGCTGACATCTTTCATCTTACTTTCTGAGAACAGTACACCAACGCAAAACGCCGTCGGTAATGCTTACGATACGCTCGAACTCCGCGGGGAAATCGGGCTTGCTCTCGAAGTTGTAGAGCACATAATAGCCCTCGCCCTCGTAGTTGATCTCATACGCGAGCTTGCGCTTGCCCCATTCGTCAACATTTTCGAGCGTGCCGTTAGACTTGATAAGGTCGCTGAACTTCTCAACAAGCGCCTTGATCTGCTCCTCGTCCTTCTTGAGGGAGAACACGAGCATAGCCTCGTACTTTTCGCTAAGTTTTGCCATTTAGAAACACCTCCTTATGGATTTTCAGCCCACCGTTTTTCAAGTGAGCAAAGAGATTGTGATCGTCGGAATAACGATAACCTAATTATTATAGCATATTTTTCCGGGGTTGTCAAGTGGTTTTTGTATTTTTTCTTTTTCCCGTAGAGGGGAAAATATTTTAAAAAAATTTTTTTACCTGAGTGATATTTGAATTTGCTTCGCGTCTATATAAGTGAACGGGGGTGAACGGCTTGACCGACAGCGAGATAATTGAGCTTTTTAACGAGCGCGACGAGCGGGCGATTTCTCTTACGCAGAGCACTTACGGGAAATACTGCGAGAAGATCGCGCGGAATATTCTCGGGGACGAGTCGGAGGTTGGGGAGTGCGTCAACGACGCGCTTCTGAAGGCGTGGGAGTCTATCCCGCCCGAGCGACCGCAGAGCCTTCGCGCGTATCTTGCCGCGATAACCCGCAACAACGCCATTTCTCGTTACCGCCGCGGGGCAACGAAAATGCGCGCAAACGACAGCACGGCGCTGGTTTTGGAGGACTTCGCCGAAATGCTGCCCGCAAGCGCGGACGTAGAAAAAACCGCCGAGCACCGCGCAATTCTTGAGGAGATAAACCGCTTTCTCGGCGGGCTGCCAAGCGTAAACCGCGTGGTTTTCGTGCTGCGGTATTATTGCTTCGAGAGTGTCCCCGACATCGCGGCGCGGCTCGGAATGAGCAAGAGAGCCGTCTCCGCGGCGCTTTACCGCACCAAAAAGCAAATCAGAAAACACCTTGAAAAGGAGGGCTATTTCCTATGAAAAAAGACGAATTATTGGATATGATAACAGAGCTTAAGATCAACGACGCGTTTGTCGACGAGGCTTTGGGAGAGCAGGACGGCGCGCCCGTTCGCGTTTACGCGGGCAATTATAAAAGGTCGCCGCTTAAAATATTCGCGCCGATCGCGGCGTGCCTGGCAGTGGTGATCTGCACGGGCGTGGTCGTTTCGCGCTTGAACAAGCCGGAGCAGAGCGACTCTTCGGAGCAGGATTCTCAAGCGGAGCTTAACGTCGACCCGAAAGCTTTCGTTCAGGTGGATTTTGAGGGCAAGGACCTTAAAGAAATATACAACAGCAACATTATAGAACTCAATTTTGAACCCGAGGAGCTCGAGCGTGATTTTATCGCGGAATGTATAAGCATGATCAAGAACGAAAACGAGGCGGCGCTTCAGGACGGGATTTCGTGGCAAGTAGTGAGACAGGAAGATTTTTGCAACGACGGTTGGAATAGGGATTATTTTATCCTGCCGCAGATAGACGGGCACGCGGTGGCGGACGTGGGCGCAAGAGCTTTCCACAGGACGCGCGGCTATTCCTCGATACGCGGTGAAACGTTTGACGTTAAGGATCACGGCGGGTTCGGAAAGGGCTATGAGGAGCTTGATCTCGATTATGTTGTTGACGAGTGGGAAACTCCAATGTACTACTACCGCACGGAAACTATCGGCTCGGCGAAAAGCGAAAGCATTCGGCACATATCGCTTAACAATAAAGATGAGATAGACGAAGATATTATTATGGAAAGGATCACCGACGGCGACACGGTCACATATTATAACAACCGCAAGAAAATCGGTGAGGAGGAGTTTATCGGCATTTGGAACACCTACGCGTTTGTCCCGAAGTTCTACACGGAGTTCACGACCGAGGAAGTTGACGAGTGCCGCGAGGCGTTGAAGGAAGAGCTCGGGATTCCCGAAAGCCGGAAAGTGCTCTGGAGAGACGCGGAGGTCGACATCGACCTTAACGGCACAAAGGAGCTCCTGCTCTCGCTGAATGAATGCGAGGATTTCAAGGGAGTGTACGTTTTTGCGAAAACGTCAAGCGGCATAAAGCAGGTCGGGAGCTTTGATACGGAAGACGGCGTATGCAAGCCGGAGGAGATATTGTATTCCGATGGAAGCAGCGGCGAATATTTCCCGTATTATCTTTACTCTGACATCGTAATCCCCGAAGACGGCTCATGGCAGGGCTATGTGTGGCGGGTCGAAAAGATACTCGTTGACGAAGACGGAAACATTACCGCGGAGACGATCCTTGAGGAGGGCACTAAGTCCTTTGACGAGGAAAAACGCGAATTTGTAAGCTATTACAAACTGGACGGCGAGGAGGTTTCCCACGAGGAATTCAGCAAGGAATGGAAAAAATACTGGCTTAAAGGTCTAACGCACGAATACCTCAAGCCTACCATGCCGACAGACCCCGACAACTACGCGTGGGATTGATCTGCTAACTCCCCTAAAGGCTTCCATTATACATTTTCCCCCTCGTTTGAGGGGGAATTTTTTTATTCGCGATGCTTTTGCGAAGCAAAAAAATGCTGGCAATGAGCGTTCGTCAAGACCGCAGGGCGCAGACGAATGCCATTGCGGTAAGTCTCAAAATCCACTCGCTTCGCGAGGGGATTTTGCACTTACTGCGCCATAATCTCGCACAATTTATTCGCGAAGTCAACGGGGTTTTCAATAGCCATTCCCTCAATCAGCAGCGCTTGATTGTAGAGCAGCTCGGCGTATTCGCCCGCCTTGTCCTTGTCGGTTTCGTAAAGGGCTTTCAGCTTGCCGAAAATCGCGTGGTTCGGGTTTATTTCGAGGACCTTTTCCGCCTTTGCGCCTTGTCCGTCGGGCATCGCGGAGAGAACCTTTTCCATTTCGACGGACAACATTCCCTCGCTTGTGATGCACACGGGGTGTGTTTTCAGGCGCTGCGAGAGCTTCACGGACTTCACCTTGCCGCCGAGGCTTTCCGTAAGGTAGTCGAACAGCGGCTTGTTGTCCTCCTCCTCTTTCTTGATCTCCTCTTTCTCCTCCTCCGTGCCGAGGTCGAGGTCGTCCGCGGAAACGGACTTGTACTCCTTGCCGTCAAAGTCGTGCATCATTTGCAGGCAGAACTCGTCAACATGGTCGGTGAGGTAAAGTATCTCGAAGCCCTTTTCGCGAACCATATCGGTCTGCGGGAGGCTTTCAATTCTCGAAACGGACGAGCCGCTTGCGAAGTAGATGTACTTCTGCTCCTCTTTCATACGCGAAACGTATTCTTCAAGCGTAGTCGTTCCGAAAGAGGATTTAAACATCAGCAGGTCTTGAAGCTCGGTCTTGTTCATTCCGTAGCTCTCGTAAATGCCGTATTTTATCTGCGTTCCGAACGTTTCAAAGAATTTCTCGTACTTCTCGCGGTCGTTCTTCTGGAGCTTTTTCAGCTCGTTCTTGATCGATTTCTCGATAGCCTTCGCGATTATCTTGAGCTGTCTGTCGTGCTGGAGCATTTCACGGGAAATGTTCAGCGACAAGTCCTCGCTGTCGACAAGTCCCTTTACAAAGCTGAAATAATCGGGGAGCAGGTCGGCGCATTTCTCCATTATCATAAC
>CAYSHU010000133.1:0-6388 GCA_964430965.1 uncultured Ruminococcus sp. | reverse complement strand
GAAAACGGGCTCTATGCTGTCGTTTCGGGAGCTGCTCGACACGGCGGCGGTGCTGAGAGAAACGGCGGTGCTTTGCGACTGGTTTTCGCAGTGCGAGAATGTGGAGAGCTCGCTGGCTGAGTACTTCAGAGGACTCGTTCCCGTGAAGCCGCTTGAAAAGCGGATTTCGGAGAGCATAATCTCCGAGGAGGAAATGTCCGACGCGGCAAGCGCGGAGCTCTCGTCAATCCGGCGGAGAATAGCTCGGCAAGGGCAGAATATCCGCGACAAGCTGGATAATATGATAAAAAGCAAAAGCACCCGCGCGTATTTGCAGGACGCTATCGTCACGATGCGTGACGGGCGGTTTGTCGTGCCCGTAAAAAGCGAGCACAAAAGCGACGTGCCCGGGCTTGTTCACGATACGTCCGCGACGGGGCAGACGTTCTTCGTAGAGCCTATGGAGGTCGTTGAGGCGAATAACGAGATACGCGTGCTGAAATCCCGCGAGCAGGCGGAGATAGAGCGCATAACGCGGGAGCTTTCGGCAGAGGTCGGCGAGAACGCGGAGGCTGTCGCCGAGAATTTCCGTTTGTCGCAGATACTGGAGCTGTACTTCGCGAAGGCGAACCTCGGCGCGAAAATGAAGGCGGTTTCGGCGACGGTCGTAAACGAGCCTAAGGTGATACTCAACAACGCCCGCCACCCGCTTCTCGACCGCGATTTGGCCGTGCCGATAAGCGTGGAGATCGGCGAGAATTATGACTGCCTGATAATCACGGGCCCGAACACGGGCGGCAAAACCGTCGCTATCAAAACGGTGGGGCTTCTCACGCTGATGACGCAATGCGGCTTAATGATTCCCGCTGGCGATGGCTCGGTAATCGGCTGCTTTAAACGCGTTTACGTCGATATCGGCGACGAGCAGAGCATCGAGCAGAGCCTGTCAACGTTCTCCTCGCATATGACGAACGTCATCAAGATTATTGAAGCGGCGGACGAAGATTCCCTCGTGCTTATCGACGAGCTAGGCAGCGGCACCGACCCCGTTGAGGGCGCGGCGCTGGCGGTTTCTATTTTAACGCAGCTGAAGAGCTATCGTGCAAAGGTCCTTGCGACGACGCATTACCAAGAGGTGAAAATGTTCGCGCTGGAAACCGAGGGCGTGGAGAACGCCTCGTGCGAGTTCGACGTGGAAACGTTAAAGCCCACATTCCGCTTGATAGTAGGCGTTCCGGGCAAGTCAAACGCGTTTGCGATAACGAAAAGGCTCGGTATGAGCGACGACGTGATCTCCCGCGCCGAGGACCTGGTGAGCACCGAAAACCGCCGTTTCGAGCAGGTCATCGACCAGCTTGAGCAATCCCGAAAGGAGCTCGAGCAGCTAAAGGAGAGCATGGCGATTTCCGAGCGCAACGCCAAGCTCACCGAAAGCGAGCTTAAGCAGAAGCTCTCGGAGCTGGAGGCGCAAAAGGAAAAGGAGCTCGAAAACGCGCGGCAAAGGGCGCTTTCAATAATCGAGCAGACAAGGGCTCAGTCCGACCGTCTCTTAAACGATTTGGAGGAGCTTAAGAAAGCCAAGGATAAAGAAACTCTCCGAAAGGGCTTGCAGGACGCGAAAAGCAGGACGAGCAGCCGCCTTAACAAAATGCAGGACGACGCGAACCCCGTCATCGAGCGCAAGGCGGAGAAATACGTCCCGCCGCGCCCGTGGAAAAGCGGCGACACCGTGCGCCTTGCGGACACGGGCAGAGAGGGCACGCTTCTCACCGTCCCGAACGTCAAGGGCGAGTGCCGCGTGCAGACGGGCTCTATGACGGTGAAAACAAGCGTCGGCAATCTTAGGCTTATTGAAAAAGAGTCGAAGAAGCAGCAATCCTCGGCTGGTAAGATCAAAAAATCCCTCACGTCGAATATGAACCGCCGCGGCGGAATGGAGCTCGACATACGCGGCTGCATGGGCGACGAGGGCGTTCTGCAAATGGAAATGTTCTTAGACAGCGCCTTGCTTTCGGGAATGAAGCAGGTTGTGATAATCCACGGCAAGGGCACGGGAGCCCTCCGGGACGCGGTGCAGGCGGCTTTAAGACGGAATCCCGCGGTGAAGAGCTTCCGTTTGGGAGCGTATGGCGAGGGCGAGGCGGGGGTTACGGTAGTCGAACTTAAATAATGTATAATTGAGAGTGTAGAATTTCGGTGTGCGCTTCGCGCGTTATAAGTTTTCCCCGCCGAAGGCGGGGAAAACTTTTTTAATCGCCGCAGGAGGCGTTCCATAATTACATATTATCAATTATACATTCTCAATTATTTTGTGCTTGACATTTCCGCCGATATATGTTAAAATATATATAGTTATATCGAAAATGATATATTCACTTGAAATCAGCAGGGAGTGAACATTTTGATAATCGTTAATATCGAAAAAGCCCGCGAGGGTATGCAGCTGGCGGAAAACGTCGCGACTACTACGGCTACGGAATACAAGGTGCTGTTGAAAAAGGGAATGTTTCTGTCGGCGCAGATGATTCAGATGCTGAAGGATAAGGGCATAAAGTCCGTTCGTATTGTAAGCGGCGGCATCGGCGAGCTCGCCGCGCCTATCAGCGAAACGAAAGCTCAAAAAGAAGAGCTGCGCAACGAGCGCATTACAAACGCCCTAACCACTCTCGATGAGATTTTCGAGTGCAACGAGGAGATAAAGGAGCTGTCTCACACGGCGGTGCAGAAGGTCGACAACATTGCCGACGACATTATCAACGACATCGCCAACGACACGTCATTCCTCGGAAACCAGATGATAGCGCTCCAGAACTACGACGATTATACCTACAAGCACTGCCTGCGCGTTTCAATGCTCGCGGCTTCCGTCTGCGGAGAGCTGGGCTTAAGCGCCGAGGAAACTAAAGAGGTCGTAATCGCGGGGCTGCTGCACGACATAGGAAAATCCAACATCGACCACGATATTATCATAAAGCCGGGAAAGCTCACGGATAAAGAGTTCGAGGAGGTTAAGCGCCACCCGCACATCGGCTATAATATCCTCAAAAACAGCGGCGAGTACAACGCGAATATTATGAGCGGCGTGCTTTTTCATCAAGAGAAGTATGACGGCTCGGGCTATCCCACGGGGCTTGTCGGGGAGAAAATCCCGCTTATCGCAAGAATTCTGACAGTCTGCGACGTGTTTGACGCGCTCACGTCAAACCGCCCGTACAGACAGCCGTGGTCGGTTGCCGAAACCGAGGAATATATGCTTGGCGGCTGCGACCAGCACTTCGACATTGAGGTGACAAAGGCGTTCCTCCGCGCATTCAACCCCTATCCGATAGGGACGTTGGTTCAGCTTTCGGACGGCAGACACGGCAAGGTAATAGCTCACAACGAAAACGTCCTGCGCCCCGTTGTCCGCATTATGGGCAAATTCGCGGGGGAGGAGCTTGATTTGATGAACGATTTTCGCTTCCTCACGATTTCCGTTACGGGAATTTACACCGAGGAGGAGGAAATCAAAATCGGCAACCCTGCCGACAATAATCCGCAGGATTTGGACGAAATGGAGCAGGAGGCTCTTGAGGAAATGGACGCGGCAGAAGAGCCCGCTTCGGAGCTGGAGGCGGTCAACGCTCAGTAGTCTTATGAGCTGATTTGTTGTTGTACAAAAACATCAAAAGCGCCGCCGCGATTATGATAAAATAGCCGATAAAGCTGAAAATGTCGGGGATCTCGCCCTTGAACACAAAGCCCAGCATCCCCGCGAAGATGATCTGCGTGTAGTCGTAAATTGATACCTCCCGCGCGGGAGCGTAGGAGTAGCACGCCGTTATCGCGAATTGTCCGCCCGCCGCCGCGACGCCCGCTCCGATAAGGAACAAAAGCTGCGCGAGCGTCATCGGGGAGTAATCGAAAATGAGCGCGGGCGCGGCGCAAAGCGTCGAAAACGCGCTGAAAAAGAACACGATATAATAGCCGTCCGTGCCGCGGCTTGTCAGCCTCCGCACGAACGTATACGCAAGCCCCGCGCACGCGCCTCCCGCAAAGCCCGCGCACGCCGGGATAAGCCCGGCGCTTTGAAAGCCCGGCTTCAGGACAAACATCGCCCCCGCGAACGCCGTTATAATGCAGATTATCTGGATTTTATCCGGAATTTCGCGGAGCAGAATAGTCGAGAAAATAATCGCGAAGAACGGCGACATTTTGTTCAGCAGCGAGGCGTCCGCGACGCGCAGCGACGACAGCGCGTAAAAATTCCCGAGCATACCGAGAAATCCCGCCGCCGACCGCGCGAAAACCCCGAGCGCCTCACTCTTTTTCGGGATTATGTAATGCCGATTTTTTATCATCGCGCCGCTTGCGATTATCATCGCGAACAAATTCCGAAAGAACGTTTTCTGTATCACGGGAATATCCCCCGACATCGACACGCAAAGGTTCATCACCGCAAAGCAGAACGCCGAAATTATAATAAGTACTATCGCCTTTGTAAGGCGTTTTTTATTTTCCATGATTATCTCCGTTTTTTAATTGATAATTGACAATTATATTATAGTCTTGCGGAGGAGGTTTGTCAAGCATAATTTCAATTCTCTAGCGCAAAATAACTAAAATATATTTTTGCCAAGGAGAAGAAATATGGAAAAAATCGCGTTTTTTGATGCTAAACCTTACGACCGCGAGTGGTTTGATAAAATCAACAGGAAGTACGAGATAATATATTATGAAAGCCGCCTGCGTCCCGAAAGTGCGCGGCTCGCGGAGGGCTGCAAGGCGGTCTGCGCGTTTGTCAACGACGTTATCAACGCGAAATCGATTGACGCGCTTGCGGAAATGGGCGTTGAAGTCCTGCTGATGCGCTGCGCGGGATTTAACAACATTTCGCTTGACGCGGCAAAGGGAAAACTCACGATTTTGCGCGTCCCCGCGTATTCGCCGTATGCCGTAGCGGAGCACGCAATGGGAATGATCCTCGCGCTGAACAGAAAAATCCCCCGCGCCTATATCCGCACGCGCGATTTTAATTTCAGCCTAGTGGGGCTGACGGGCTTCGACCTCCACGGAAAAACCGCGGGCGTAATCGGCACGGGGAAAATAGGGCAGGCGTTTATCGACATCTGCAAGGGCTTCGGAATGAAAATCCTCGCTTACGACCCGTACCCCGCCGACATCGACGGCGTGCGCTATGTCGAAACGGACGAGCTTTTCCGACAGTCGGATATTATTTCGCTGCATTGCCCGTTGACGCGCGAAACGCGCTATATTATAGACGAAAGCGCGATAAACCTGATGAAGAAATCCGCGCTTATCGTCAACACGTCGCGCGGGCAGCTGATAGACAGCGAGGCGCTGCTTTCCGCGCTGAACGACAAGCGAATAGGCGGCGCGGCGCTGGACGTTTACGAGGAGGAAAGCGGGCTGTTCTTCGAGGATAACTCGGATAAAATCGTCACGGACGAGGTCTTGTCGCTGCTTGTCAGCCGCCCGAACGTGCTGATTACGTCGCACCAGGCGTTCCTGACGGAGGAGGCTCTGCGCGGCATCGCGGAGGTAACTCTCCGGAATTTTGACGATTATCTTGAGGGCAAAGAGCTGAAAAATGAGGTAAAAGCGAAATAACCCCTTGACAAATTTTAGGCGTTGTGTTATAATATATTTGGCTGTGAAAGTGTGTAAGTAGCATTTTGGAAACCGAGTGCAGAGAATGAACGTCATCGGCTGGGAGCGTTCTGTCGGACAAAATGGTGAATTTCAGCACGGGAGCCCTCCGCGAGAAACTAAGCGGACGTTCGCCGCGACAAGGCGATTCAAGGGCGCGGTTTTTTAAACCGCGAATTTGGGTGGTACCGCGAGCATAGGATAATCCGCTCGTCCCAAAGCAATTTGGGGCGAGATTTTATTTTTGGAAGGGGATAAATCATGAAAGATTTCAGCGAAATCAAAGCACAAGTTAAGCAGAAGCTCGAAGAAGTTGCCGACGGCGTTCAGCTTTCCGATTTCTGGCAGAAGTATCTCGGGAAAACGGGCGTTATCTCGGGGCTGATGAAGGAAATGAAGAGCGTTCCGCCCGAGGAGAAGCCGACGTTCGGCAAGGCGGTGAACGAGGTTCGCGAGTGGGCGCAGAATTTGTATAACGAAAAGCAAAGCGAGATAAAGGAGTACGAGCTGAAAAAGCGCTACGAGCGCGAGGCGGTGGACGTTACGATGCCCGCTTTAAAGCGTGCTCCCGCAAATCTCCACCCGATCTCGCTTATCACGCAGCAGATGATCTCGGTGTTCGCGGGAATGGGCTTTGAGGTTCTGGAATATCCCGAAATAGAGGACGACGACCATAACTTCACGCGGCTGAACGTTCTCAAAGATCACCCGTCGCGCGATATACAGGACACGTTCTGGCTCACCGAGGACCTTTTATTGA
>CAYSHU010000132.1:0-6400 GCA_964430965.1 uncultured Ruminococcus sp. | reverse complement strand
CGCTGCTTCCGATGCTTGCGATTACGGAAAACGGCAGCGGAATGACAAGCTCCGACGACGGAAAAACCGCTGTTCTAAGCGGTTCTCGTTACTATGAAAGCGGCGTTATCGGCGAAAGCCTGAGCTCCCGCGCCACCGCCGCCCAAATGCTCACGTCAAAGCGCTCCCGCAAAACCACGCTGAATTTCAAGTGCGGCGGCGAGGAGATGACGTGTGAGGCTTACGGCATAAAAATCACCGACGACCCGCTGATAGGCGAGGGCGTGCTCCGCGTTTCGGCGAAGTTTAAAACTCGCGGTGGCGGGCGACTAAACGAGCAGGAGCGCCGCGCGGCGCTTAATGAGCTTGTGGAGCTTATTCAAACAACAACGGCGTCGCCTTGACAGGCGACGCCGCAGGCTGTCAAGAAACCCTCATCTGCGTCGTCAGTGGCTTGTCGGCAGCCACAAAGGCTAGCCGACAAGCCACTTCCTAGCATCTGAGGGCTTCTTGACAGCCTGATAACAGGTTCTAGGATATGATTTGGAAAGCCGCGCATATTCCCGAAAACAAATTTGACAGCGAGTGTATTATCCAGCTTGGAATAATTGAACCGTCTGCCTTTTTTTCGTTTATGTATCCCATAAACCACGCAACCGTGCCGGTTAATATTATAATCAGAATTGCTTTTACAGCTCCCACTACCGTAAAAAACATAACGCCGTGAAGTAAGCCGAATAAAAGGGCTTGTATTGTATTTGCCGCGGCAAATTTCAATTTACTTTCAAGCCGTTTCAGCAAAAAGCCTCTGAAAAAGAATTCCTCGGGAAATGCCGTGTTAAACAAAGCATAAACGATAATGGCGGGAATAGCCTGCGCGCCCATTCCCGTAAACGTGGACGCCGCGGTTTCGACATCTCGCAGTATTATAATCGTAAAAACACCCAGCAGCAGGAAGCCGAGAGTTATTCCCAGCGTCCAAAGGGCGGTCTTGTTTTTTCTGAAATCGCATTTTTTCAAGCCCAGCCATTTCGGAAAGGGCTGTTGTTTTCTTGCCGTAACCAACCACCATATAAAAGGAATTATTGCAAGCAGTAAAATTTCAATTATACTGCTTATTACTCTGTTAATGAAAACAGTCATTTGAATACCTCCGTTAATTACGATTTGTGCCGAGCAGCCGCAGCGCGTTCCCTCCGAGCACCATTTCCTTCTCACTGTCCGTCAGCGGCAGCCTCGCGAAGCGCTCAAGCTCCTCCCTCGCGTCCCACATCGGATAATCCGTGCCCCACAATACGCGGTGAACGCCAAACTTACGAATAAGCTCGGCGGCTTGCTCGGGGGACATCGCGTAAAGCGAGCTCGAGCAGTCCGCGAAGATCGGGCTTTCGGGGTTTTCCTCAAGGTATTCGTGGAACAGCCGCGTGCTTTTCTTCCACATCGACCACCCCGCCATATGCGCCCCGATAACGGTGAGCCTCGGAAACCGCTTCACAACGCGCAAAAGCCGCTCCGGCGACGTAAAATCCGAGCGCGCATCGCCGTTGTGAAACAAAATCGGAAGTCTCCCCTCCGCCGCCTCGTAAATCGGGAACGCCCGCTCGTCGTCAAGCGCGAAGCCCTGAAAATCCCCGTGGAGCTTTATCCCGTGCAGCCCGAGCGATATTATACGCTCGATTTCCGCGGAAATGCTCGGATAGTCGGGGTGCATCGCCCCGAAGCCGATAAGCTCCGCGGGGTGCTCGCGGACGCTCTCCGCGATAAAATTGTTGATAGCCTCCACCTGCGCGGGAACCGTCGCGACGGACTGCACGAGAAAGCGCTCCACGCCCGCCGCCTTGCCCCTTTGTAGCAAGTCGGAAAGCGTTCCGTTTCCTTGAACATGAACCCCAAACTGCGCGTAAAACCCGCCGATGCCCGCGACCGCCTTTTCGGCGATTTTATCGGGAAAAATATGCGCGTGCGCGTCGATAATCATAAAACCACTTCCTGTTGATTTCTTAAGATTTCCCCGCCGGAGGCGGGGAAATCACGGTAAATTCTAATGAACAAAAAATCCCTTAACAAACTCTACTAAAGCGATCGCCGAAAACACCCCCGCGGGAATGAAAATCACGCTCCCCGCGATCATCGTGATAAGCGCGTTTTTGTCGATAGCGGCGCGGCGCGGCTTGCAGTAGAGCAGGCGTATCTCCTTGTTCGGCACGTAGATTTTGTTCTTCATAATCATCTCGCTCGGGAACATATTCGGAACGTCCTCGCCGTTTATTTTGTAAACCGCCACGGGGAATTTCCGATCCTCATCGAACTTGACGAACACGCCGCTCGCGGGGCGCGACATAATCAGAAAAACCACGCAGACCGCGAAAAACACGCCGATAAGCACGATAAAAACGCCGATAAGCGCCAGCGTGAACATTCCGATCTGGACGAGCTCGAAGCCCATAAACAGCAAAATCACCGCGATAAGCAAATATCCGATAAGAAATTCCACGTTGTCACCGCCCTGCTTAATAAATACATATTTTTATAAAAGTATATTTTTATGTGTTTTTCCCCGCCGCAGGCGGGGAAAACACCGTTAAATGCGTATTATTTCGTCCGCCAGCGCCTCGCACTCGTCCTTGTCGTGAGTGACGAACACAACGGTCTTGCCGCTGGTTTTCTCCTTGAAATACCGCATAACCTCGCGCTTTGTGTCCTCGTCAAGCCCCTTGAACGGCTCGTCGGCGAAGAGAATGTCATAATCGGCAAGCAGCGCCCGCAGCATCGCGGCGCGGCGCTTCATTCCTCCCGAGAGCAATCTCGCGGGCTTGTTTTCACAGCCTTCAAGTCCCACCGCCGCAAGCTCGGCGTTGATCTCGGCTTTCGAGAGACGCTTGCCCGTCACAAGCCGAATGTTAGCGCTTGCGGTGAGGTTTTCGCAAAGTCGATCCTCCTGAAACAGCGCGCTGATTTTCCCGTCGCGCTTTACCTCGCCGCTGTCGGGGGAGAGCAGCCCCATTAAAATATTCAGCAGCGTAGTCTTCCCGCCGCCCGATTTTCCTAAAACCGCGGTCGCCTTACCCTCGGAGAACTCGTGAGAGAACTCTGAAATCACGGCGTTCTCGCCGAATTTTTTTGTAATATTCTCGGCAATAAGCATAGCGCACCTCGTTTTTACATTTTCTCAACTCTTTTGCGGAGCAAATCCACAAGCAGCATAAACAGCTTCTCGCAAAGCCAGCTAAGGAGAATTACCGTAATCGTCCACGCGAATAAATCCGCCGTTTCGAGATAGACCTTAGCGTCGTAAAGCTGTTCTCCGATTGAGCCCTTTGGAATTCCGATAACCTCCGCGGCAACGCCCGATTTCCAGCAAAGCCCGATTGCAAGCCGTGATGCCGAGCGGAAAAACGGCAGCAGCTGCGACAGATACACGCCGACAAAGCGCCGCCATGGCGGGATTTGAAAAACATCCGCCATTTCACCGAGCTTCGGGTCAAGGCTGTCCATTCCCTCGAGCATATTCGCGCAGACTATCGGTACGCAAATCAAGAATGACACAAGCACCGACAGGTTTTTCGAGCCTATCCAGATAAGCGCGAGTATCGTAAACGACGCGACGGGGATTGATTTCATCGCGGAGATAAGCGGCGAAAACAGCACGCGGATCACCTTGACCCGCGCCGAAAGCAGCGCCAGCGCCGTCCCTGCCGTAAGCCCGAGCGCGAATCCCAACAGCACCCGCCCCGTCGAGAACAGTACGCTTTTCCAGAACCCGCCGCTCCATGCAAGCGAGAAAAGCCGCCTAACCGCTTCAAGCGGCGACACGAGAATAATGCCGCTGTTCAGCTTCAGCGCCGCAAGCTCCCAGATGACGAGCCAAAACAGCACCGCCGCCGCGGTACACAATATTCTTTTGACGCGTTTCATTTGAAAGCCTCCTAAAACTTTCCCCGCCGAAGCGGGGAAGTTTCTTTTTATTAGATTACTCTATGCCGATATAATAGAACCGACGGTCGGGGAGCGTGCCGCCTACCGACTTCGGGTCGGTGTCGTAAAGCACCTGCAAATATCCCGACAGATTGTCAAACATCTGTGAGCCGTAAACGCAGACGATGTGGCACTCGGGAATTGCCTTCTTCGCGACTGCCGCGGGCACGATGTCATACTTCCCGACAAGCTCCGCCGCCTCGTCAACCTTGGAGTTTACATATTCAACCGATTTTTCATAATCCTGTAAGAAGAAGTTCACCGTTTCGGGGTCGCTTTGGGCGAGCTCCGTGCGGACAATAGCCGCGCCCGTGATAAGCGAGCTGTCAAGCCCCAAATCGTCCCAAGCGTCGTTGAGGTCAATTGCGACTCTTACGGCGCTGTTTTTCGTCTGAGCGGTGGTTACAAACGGCTGCGGAAGCATCGCGACGCAGTTTGTGCCCTTAAGCATCGCCTCAAGGCACTCGGCGTGCTCGCTCTTCCACTCGATATTAACGTCCTTTTCTGGGTCGATTCCGTTGTTGTTAAGGATAAAATTCAGTGCGTATTCGGGTGTGGAGCCTTTTCCCGCGGAATAGATAGTCTTGCCCTTTAAATCCGCGATGTTCTTGACAGTTTCGCCCTTTTCGCAGATATAAAGCACGCCGAGCGTGTTTATCGCGATTGCCTGAACCTTGCCCTCGGTCTTGTTGGCAAGCACCGCCGCTAAATTCGCGGGCACGCAGAAAATGTCCGCGCTGCCCTGCGCTACCATAGGCGAGATCTCGTCGGGAGAAGCCTTGATCTCAAACTCGTATTTAGCGTCCTCGCCCGCTTCCTCGCTGTCCTGCATCAGCTTTACAAGCCCCATAGCCGTCGGGCCCTTAAGCGCGACGATTTTCAGCTTGCTGTCGGATTCAGTCGGAGTGTCCGAGCTTTCCTCGACAGTCGTGCTTACGGGAGTTGAAGCTACGGGCTTTTTTGATGAGCTCGACGACGAAACGCTCGCGGTGCTTTCCGTTACGCTCGAAACCACAGCGGGCGCGGGCTCCGAATTATTGCTCGCTGTGGCGCTGGACGCGCCGGTATCTCCGCAGGCGGTGAGGGAAAGCGCGCAAAACGCCGCCATTACGCTCGAAAGTATTTTTTTGAATTTCATAATCTTTATCTCCTTTTTTTTGATTTGGTTTTAGTCAAAGCTATATTTGTTGTGCCTTCCCCGCCTTCGGTGGGGAAGGCACATAGTTATTATTACGGTTTTCCTCCATTCGGGGAATCCCTCTGTTTGCCATTATGGGTCTTTTCTTAATTCTTAAACAAACTCAAAATCAATAAACCCGCCGTTTACGTTTACTGAAACGCACTTGACGCGCACCTTGTCGCCGACCGTGAAAACCCTGCCGTCCGCCGCGCCCGTCAGAATAACGCCGTGCTGAACGTCGTAGTCGCCGAGCGGGAGCTTCGTGACGGACACCATTCCCTCGACGGTATTATCAAGTCCGACGAACACGCCGCTTGGCGAAACGCCCGAAATAAAGCCGTCAAACTCCTCGCCGATGTGGTTTTTCATATATTCCGCCATATAGAAATTCTCACACTCGCGCTCGCACCGCACCGCGGAAAGCTCCGTCGTGCTTGCTCTCAGCGAAGCCTCGGCGGCGAATTTCTTGTATTTCTTCACCATTTTCTCGTTGGAGAGCGCGTAAACATAATCGGTAAGTATGCGATGTATCGACAGATCCGCGTAGCGGCGTATCGGGGAAGTGAAGTGCGCGTATTCGGGCATCACCAGCCCGTAATGCCCAAGCGGCTCGTCGGAATATTTCGCCTTCATCATCGTCCGCAGAACGATGCGGTTTATAACAATTGCCCTGTCGGAGTCCTTGTTGTCGCGCAGGATTTTCGCCAAATCGCCCGCCGTAGAGCGCTCCGTAATACCCTCGGGGTTTATGCCGAGCGCCGTGAGCGTTTCGTTCAGCGTCATCAGCTTCTCCGCGGGCGGCGCCTCGTGAACGCGATAAACAAACGGGATTTTCTCCTTCATCGCGCGAGCCGCCGCGGCGTTGTTCGCCATAAGCATAAACTCCTCGATAATGCGCTCCGCAACGCCGCGCTCGCGCGCCTTAACGTCAACGCAGACGCCGTTTTCATCGGTGATGATTTTCGGCTCAACGGTATCAATATCGGGCGCGCCGCGGTTCATTCGGTTCTTTTCGAGGATTTCCGCGAGCTCTCTCATAATGGGAATTCGCTCGATTACTCTTGAATATTTCTCCCAAATCGTTTCGTCCGCCGTGCCGTCTAAAATTCGGTTTACCTCGGAGTAAACACCCTTAACGCGGCTTCGGATAACGGATTTTTCAAATCTGTACGACACGAGCTTCCCCTGCGCCGAAACCTCCATAAGGCAGGAAAACGCCAGCCTGTCGACGTTCGGTTTGAACGAGCAGATGCCGTTTGAAAGCTC
>CAYSHU010000131.1:0-6473 GCA_964430965.1 uncultured Ruminococcus sp. | reverse complement strand
TTGAGGTGCTAGTGTTGGAAACGACGTGTGGGTTCAAGTCCCGTCACTCGCACCAACTAATCGTGACAAAAAAGATATTATGCCCACAAACGGCTGTACAAAGCCGATTGTGGGCATAAATCTTTTGAAAAACAGAAATCACCGTCCGTAGATATTTTCGACAGAAAAGTGGACTTGAACCCTCCCCATGTAAAATTTTCCAAGTCCATTTTATGCATATCGCACAGAACGCCTGTGGATGCTCTCTCAATTCCGAGGGAGTACTCACAGGCGTTTTTTATTGCCCGAAGTTGTGCTAAAAAGGATTTCCGGGCTTTACGAGCTGCTTCTATTAGAGACGGCGAAAACGGATTCCGCGGTTGAGGAGATTGCGGAATCTTCTTTAGGAAATATATCTAAAGAAATGAAAACATTTTTCGGGTTTTTTCAGAATTGGTAATTAACGACGACTTTGGGTTTGGCTATACTTAACAAAGTTTTATGCCGCAAATTGACAAAAGGCACAAAAATCGTGCATTTCACGCAGGATTTTGACATCTTGCGCAAGATTATAAATGATTGAGAATTTCCATTTAAAAAATTGGTTGAAATAATAATTATTGTATGGTATAATTGTCATAAATATCAATGATGAATATTTGAATATTATTTATTTCATTATATCTGTTGCAAAATTTTGTAAAAGATATAATGTTTAAGTAATTACAAAAAGTTTTATGAGGAGGTACACAATATGCCAGAGAAGGTATACAGCAGGATACAGATGATCGGATTGGCGATTTCCACAACGCCGGGCGATTTGCGCTCTATTGAGGAAACAAGCGATGACGGACGTTATCTGGGCTTTGAGAATTTTAGTCTGGATATTAAAGCTCGGCTTGATTTCTTGAAGCAAGCTATTGAACAAGCCTACGAAATGCACGACAAAAGCGGCGATGTTTTGAAGGTGTTTACTGTTCCCGAGTTTTTCTTCAGAGGAAATAAAGGCGCGTATTACGGCAATTCTCGGTCTATTTTCCAAGATTTTTTCAGCCGCTTTGTATCCGAATACCTTTATCAAGAGAAGTTTGCAGATTGGCTTTTCGTGCTCGGAACGCTTTTAACCTCCGAGAAAAAAGCAGACTGTAATGAAGAACCCGCCAAAAGCCTGTCCGAAGTAGGAGGCTCGCTGGTATCTATATACAATCGGCTGCATCCTAAAAACAGCGGAATCGAAGGAAGCGATACGGCTAGTGAGGCCTCTTCTTTAAGCGATTTCTTGAAATTCCTTGATGAAAAAGAAGCTGTCGTTTCGGACGAGCCTCTCACGGCTGAGTTTTTAAGTTTAAGCAATCAAGAAAAGGACACCGATTTTTTAAATATTTTGTCAGCCTCTTTTAACTACTGCGAGTCAAAAGCGGATATCGATGTTTACAACTGCTGCTATGTTATTATGGGAGGGTCGTCACAGCTTAAAGCATTATCGGTTCAAAAAAAGCACAAGTCGAAAGAGGACTTTATCTTAAAGGGTCCAAACGACAACTATCTTCAAACAACAACCCGCTATCCCGATATACCCGATAGTTCAGAGTTCAAAATACATCCTTTCGACCAGCGTAGCATATTTCTACATCACGGAATCAGATTCGGCATAGAAATTTGTCTTGACCATCGCTGCGGAAGGCTTGTTAACGCATACAAAAATCATCACGATCAGCTGGTCGATGTGCAGATTATAGTCTCCTGTGGTATGGATATCCGCAAGGATTACGTTGCCGCAGTTGAAGACGGTATCGTGTTTAACTGCGACGGCGAGTATGTGTTGAAAAATGCCGAAAACGGAGACCATTGCCATACCATGCTGCAAATTGTTGAGCGTCCTCGATACAAAGAAAATGCAGCGAAATTGTCGAATTATATACCGCTTGACAGCAAATCAAAAAAGGAATTCCCATATACGGCCGGCTTATATCCGTGCAAATCTTATCAAATTCATGTTTATAAGCCGATTGTTTTGCCCAAGAAGAGATAAATAGTTGTTGTTTTTACAGCAGAATTAAGAGCCTGTAAATTGCTTCTCTCTAATTATGAGAAGCAGTTTACAGGCTTTTTTTGTTTTCCGATTTAATTCGGAACAATTTAGCAATAGGCTCTTTATATAATTATGGAGGACAAAAATTAGCAAAGCAACATTTCAGAACAACCCGTAGCGTTTTCCGCTAAGCGGATAACGCTGAAGCAGCTTATCGGATGAAGGGTCCAAAATGTCGGAAAAGGTCTTTCAAAGCGGAAGCTACGAGGACGCACTTGGCATTGTCGACGTGTAAGTCAATATCATCTCGGTCGATGAGCCTCGCTCTGATAATCAAAACCTCTTTAAAGAATGTGTTGACTTTTTTCAAATTTACATTCAAGTTGTCGTTATATTTCAGCGATTTTCTGCCCTTTTATGAAAAATAAAATTTATCTATTATAATTAAGAGAAGCAGAAAAATCAAAATTTCTTTAATAATTTCAAAAAACCCCTTGACAAAATAATTAAAATGTTATATAATAAGAGTGCAATTAAAATTAGTTGCTAATGAATGGAGGTAAAACAATGATATCAAAAAGATTGGTCGTCCAAAAAAGCTTTCGTATAGAGGCTAATATGGAAAATGATTTGGAATTGCTGTCTCAAAAGCTGAACCGCCCGCAAAACGAGTTGGTGAATGCTGCGCTTAATCAACTGATGATTGAAAATGCGGAATGGTTTGCCGAGGACTACTTAATTGACTTATGCGCGGATTTTCTTGATAAAAAAATTTCCGAACTTGAAATTGAAATATCCTGTTTTAAGGCACATTTTAAGGATACCGGAGATAGAATTGAATACAGTTTTGATATTGAATTATCAAACTTTACCGAACACTGCAATTCGGCTTGTTGCACTAATGACGAAATAGGTTACACTCTTCTCAGGAATGAGCTAAAGGAGTATGCTGTTATAATCGGTCACGAATCAACGGAGATCCAAAATTATCTCCGCAACCGTTTTGATTATATTTATGCGCGTGAAAGCGTTATCCAAAGGTTTGATCGTCATGACCTTATAATGAGGAATGTTGGGATCTCTCCAAACGATCCCGAATACAATATGCTTAAGCCTGAGGAAAATCACGAAAACAAAAACGCGGTTTCAAAGAAAAATAAGGAGGAATGAATATGGAACGGTGCATTTGGAACGGAAATTTGGTTGATATAAATGATTATCTCCGTCCTTTTGAAAAAGCAAGGGAGATTCGAACCGCCAGCGACAACGGAGAGCTGCTATGTATAGAACCAAATTGTCCTTGCAGAGAGCTGGTTTATTGCCATGGTCAAATACGAAAGCCCTACTTGCGTCATAGGGACAACGTTGAATGCTATTATGAAGATTTTGAGAAACGAGATACACCAAGAATTAAAAAAATCAGGGATAAACTATATGATCTTTTTAAAAGCAGGGGATACAATGTTAAACAAATTGTCAGATTCCCAACGGGACGGCATTATGCCCACCTTTTGTTTGAATCAAACGGGAAGGAAATCGTATTGCAGATTGCAGATAAATCCTTAAAAAAAGGGCAATGCGACACTATTGTTTCCGAATGTCAGAACAGTGGGTATCTGCTTAATTGGATTGTAATCGGGAATATAAACAGTTATCAAGATGATGTACATAATTACTATATCTCAAGATTTGTTTTCAACACCTCGCCCGACCGCGCTTTGATAATTATAAATGAAAATGCCGACACAATTACACAAACCTCTATGGCACACCGCGGATACTATAACAACGATTTGGGGTTTTGTGTCAAGGGAAAATTAGAAAAACTGGTGTTGAAAGATGATAAATTCTGCATTGATGATTTCGATTTGAAATATCAGCAATGGAGAAATCAGCAAGCAGACCGTGAGAAAAAGCTGCGTGAGGAATCGGCGCAAAATGAACGGATTTATCACAATTATGATATCAACCGTGAAAATAACATCATCAAAAGAGAGACTTCAACTTCATCAACAAGTTTTTTTAGAAACGAATTAAAGCCGGGAACGCGGTTTGATCACCAAAGCCACGGTAGCGGCATAATAACAAAAATAGAAGACAATATTGTATGTGTAAAGTATGCTAATGGCTGTGAGGATTCTTTTTATGTTGCACACTTTAAGAGTAGTTCCTTGATAAAAATTCTTTAATGATCTAACCTTAATATAGATTTTAGAAAGTCGTCAGCAATTTGTGGTTTTATCTTTTTTCCTTTACCTAACTTATAATCCGTAACATTCTTCCGCCCGATGTCAACAGCTCGGGCGGTTTGTTACAGCGTGAGATCCGCCTTGAGCTGCAGAACGCGCACAGAGCTGCTCATCGAGCGGTTTCGTTGAGGTGTATTAGCTAAAGGAACGTATATGGATACGCTTCAGGTGGAGGCTTCGGAATACGGGCTGATACAGTTTTCACAGCGCGGCGTGTGCCTTTACAAATGCGGCAACGAACGCTACTGCCTGTGCGTGAAAGCGCCCGATCACAAGGCTGCGCTGTTCGGCTCGGCGGGAGGCAGATAATTTTCCTCTTGCTTTTTGCGGGGGAATGTGGTATACTGTAAGAAAGGGGGGATTATTGTGAACGATATGGAATATAAAACAAATGTCGTAACGGGCGAGGCGCTGAAAGCGATGTCGAACGAGGCGCGTGGACTTGAAAAGCGCGATTGTTTCGGCAGCTTGATGAAATATCTGAAATCCCAATGCGGCAGCCGCGTTTGTGTTCTCTATGGGCTTCGCCGAACGGGAAAAACCACAATGCTCCAGCAAGCTATCGGGGAAATGCCCTTGTCAGAATGTGCGTATTTAAAGGCTAAAACCACCGATACTATGGCGGTTCTCAACAGCGATTTGAAGCTGCTGTATAAAAACGGTTTCAGATATATTTTCATTGACGAGGTTACCTTGCTCGAAGATTTTATTGATTCTGCGGCGTTGTTTTCGGATATTTTTGCGGCTCAGGGAATGAAAATTGTGCTGTCGGGAACGGATTCCCTCGGCTTTTGGCTCACGCTGAACCGAGAGCTTTATGACCGTGCGGCTACAATACACACTACATTCATACCATTTCATGAGCACAGTCGATTGCTGAAAATCAACGACCTAGACGAGTACATTCGATTCGGGGGAACACTGCGCGCGGGAGAAACCGATTTCGACGACAAGGAGCTTTTTGCCGATGGTGTGAGCTTCCGTGACGATGAATCGACGCGCAGATACATTGACACGGCAATTTGCCAAAACATTCAGAACAGCCTCGTGTTTTATGAAAACGGCGGACATTTCAGGCATTTGTACGATTTGTATAAAGCAGGTGAACTGACTAACGCCATAAACCGCATTGTAGAGGATATAAATCACAGATTTGCCGCGGACACTATAATAAATAAATTCAAATCCCATGATCTTGGAACCGCGGCGGCAAATCTACGCAAGGAGCGCAATGAAGAACTGCGCACGGACATTTTTGACCGAATAGATCGCAACGCGGTAACCGAAAGACTTATGGCGATATTGGATATTCGCAACCAAGAGAATATAACAATCGGCATTACAGAAGCGCACAGCGATGAAATAAAGGAATATCTGGATGCGTTGGATTTGATTGTTAATTGCCCCATAGAGTCCACAACCCCAAAGGCGGAACCCTTGGAACGCATCGTGTTTACTCAGCCAGGTATGAGATTTTGTCAGGCTCAGGCGCTTGTACACTCGCTTATGAAGGATGAAGTTTTTTCAGAGGCAAGCGAGCATGAGAAAAAAATCGCGGCGGATAGGCTGCTTGATGAGGTGCGCGGACGAATGACAGAGGATATTGTTCTCCTTGAAACCTCTCAGCTGCTTGGGAAGAAATTCAAGGTGTTCAAGCTTCAATTCGCAAGGGGCGAGATGGATATGGTTATATACAATCCAGATTCAAACTCCTGCGAGGTCTATGAAGTCAAGCACAGCACAGAAGCCGTTCCCGATCAGTATCAGCATCTCGTGGATAGCGATAAATGTGCACTTACCGAGCAGCGCTTCGGCAAAATTACAAAACGGACGGTCTTGTATAACGGCGAGGACTTCACAGAGGAAAACGGTATCGAATACAGAAACGTAAGTGAATACCTGAAGCACCTACCGCAATTTGCGCAGGATTTAGCCCAAAGCGATGACCCTCTGCAAGGAATGAATTTCGGAATGTAAATTGAAAAATGCCCGACAGCAATGTCGGGCGTTTTGTTTTGAAGGGAGGCACACGATGGCAGTATCCCCCGCAGTAATAAAAGCAATTGCCACGGCGGCGACCGACAAGCGCACCAGGAAAGCTCTCGCAATATTGCTTGCGGCGATTTTTATGCCGCTGATTCTGCTTATTGTGTTGATTGCCGGAATGGTTTCGGGAGTGGAATCCGCAAACAATAATCTGCTCGATTACAGCT
>CAYSHU010000130.1:0-6484 GCA_964430965.1 uncultured Ruminococcus sp. | reverse complement strand
GAGGACGCAGAGGATGCGGTTCAGGAGCTTTTTTCCGAGATAGCAGATAAGCCGGAAAAGTTCTTTGAAGTACCGCCCGATGATAGACTTGCATACACTGATGTGATGTTGAGAAACATAGCAGTTGATATGTTCAAAAGAAAAAATAAAGTTCAGGTTGAAGAGTTGAATGAAGATATTGAAGATATTCATGCTTCTTTAGAAAATACTTTGTTTGATGGTATCGGGCATAGTGAAGTAATTGAGTTTGTAAATCATCTACCGACAATGAGGAGAAATGTTCTAATGCTCCATTGCTTCTTTGACATACCAATAAAAGAAATTGCCCAGAGGTTGAAAATAGCTCCTGCTACTGCTAGTAAGCATTTAGCGCTGGCTCGAAAAGCGGTCAAGGAATTTGTTGAAGAAAGGAAAAATCGTTTATGAATGAAAGTGTACTTAAAGAAATTCTGGGTGAAGCTCTAAAATGTGGATTAGCGGAGTTTGATAACGCTCCCGAACATAAGTTCTCGCTGAGACACCGTCTTGCTATGAAACGTATTTTTTCTAAATTTGAACGAAATGTACGTAAGTTGAACAATGAGGAAAAGGCAAACTATGCCATAACTGTTGAGTTTAAGCCTAGATTAAATATTAGGCAGCGGATAATATTTATTGCAATCGTTATCATTCTTATGACTTTTCTTGTGGGGTGGGTTGTCGTGTTTGTATCGGAAAAATTTCATGGAACGGTATATAGTGACAATACACAGCTTATCGCTATTGAGATTGAAGGTTCTCCGACAACTATTGAATACAAGTATGCTCTGGTTTCTATTCCAGATGGCTTTGAAATGATAGATACAAATTCATCACCAAAATTTGCTTACACGCGTTATAAGAACAAGCAAACTGGACAAGGAATAACGATTAGGCAATGGGTAAAAGAAAAATTTGAACCGCACTACAATACAGAAAATCACCATTTTGAGGAAGTAACTGTAAACGGGAAAGCAGGGTTGTATATTGATTTTAGTGAAAAAACATTTAGCAAGACTCTTTTGGTTTGGGATAACGAAGATTATATACTTGAAATTGTGGCAGATTTAACCAAAACCGAGACGATGGATTTGGTTAAGTTTAACAAAATTTAAAAACTTTTGATAAATGATTACCAAAAACGCAATAAAAAACAGAAGTATAAAATAGAGGATAAAACTCGAATAAAAATGGAAAGGAGTGTTAAACTATGCAGTTAAAAAAGATTATAGTTTCACTTGTAGCATTACTTTGCTTTTGTGCAAATTTCAGTGCTGTTGTGTATGCTGATACCACTACTCCATTTTCTGATTATGGGGTTTCAACCTTATACGAAATTGCTAATGCCGCAGATTCAATGCTGAGCATTATTGGCAGAACGGCATATTGCGATAGTTCAACTACGGGTACAAATGCAATCAGCATTTCTGTTACACAAGCCTTGCAAAAGCATTGGGGCTTGTGGATATGGACTGATGTTAAAGACGCAAGTTGGAGTAAAACGGTTGACGATGATTCAATTTGTTTATCCAATTCCAAGAGCGGTCTTGACAGTGGTACATACCGTGTAAAATCTGTTTTTACATTGACCGACAAGAACGGGAAAAGGGAAACCATAACAGTTTACAGCAGCGAACAAGCGGTTTCGTAAGGAGAGCGGTAGCGCTAATCTTGCTGATGTTAAGCGGGGATGCTGAAACAATTGGTGAGCGAAGATAATTCGCAAATTTATTCCACTATCAATTTTGTATAAAGAAAGGACTTTATATTATGGCTAAGGTTATTAACAAAAAAGTGCTTTTGGTTTTACTTGCACTTGTTCTGACGTTTTGTTGGCTTGTCGTTCCTGTCTCGGCGGCAGAAGCTGATAGTTATGAGAACTATGTCGCTGAGGGCGTAAGTCTAACTCGTATAGGCGATGTTGCTTCTCCGCGATGGGGAGGTGAAATTTACAGCCTTATGCTTGAAGAATGCACAGTAAGAGCATTTGGTGGATACAACTCAAAAGGGCAACCTATTGAAATCGAGATAAATGACGATTACGGACATGTGGAAGGTCCCTGTGCTTGGCTTTATTGCGAACTTTCAGATAACTTCTATTATGGTATGATAGATGCCAATTTGAACACATTTATATGCCATGTGAGATTTTCGGTAGACGGTACACAACTTCAAAGGTGTATTGTTGAAATTGATAACAAAACCGTTATTGACACTGAACTAACTAGACCTGGTGAATATGAAATTACATGGACATCTCCGCGCAAATTGGATACATTATATGCTGTTGCTGTTACAACGCTTAGCACGAAAGCAACCGTATTGGGGCGCTATCGCGCCGATGCCTATTATGATTATTACGATTGAGTAGGAGGGGTTGTTGCATGAACACGAACGCGATTGGGTTTGCCGGGCGGATCTACAACAGGACGAATGCACACGACATCAAAAAGTCCCGTGAGCTGAAGAGCGAATCCTCTTTCAATTCCGTACTTGATGTAAATCCTAACACTGACGACGCTGCGATATCCGACGAGGCAAGCAAAGTGTCCGACAGATGGACAGATGTCAGTCTTTACACCTTTGACAGTTCGCCAAGAGGTTACTCAGTGAACGAGGACGCGCTGTTGATGGTTAAGGAACAGCTCGAAGCGGAAAGCATTGACGCAGACAAGCGCATTCCCACTCACCAAATCACCGATGAGCAAATGGAGTGGCTCAATTCTAAGTACGACCTTCATAATCTGTCTATTTGTAGCATTTCAGAATTAGAATTTGGGAATTTTATGCTTGATCTGGCATATCTGAATGTGTTTTCACTCGATGAAGTCAAGAATATGTACGCAGGTGTCATTCGCCCGCAGTCAGATAAGCCTCAGTTTGTTTCGCTTTATTATCACGGCACACCTGAAACAGGTGAGGGCGCGGGTTATGTGGCTTTGAATGACAGTGGAGATGTTGTTGAGGATATACCGACAGATCATATTACTTCAACCTATCTTAAAGCGGAAAAGCCGGGTCTAACCAATGAGGAATACTGCAAAATGACCGCGGAATATACTGTCCAATTCCAAGAGAGGTTAAAAGTCCTTAAGAATATTTTTGGCTTTTTCGCTGATAGTATCGAGAGCACCAAGGATACCGCGCTTTTGAAAATCTATGACGTTTCCGAGAAACTGAAAGAAGATTTCGGCAATAGATTGTGATCAGTGCCGTTACGTTATAATCTTTGGGAGAACAATTAAGTGCCTATTGACCGTGAGAAATGATGAGCTGAGTTGACGGTATCAAATACCTCAATTTTTCTTCCTATTAACAAATTGAATTTTTACTTTCGGATTGGCAGCAATAGTAAGGTGTTGGTGAAAGGTGGGATGTAAAAAACAATGACGCAACGCTATACGGCGTTTTATACCATTAACTTGATCGTTTTATAAGAAAGGATTTAATACTATGACTAAGACTATTAATAAAAAAGTTGTTGCCATTTTACTGGCAGTTCTTTTCTCGTTCTGTTGGATTGCGACGACGGCTTTCGCAACTGAGGTTGATGTTGATGAAAGGCATTTATCAAATGAATCCCCTAATGCCAGTGTGATAACACCTCTGCCGTATCTTTGGGTTCGTCAGCTTGATGTAACACCATGCTATTATGCAGATGGGGATTATTGGGAAAACAGTGACGAGTATACTTGGTCGCGAAGCGGAAAGTCAGAATTGTTCAATTGTGAAATGCCAACAGATGTATATTGGCGAATGAAAGAAATAGGCTGCGAATATCTATACATAACATTAACATTTGAAACAGTAGGCGTGAATTATACCAGATTAAGACTTGTGGTTGATGACAATGTCGAGTTTGACGGCTCGCATTATATGCAACCGGGATTTTATAGCGTATCTTGGCTTGTTCCATTGACACCTTCAACACACACATATACATTGACAACTAGCAACCAATCGAAAAGTATGTGTGTTCGTGGACACATTAGTTTTACTTAAAAGGGGATGATATCATTGATAGGTAATGTGAATTACACTTCAATGCCTACAACAGATTGGTCGTTGGCTGAAACATTGCGAAAAGGTAGTTTTTTTGAGACCATTAAGCAGGCGGAAAAGCAGAAGGCGCTTGAGCAGAGAACCGCCGAGCCGACTCACAGCTTGACGGACGAGCAACGCGAAATCCTTAACTCCAAATACGATTTCTCCACAATGGAGGGAGCGGTTCGCAACGTGGTATCGGACGGAAACGGCGGATACCATAAGTTCACGACATATTCCGAGGATTACATATCATTTCTTGGAGATTTAGTGTATATGAATGTGTATTCGGCGGACGAAATCACAAAGCTGCACTCTAAACCGCTGCCTGTTCACGACACAATACAGCCCGCGGGTGGAGTTGTGGGTAATTCGTTTTCGGACACAACCGCGGGCGTCATGCAAAAAGCGGGAGAGCATATCCGCGGATTAGAGGAGATGTTCTCCTACTACGATAATCGCTCTAAAAACCCGTTGCAAGCGGTTTCGGGAGACGATAGCTTTGCGGATACGCTCGGCTCTTTGCTTGCCTTTAACCGTCAGTTTTTTGAAATGCTCAAGACCTTGAACGGTGGTTATGAAGACGCGTCTGATAAGCTAGAGGAGGAATTTGGATTTCACCATACAATCTCCTCCTGATAGGATTCATTAATTATTCTAAATTGACGAACTGTTGCAAGTATGGAGGAAGAATAAAGGTTTTTGCTCCAAGGAACGGATAGATTCGTGGAGCAAGAAGGTGATATTTGTCAAAGAAAGGATTTTTTACAATGACTAAAACTCTCAATAAAAAAGTGCTTGCCATCTTACTGGCAGTTCTTTTTTCGTTTTGTTGGTTTGCTGTTCCTGTTTCTGCGGAAAAGATAACTGATTATGAGGACTATTGTTCCGAAGACGCAGGAGTGATTTGCATTGAAGATATTGATGAAATGCAAAGTCGCTCAATAGACCGCGTCATATTGAATGAATTATTCGTATATGGTTATGATGACAAAAGCGCTGACGGAAACCCTATCAGAGTCTCAATGGGGCCAAAAGGATTTGGATACTCTAAAGGGCCCGCTACCATTCTAAACTGCCACCTTCCTAACGGCTTCTATAATTTGTTGAATTATAAAGGAATAAATAAATTCCTTTGCTATTTGACGTTTTCTGTAGAGGGCACTAATGTCCAACGGTATAAGATTGAAGTGAACAATACTGTTGTAATTGACAAAACGCTGAACAGTCCTGGAAAGGTTACAGTTAGTTGGACTTGTCCGAGACAGATGCTTACATCTTATAAGGTTGTTGTTTATAGTGATGACAATAGTGCAACCGCATCGGGAAAAATTTATGGGAATTGATCAACATTTTTTGAACTATGTTATCTATTTGAAAAATGTTGCTTGCATAAGTAATCACTTCTGACTTATCTTACCCGTTTCAACGGATGTATAGTTTTGATGAAGATCGCATAAAAGCGATTGAAGCGGTGGTATAGTGCTTGACAGAGAAATATTCGGATTAAACACGAAAAATTTGTGATTCTTCAATTTTAGGCGGCGTTTGTATATGCGCCGCCGTATTTTTATATATGTTGGATTTTCTTGTAAACGTCCATATCGTTCTGCGGCAAGTATGGTGTGGAGGCATCACGCTTGCGCTGAATCTTTCTTCCAGTGAGAGCGAGCTGCTCCACATCATAAATTGTTGCTGAATATTGCTCACTCAATTCTGATGGCTGACCGAGCAGCGTTCCACCCGAACCAACGTCCTTCCACAAAATTCTCGAAGCAAGGCTCTCAATGGTGTAGTCCTCACCGAGCGTTTTCAAGCGCACGGCTCTTTGCTTGCCTTTAATCGTCAGTTTTTTGAAATGCTCAAGACCTTGAACGGTGGTTATGAAGACGCGTCTGATAAACTAGAGGAAGACTTTGGATTTTGCCATACAATATCCTCTCAATAGGATACATTGTGAAAGTGGATATGTTTTCATATTCTTCAACAGAAAAGACCGCGGGTTCGTATAACTGCGGTCATTTCTTTTGTTAAGCAATGCCATTATAATGTGGGTTCAGCTTGGTATCCTTAAATATGGTATACGTTTTGCCCCATGCTTGAAACATCGCCGTCCGCCGAGATAATTGTTTTGGCGGTTATTTTTGCGAATTTTTCGGATTTTGCCTTGTATTCAAGCTTGCCCTCGGTCTTATACATATCCATATACTTATTGACGAGGTAGAGCATATTGTAACCGCTGCTGCGGGTCGGGTTACGGAGATCAATCACGGAGATTTTGTAACCATAATATTTCTCGGCAATGGTAGCCGTGTTCCGATAGAGGTCGCCCTTGCTGTCGGTGGTGACGAACGACATTCCCGATGCACAGCAGTACTCGATGTTCGGGTAGAGGAAATTCGCGGTCTTTCCTACTCCGGAC
>CAYSHU010000129.1:0-6526 GCA_964430965.1 uncultured Ruminococcus sp. | reverse complement strand
TAAATGAGCGCCAAAAAGCGCCTCAGAATACGCTTTCACGGGAGAGTTCAGGGCGTGGGATTTCGCTATACGGCGTATCACATCGCGCAGAGCTTGGGTCTTACGGGCCGGGTGCAAAACGAGTATGACGGCACGGTCTTGTGCGAGGTACAAGGCTCGGGCTTGGACATAGATATGTTCCTCGGAAAGCTGAACAATTCGCGCTATATCCGCGTTGACGATATGGAGATCAAGGAGCTTTCTCTTGACGAGGACGAGCGGGCGTTCGTAATCAATTGACAACGTACAATTTACAATTGACAATTATGGTGCGCGCTTCGCGCGCGGTTTAAAAAGGGGAAAAGCAATGAAAATCGTTTGCTTGATTGAAAATACGGCGATAGACGACAACCTTTTTTATGAGGACGGAATGTCGCTTTTTGTGGAGTTCGGCGGCAAAAATTACATTATCGACGCGGGGCTGACGGGCAAGGCCGTCGACAACGCGCGGCGTATGCGCCTGCCTGTCGACGACCTTTCCGCGGTGTTTTTAACGCACAATTCCCTCGCGCACACGGGCGGCATCGACGCGATAATGAAGCTGAATCCCAAGATACACATCTATCTCCGCGCGGGCGCGAAATCCGAGATATTTAAGAAAAACGGACTGTTTAAAGCGCCCGTCGGACAGGGCAAATCGTTCTTCAAAAAATACGCCGACAATCTGATTTTGTTCAACAGCTTTTCCGAGATCTGCGAGGGCTTTTACCTTGCCTCCTGCGAGGATTTTGAGGAAAAATACATCAACCCCGACCGCACTTATTTCACTCACGCCGAGGACGAAAAAAAATCATCGCAAATTCCGTTTGATTTTTCCGACGAGAGCTTTGCGGTGCTTTTTCCGAAAAAGCGCAAGGCGGACGGCTTGGTTTTAATCGGCGGTTGCTTCCATTGCGGCGCGGCGAATATGCTCGAAACGGTGCAGGAGCGCTGGCACGGGATTCCGATACTCGCGGTCATCGGCGGCTTTCATTTTGCGGGCGCGAACCCGAAATCGCTGAACTGCCCCGCGGAATTCGTGACGGCTTCGGCAAGGGCGCTGAAATCCTCGGGCGCGGAAAAGGTCTACGCGTGCCACTGCACGGGCTTTAAGGGCTTCGATTTAATGGACGAGATTTTAGGGGACAGAATTCTTTATCTTGGAGCGGGAGAGGCGCTGGAGTTTTAAGAAAGAGGAAATTATGAAAAAGTATGTATGCGAAAAAAAGAGCCTGTCGGAGATCATGAAAAAAGTACAGGGTGAGGAGCTTATTTTTTCCGCCGTTGGTCCGCACACCGGCAACGATTTTAAGGAAACTATGGACAAGAAACTCGACGATATGGCCAAATTTGGATTTTGCCTGTGGGCGATAAGAAAAAGCGAACCGATTGACGAAATCAAAAGGCTATGCAAAGGCAAAGAGGAAGTGTATGTTGTTCTTGTTGAAAATCCAGCAAACCAAAACACCAAGAGCGGCTATCACGCGGTCGATACCGATGATCCGAAGATAAAAATACCTGTGGGTATGGAAGTCACCGGCACAAAGTCCTCGCAGGCATATGTTGTTGATAAAATAATCGAAATAACGGACGGAAAGGACGGCAATTTTTCAAGAAGCCGCTATGACGTAGTCGTGAGTGACTTCCACGGCTGCAACCAGTTAAAAAGATTTAATACCGACCGCAAAGAAAGGAGGGATAGTGAGCACGAAGTAAGATATGTGCTTGTGCTCAATTCGTCGCATATTGTGACGCTGAAAATGGAAAAGATACCAGAAAAGAAATAACACAATTAGCCCCCGCCTTTGGCGGGGGTTTTGTTGTCAAATGTTTACTTGAATATCAAAAAAATCGCGCGGGAAAATAATCGCGAGGTGATTTTATGTTTAAGAATAATGACCGCGTTCCGTTTGAGCTGGAGCGCTCGATCCCCGCGAATGTTTACCGCGTAATCGACACGGATCTGGCACGGGATAATCTCGAAAACGACATTCCCGAAGCGGATCTGCAGGATTTATAAAAAACAAACCCCCGCGTCAGCGGGGGTTTCTAACTTCTTATTTCTTGAATTCTTACCTCTGATTTACATCGCCGTAACTTTTCCCATAAACACGATCTGCTCCGCCGCGTCGTCGTAGATGAGGAACGCGAACGGACGGTCGAGGAACACCTCTTTTATCTCGGGCTGGACGGGATCAAAAGCGGCGGTGGCGTTTTCCATCATCACTGCTGTGGCTGCGGCGGCTCTTGTGCCCTCGTCGTCAAGCTCCAGCTTGGTTTTCTGAATCACCTCGGAGATGAAGAAGCACTCGTCGTCGCTGCCCTGCATCGGCGTGAAGTCCGCGGTGTCGGGGTCGAACGCCACGCCCAGACCCGCCGCGATAAGCGCGTCGGTGAGCGGGAAGCTGCTCTCGAAATTCAGCTTCGGCATACGCGCCCGAACGTCATACTTGAAGCTCTCGCTCTCCAGAAGCGAATTTATATCAAGACTTTCAAGCGTGAAGTCGCCCTCTTTTTTCGGGAGGATCCCGATAAACTGCATACCGTTTTTATAGCGGCAGGAGAACGCCGTCGCGTTGTCGTTTTCAAAGTAGCTGTTGCCGCCGTTGTGCATAAGCTCCAGCTCCGTCGTCGAGCCGTCGAGGTTCGTGAACTTCTCCATTTCGCTCGGAAAATACCACTCTTCGTCCCAAGCGCTCTCGAAATAAACGGTGTTTACAAGCACCGCGGCGGTGTCCTCGGTGAGCATTGAGGGCAGAACAATCGACGGGATCATCTCGTGGGTTTTCTTGTTCACCCAGCTGTTTATTTTGTCGGCGGCTTTGTCGCTTTTCGAGAAGTCAAGAGTGTCGAGCTCCGCAGCGAAGCTGCTTGAAACGCGCTTCTGATAATCCGAATTGAACTTCAGATTTTTGTTAGCCCAGAACGAATTCGCTATCTCAAAAACGTTCTGATATTTTGTGTGGCTGTTGTTTACCTTGACGTTAAAGTCCTTCGAGTGCTCAAGATATTCCTCGGCGAACGCCGCGTAGTCGGTATTTCCGAGGTACGCGTCGAGCGCCTTTTTCGTGTCGCCGTCCGCGCCCGCTTCAACCATTCCGAGGCACATATTCAGCGACAGCGGGCTGAACATTGCTTGATTGTTGTCCTCGTACATCGTGTCGAAAACGCGCACGGAATTCAAAACGTTGTCGCCCGTTATCTCGATAGGCGCGAAGCTTTTCCTTTCGTGAGTTATCGCGGCGGGATTTGAAGTGTCCGCCGGGTTTGCCGTTTGCGAGGACGTGGGATTTTCTCCGCACGCCGTGAGGCTCAATACCGATATTGCCGCTAAAATTGATGCTAATATTTTTTTCATAATATCTCCTTAATCAAGCGCCGTGACTTTTCCCATAAACACGATCTGCTCCGCCGCTCCGTCATAGATCAGAAACGCAAACGGACGGTTCAGATAAACCTGCTTGGTTTCACGGCTCGGTTGGTCGGGCGCCGCCCCGGCCGCTTTGACTGTCGCCGCCGTTGCCGCCGCTGCTTTTGTGCCTTCGCCGTCAAGCTCCAGCTTGGTTTTCTGAATGACCTCGGAAATGAAAAACCGCTCGTCGGCGCTGCCCTGCATAGGCGAAAAATCGGCTGCCGCGGGGTCGAAGATGTTCTCAAGACCCGCCGCCTTGAGAGCGTCCGTCAGCGGGAACTCGCTCTCAAACTCCAGCTTTGGCATACGCGCATAAACGTCATAATCAAATGTTTCGCTTTTCAGAAGCGACTGTATGTCAAGGCTCTCCAGCGTGAAATCGCCCTCTTTTTTCGGGAGAATTCCGATAAATTTCATTCCGTTTTTGTAACGGCACGAGAACGCCGTCGCGTTGTCGTTTTCATAAAAGCTGTCGCCGTCGTTTCTCATAAGCTCGATATTCGAGGTCGAGCCGTCGGCGTTCGTGAACGTTTTCTTTTCCGAAAGGATTTTCCAATTGTCACTCCAGCCGCTTTCAAAGTAAATCGTATTTACAAGAACGGCGGCGGTGTTGTCGTCGATGTGATTCTCGCCGATGAGCGCGGGGATCATCTTGTGGGTCTTGTTGTTCACCCAAGCGTTGATTTTTTTGACCGCGGCGGGCTTATCGGAGAAGTCAATGTTATCGATCTCCGCGCCGAAGCTGTCCTCGACACGCTTTTTGTAGTCGCCGTTGAATTTAAGATCCTTGTTCGCCCAGAACGAATTTGCCAGCTCGAAGGTTTCCTTGTATTTCGAGGTCAACCCGCCGCTCGTCTTAACGGTGAAGTCCTTCGCGTGTTCAAGATAGCCTTCGGCGAACTCCGCGTAATCGGTGCTGCCGAGGTAGCTGTCAAGCGCGGTTTTGGACTCCCCCGCCGCGCCAGTTTCCAGCATACCGAGGCACATATTCAGCGACAGCGGGCTGAACATAGCCTTTTCGTTATCCTCGTACATCATATCGAAAACGCGCACGGAATTGAGAACGTTGTCGCCAGTTATCTCGATAGGCGCGAAGCTCCGCGAGAGCCTTGTCACCGCGATCGTTTCCTCCGCCGGAGAGTTCTCTTTGCACGCGGTCAGGCTCAATACGGAAACCAATGCCAAAATGCTTGCTAAAACTTTTTTCATAATGCTGCACCCCCGTCAATCAAGCGCCGTGACTTTTCCCATAAACACAATCTGCTCCGCTTCGTCGTCGTAGATCAAGAACGCGAACGGACGGTTAAGGAATACCTCTTTGATCTCGCGCGGGTCGATAACCGCCTCGCAGGTGTCTTTCGTAATGATCACGGTCGCGGCTGCGGCTTTTGTGCCCTCGTCGTCAAGCTCCAGCTTGGTTTTCTGGATCACCTCGGAGATGTAAAAATGCTCTAATTCGCTGCCCTGCATCGGCGTGAAGTCCGCGTTAATGGGGTCGAACGCGACTTCAAGACCCGCGGCTTTCAGCGCGTCGGTAAGCGGGAAGCTGCTCTCGAAATTGAGCTTCGGCATTTTCGCGGTAACGTCATAGTCACGGCTCTCGCTTTCCAGAAGCGAATTGAGGTCGAGGCTTTCAAGCGTGAAATCGCCCTCGTTTTTCGGGAGAATTCCGATAAACTGCATACCGTTTTTATAGCGGCAGGAGAACGCCGTCGCGTTGTCGTTTTCAAAGTAGCTGTTACCGCCGTTGCGCATAAGCTCGATGTCGACAGTAGAGCCGTCGGCGTTTGTGAACTTCTCCTTTTCCTTAGGGACGCTCCACTTGTCGCTCCAAGCGCTCTCGAAATAAATCGTGTTTACAAGCACGGCGGCGGTGTCCGCGTCGAGCATATCGGGCGCGATGATAGCGGGGATCATCTCGTGGGTTTTCTTGTTCACCCAGCCGTTGATCTTGTTTGCGGCTTGCTCGCTTTTCGTGAAGTCAATTGTTTCGATTTCCGCCGCGAAGCTCTCCGCGACGCGCTTTTTGTAGTCCTCGCTGAACGGGCGCGTGTCGCTCCCCCAGAACGAATTCGCAATCTCGAAAACGTTTTTGTACTTGGAAAACTCGTTGTTTTCCTCGTGAGTGAAGCTCTTCGCGTGCTCCAGATATTCCGCGGCGAACGCCGCGTAATCGGTGTTTCCGAGGTACGCGTCAAGCGCCTTTTTCGTGTCGCCCGCCGCTCCCGTTTCGACCATTCCGAGAGCCATATTAAGAGAAAGCGGGCTGAGCATCGCCTGCTTATTGTCCTCGTACATCGTGTCGAAAACGCGGACGGAATTCAGTACATTGTCGCCCGTTATCTCGATAGGCGCAAAGTTCTTCTTCTCGAAAACAACCACGTCCGTGGGATTTGACGCTGTGGGGTTTGACGCTCCCGCAGCGGGGTTGAGCTGCACGGAATTTTCCTCGCACCCCGCAAGGCTCAACACGGAAATTGCCGCCAGAATTGAAGCTAAAATCTTTTTCATAACAGTTCCCTCCTTAATTCCAAAGAAGAGGGGATTTACTTGTTCTCGTGCTTTTTAACAAACGCCTTTATCGCGGCGAAGCTCTCGGGGCTGAGGTCGTGCTCGATACGGCACGCGTCCTCGGCGGCTATCTCCTCGGGAACGCCCAGCGACGTGAGCCACTCGGTAAACAGCAAATGCCGCTCGTAAACGCGCTCGGCTATTTCCTTGCCCGCCTCGGTGAGCGTGATGTAGCCGTTTTTATCGACGCTTACGCAGCCCTCCTCGCGGAGGTTTTTCATCGCGATGCTGACGGAGGGCTTCGAGAAATTCATCTCCGCGGCGATATCCACCGAGCGCACCTCTCCGTTTCTGTTATAGAGAACTAAGATAGTTTCAAGGTAGTTTTCCTTTGATTCAAAAATTCTGTCTTTCATAAAAAATCCTTTCGGCGGAAATCAATTTTGCGACGGTTTCTTTTATTTTACCACCTTTTCGCGTTCAAGTCAAGTTTATGAAAGGAGAATTTTTCCCCTCAATATTATAAACGCAAAAAAGTATAGTGAGGTTACAAAATTTTTTATTATCTTCCCCCCGCCTGCGGCG
>CAYSHU010000128.1:5737-6549 GCA_964430965.1 uncultured Ruminococcus sp. | reverse complement strand
GGACACTATGGTAGTCTGCACAATGACAGCGGTCGTTGTTCTGTCAAGCGGCAAAATAGACCTCGCGACAGGCGCGGTTGCCGAGGACACCGTCGATGCGACGCTCGTCGCGGAGAGCTTCGGCAAGTACTTCGGGCAGTTCGGCACGATTTTCGTAAGCGTCGCGCTGCTGCTGTTCGCGTTCACAACGGTAGTCGGCTGGTCGCACTACGGCTCGAAATCGTTTGAGTATCTGTTCGGCACAAAGGCGGCGAAGGTCTACAAAGTATTCTTTGTGCTGATGATAATTTCCGGCGCGGTTATGACAAGCTCGCTCGCTTGGGATATTTCCGATACGTTCAACGGACTTATGATGGTGCCGAACCTTATCGGCGTGCTGGCGCTGCTGCCTATTGTGGTCAAGCTCACGAAAAACTACGTTGACCGCCGCATAAAGCGCAAGGAGGTCGAGCCGATGCTCTCCTACGACCCCGTAATCCAAGCGGAGCACGCGAAGGACGTGGAGCTTGAGGAGAAAGCGGAGCAAGTATCCAATTGACAATGTACAATTGATAATGGACAATTAAAATGCGCACTGACGCGTGATTTATAAAAATCCTCCGTCCCGCGGGGGATTTTTTATAAAACCACTTGACAAACACGTGTATACGTGTTATAATATAAATACAGGGAGATCACAAAATGAAGGATAAGGATCTGTTAAAGCTTTTGTTAAGCAACGGTTGGGTGTTGGTGAGGGTTCACGGAAGCCACCATATTGTTGAAAAAAACGGAATAAAAGTAAAATGTAGTGATGAGGCTATTTTAATAAA
>CAYSHU010000128.1:0-5727 GCA_964430965.1 uncultured Ruminococcus sp. | reverse complement strand
ATCGAAACTATACCGATCCACGGAAAAGATGTCCCCAAAGGCTTGCTGAACGCGATACTTAAGAGAACAGGGCTGAAATAGCCGCACATTGTAGGAGGGATTGACATGAAACTGATTTACCCCGCTGTTTTCCACGAGGACGAGGACGGAATTTGGGTTGAATTCCCCGATTTGCAGGGCTGCCAAAGCTATGGCGAAACTATTGAAGATGTGCTCGAGAGCGCCAGGGAAGCGCTTGAGGGCTATTGCGTCACATTGCTTGAGCAAAAGAAAAAGCTCCCCCAAGCGTCGGATATAAAAAAAATACATTCCGGCAAAAACGCGTTTGTTTCACTTGTCGAAACTGATTTGACGACACGTTTCGCCAAGCAGAAGTCCGTAAAAAAGACGCTCACCATTCCCTCGTGGATGAACGAATACGCGATTGAAAATAAGTTAAACTGCTCCGCAATCCTTCAAGAAGGAATAATGAAAAATATGAACGGCAACATATAAATAAAATCCCCCGTCCGACGGGGGGATTTTTTGCGCCGACAAGAGCAAAATTTTTCAAAAATTGTTGACATTTCCCTTAAAATATGTTATTCTATAAATGGTGGTTTAAATTATCCGCCGATTGAAGATATTGTGCGGAAAGTCTGAATTTTATGAACTTACACAGCGGGTTGTTTCCGCGAATTCAATAAAAGGAAAGAAGGATTTTAATGGCTCAGGAAACGATAAAGGAAATGAAGAAATCCGTAAAGGGCACAATGTTGCTTATCACGGGGATTTTGATGGCGGTTCTGGTGCTGAACATCGTGGTCGGGATGTTAGCGCAGGCAAAGCAGGCGGAGAAAAACGTCACGAATATGCTCAGTGACAATCTCGGCGGTGCCTACGCTCAGATGGAGAATACGGCGGAGTATCTCGGTATCCAAATCAAAGACCTCGCGCCCGATGACCTGGCGAATATGTTTAAGGGAAATTCCTGCGATACGATAGTCGTTGACCAGTCGGGCAAGGTGCTCGCCGCGTATTATATGACGGGCACAGGGCTTTCAAACTACGCCGATTACGTCCAGAAAACGGGGCAGACGTCCTATTACCCGGGCTCGACCGGCGAAAAAGGCAACCGCAGGTGCTACGCCGCAAAGGCAATTGAGGGCACAAGCAACACGCTTGTTGTCGGATCGCCCACGGGGGAATATTACAGTGGGCTTATTACGTCGTTCTGGGCGAATGTTGTGCAGATTGTCATTCTGGCGATTATGATTGTCGCAATGAACCTCTTCTTCTCGAAGGTAATCACCGCGCCGCTTGACAGAATCCGCAGGAAGATAATCGAAATGGCGGGAGGAAATCTCTCCGGTGAGCGCCTCGACATCAACTCCGACAACGATCTTGGCGTGCTCGCGTCCTCGGTAGATTACCTGGCGGACAGCACTCGCAACATAATCGGCGACATTCGCGTAACCGCGGAGGAGATAGCCCGCGATAATCTTAAGGTAAAGCCCACGGCGCAGTATAACGGCGATTTCATGCCCGTAAAGACCGCGCTTGAGGGCATTGTGGACTCGATGAAGACCGTCGTCGCGAATGTCGATGCGGCGGGACGTGAGGTTTCCAACAGCTCCACGCAGATGAGCTCTAATTCCGCGGTGCTGTCGCAGGCGGCACGCGAGGGTTCGGATACGGTAACGGAGCTCAGCGACAGCCTCAACCGCGTCCACGGGCAGATTAACGACAGTACCGAAAAGGCGGCGCTCGCGAAGGATCTCACGGACAAGTCCGTTGCCGCGATAAACGAGGGCAACGAGAAGATGACGGATATGCTTGCCGCGATGAAGGAAATCAACGCAACCTCCGCAAAAATCGCGAACATCATCAAGACGATTCAGGATATTTCGTTCCAGACGAATATACTTTCGCTGAACGCCTCTATCGAGGCGGCGCGCGCGGGCGCGGCGGGCAAGGGCTTCGCCGTTGTAGCGGGCGAGGTCGGCAGCCTTGCGGGGAAAACCGCCGAGGCGGCGAAATCCACGACAAAGCTCATTGAAACGTCGCTTAAGGCGGTTGAGCACGGTATGGTCATTGCGAACGAAACCGCCGAGATGCTTGGCATGATGGCGGAAAAGGCAAACGAGTCCGCCGAGGTTGTTGAGGAAATCGCGAGAGCGTCCACCGAGCAGGCGGAGTCGATTCAGCATACTATCGAGGGTATGGGCAGAATTTCCATGTCCGTTGCGCAGGTGAATACCGCCGCGCAGGATTGCGAGATGTCGTCCAACACGCTCGCGTCGCAGTCGGCAATGCTTGCGAATACGATAAGCCACTTCAAAATTGACGAGCGCGATTTGCAGAAGTCAAACGTTTCAAATATTGCGAAAACTGCGTCCACGCCGAAATATGAGCCGGCGCCCGCGGCGCAGCCGGCTAAGCCCGTTCCCGCGACTAAGCCCGCGGCGGCTTCGAAACAGGCAGCACAGTCCGTTCAAAAAACCGCTCCGAAAATCGAGCTCCCCGATGATAATAAGCCCGCCCCTGCGGCTAAGCCCGCGGCAAAGCCCGTAAGCACGGCTAAGCCCGCGGCGGCTCCCAAAGCGGCGGCGAAGCCCGCTCTCAAAATCGAGCTCCCCGATGATAACAAGCCGGCGCCCGCTCCAAAACCCGCTCCCGCTCCAAAGCCGACAATCAGCCTCCCCGATGACGATAACGGCTCTTCCGCGCCCGTCGGCGCGCCGATAAAAAAGGCGACGATGCAGCCCGTAATGCGCACGGTGAGAATGGACCCCGATAAATACTGATTTATCGGAATATTCCAAAACAAATATTAACAGCTATTAACTAATAACTATAAGGGGGAAAATATATGAGCATTGAATGGAAAGAATACGGCTATCATCTCGGCTATCGCTGCTATCTGGTGACGCTTCGCAACACTTTGGGGTATTCCGCGTCGTTTACGAATCTCGGCGCGGCGATGCAGTCGCTTTTAGTTCCCGACAAGGAGGGCAAAACCGCGGACGTTGTGCTGGGGTATGATACGCTGGAGGAGTACGTTAAGGGCGATAGCTGCTTCGGCGCTTCTATCGGGCGCTTCGCGAACAGAATCGGCGGCGCGGCGTTTACGCTTAACGGACAGGAATACAGGCTGTTCGACAACAACGGCGGAAATACTCTCCACGGCGGCGAGTACGGCTATCACAAGCGCGTCTGGACGGTCGAGGAGCTCCGTGACGGCGAAGAGCCGTTCGTTATCTTCAAATACGTAAGTCCGAACGGCGAGGAGCACTTCCCGGGGACGCTCACGCTTTCCGTCAAATACACGCTGCTGCCGAACGGCGTTAAGATCGACTACAACGCGACTTCCACCGACGATACGGTGATTAACTTCACAAATCACTCTTACTTTAATTTAAAGGGCGAGGGCAGCGGCACTATCCTCGACCACGTTGTCTGGCTGAACGCCAAGCAGTACACACCTGTTGACGCGGGATTGATTCCCACGGGCGAGCTTGCTGACGTTTCCGGCACGCCGTTTGACTTCACCGAGCCGAAGAGCGTCCGCACGGATATGGATAACGGCAAGCTCCCGAACGGCTACGACCACAATTTCATTCTCGGCGACAAACCGGAAACCCGCACCGCCGCGGTTGTTCGCGAGCCCGAAACAGGGCGCGTGATGACCGTCACGACAGATATGCCCGCGATGCAGATGTACGTGTCAATCGGCTTGAACAACGAAAAGGGCAAGGGCGAGAGCGTCTACCCGAAATTCGGCGGTCTGTGCCTCGAAACGCAGTTCTCTCCCGACACGCCCAACAAGCCGCAGTTCCCGACGTGCGTGCTGAAGGCAGGGGAGGAGTTCTCCTCCGCGACGAGCTATACGTTCTCTATGGAGGATTAACTTCTTGTATAATTCTAGCGTATTTTGTCGAATTGTATATTTGTTTTCCCCCCTCAAAGGAGGGGGAAACTTGTAGGTATTATCAGCCCCCGGGTGGGAATAATATCAAAAAACAAGTGCGGAAAGCAGAAGAAATCATACTGTTGAACTACATATTGTAATATAAAATGCAAATATTACTCAAAGGAGCAGAAATTATGAAGAAAACTACGGGTCGTTTTCCAAGCGCGGGCGGCTTATGCGACATTCGATTTTACATTTACGAGCCCGAAAACCCGAAAGCTGTCCTTATGCTGTCGCACGGAATGTGCGAGTATATCGAGCGGTATGAGAGCTTTGCGGAGTTTTTGTGCGAAAACGGCATTGTGCTTGCGGGCAATGACCACCTCGGGCATGGGAACTCACTGCTCAACGAAACGACTCTCGGCTATTTCGGGCAGGAGCGCGGCTATATTGATATGGCGCGGGATCTCCACCGAATGAAAACGGTGCTGGACGAGCTTTTCCCGAATATCCCGCACTTCCTTCTGGGGCACAGTATGGGGAGCTTTCTCGCGCGGATTTACCTTTCAAAATACCGCGACCGCTGGAGCGGAGCGATAATTATGGGCACGGCGGGCGGCGTTGTCGGCTCGGTGCCGCTTCGCAAGCTGCTGGATTTCCTGGAGCGCGACCGCGGGGACTTCTACCGCCCGAACGTCGGAGCTAAGATGTTCGACATTTTCAGCGCCGCTATCCCGATTTCCCAAAGGCGCACCCCCGCCGACTGGCTCTCGCGCGACGACGCGAACGTTGACCGCTTCCTTGCCGACCCGAAGTGCAACTTCACGTTCAGCGTCGCGGGCTACCGTGACCTGCTGAACGCACTCCTCTGCGCTAACAGCGCTGCCGTCATCGAAAACACTCCGACGGACATTCCGATGCTTTTCCTGAGCGGACAAATGGACGCGGTCGGGCAGTACGGCAGCGGCGTGAAGAAAGCCGCGCGGCTCTACACCGACCACGGTTGCGACGTCGACCTGAAGCTCTACCCGAACGCCCGCCACGAGCTTATCTTCGAGCTTAACCGCGATGAGGTAATGAACGACATTTTGGGTTTTCTATCCAAAAACATCGTAAGCTAAAATGCTCGGCAAATCAAGATCAATTGGAGGGTATTATGTCGGTTTCATTACTTTTGAATAAAGGCGAGCGGTTTGATTGTTACACGAGCGAATGTATTAAAGAAATACCCGTATCATCTCAAACAGTATGGAATAATGTATGGGAAAAAGCTGTCTCCGAGTGTAAGCTCCGAAAATTTGTATGCTGTTCAATGTTTGATGTAAATGAAATACCAACCGTATTGGCAGAGCTGGACATCATTTATGATTGGGTTCATTACAATGGCGGCGACGATACCGATTACATTCGGAACAGAATACTGGATTTAAAAGAATTCTTCAACGAATTCTATCTTGAACATAAAAATTCGGATTACTGGTTTGACTTGGGATAGATAAATTCTGATCACGTGAAATTGCTCTGTTTTCAATTGCTGAAAGAGAGAACAAGTTTGTCATACATTTCGGAATTTGAATTTTGTTTTTGCGAATAATCGAATTACAATAAGCCCCGAAGCAATTAGCTGCTTCGGGGCTTAAAAACTTCTTAAAGTACTATGGTTTCTATTGACAATGTAACGGCTTTTATGTATAATTATAATATAAGATAAAACGGAATTTAGAGGAGTTAAATCATATGGAATATAAAGACTTACAAAGAATAGCAAAAGAAACAATTTTATATATAAAAACGATTATTAAACCTAATATGAATTTACTTGATGTAAGGCAACT
>CAYSHU010000127.1:0-6597 GCA_964430965.1 uncultured Ruminococcus sp. | reverse complement strand
CGGGCGTTACGGGCGTGTTCTCGGCGTATGCGCAAAAGCACGAGTTCGACGAGATAAACTATATTGATATTCTCGACTGCAACGGCGGCGACCACGGCTATCCGTTCGCGACGAATTTCAATCCCGAGATAAATATCCGCGAGGTTAGCGCAAAGGGCTCGTATATCGAGGACGGCAAGTGGGTAGAAACCGAGCCTATGGAGATAAAGCGCGTTTACAACTTCAAGGGCGTGGGCGAAAAGGATATGTATCTGCTCCACCACGAGGAGCTTGAAAGTCTTGCGCTGAACATCAAGGGGATAAAGAGGATACGCTTCTTTATGACGTTCGGGCAGAGCTATCTCACGCACCTGAAATGTCTGGAGAACGTCGGCATGACAAGCATCGAGCCGATTATGTTTGAGGGCAAGGAGATAGTTCCGCTGCAATTCTTAAAAGCGGTGCTGCCCGACCCCGCGTCGCTCGGTCCGAGAACCGTCGGCAAGACGAATATCGGCTGCATATTCCAAGGGAAAAAGGACGGCAAGCCGAAGAATTATTATCTGTATAATATCTGCGACCACCAAGAATGTTATAAAGAAGTCGGCTCGCAGGCGATAAGCTACACGACGGGCGTCCCCGCGATGATAGGCGCGGCAATGGTGCTGACGGGCAAGTGGAAAAAGCCCGGCGTGTTCAACGTTGAGGAGTTCGATCCCGACCCGTTCATGGCGAACCTCAACAAGTGGGGGCTGCCGTGGGAAGAAGACCACGACCCCGTGCTGGTGGACTGATGAACGGCGGGTTTATAGTCGAGGTGCTGCTCGCTTTGATCGCGGTCGGGCTGTTGGTGTGGAGCATAATCAGCCTGAGTACCGTTGCTCTGCTCCTTTCGGACAGCAAAGCGGGGCGGCTGATAAAGGTAAAAGCCGTTATCAGGTGGAGCGTACCCTCGCCGCGGAGAGGCTCTTCACGCGCGTATGCCGACTATACGATTGGCGAGCGCAAGATAAAAGGGCGAATGATCTGCGCGAGCAGAGAGCGCCTGACGGAAGAGCAGACGATAAAGGTTCTCGTAAGCGAACGAAAGCCCGGTTTTTTCGCCGTAGACGAGCAGCAGATCAAAAACGCGCTCCCCGCGCACGTTATAATGCTTGTGATGTTTCTGCTCATAGCGGCGTTTCTGGTTTTTGTGGCTGTAACGGGTATCCCTTCGGGTTCATAATTAACTTCTATTTCGGAGGTTCAAAATGACGGAACAGGAATTTATAATGCACGCGGCTCTGTCGCGGTAGGCTCGCGATCCCGTTTTGGAGGACCGGTATGGAGCGTATAATATTCACCGAAAGACTTGTCCTGCGTCCGCTTGTCGAAACTGACGCTTCGGACGTGTTTGAATGGGTGGGCGATCCTGTTGTAAATAAATTTATGCCGTATCCCGTTTATCAAAATGTCGATCAGGTCAAAAAATGGATCGGACAGCTCAAGGACGAGGATAATGAGTTCGGATTTGTTTTGAAAAGCACGGGAAAGGTAATCGGCTCGGGGAGCGTTAAGTTTAATTCCGAGGAGAACGCCTACGAGCCGGGATATAATCTGAACAGAGCGTTTTGGAATCAAGGCTTTGCGACCGAAGCCGCTAAAGCTGTCATTAAATGGGCTTATGAAAACCTTGGCGCAAGAGAGTTCGTGGCAACGCATGCAAACGCAAATCCCGCGTCGGGAAAAGTAATTCTCAAGTGCGGATTTGCCTTTGAAAGATTTGGTAGATATTCCCGGTACGATAACAGCGAAACCTTTGAATCCTCATATTATAAGCTGCATTTAGATTAAAAAGGTGATTATGATAATGGACGAATTGATATTACTTCCCCCCTCCGCTACGTATGCCGAGCAAGTGATGTCATTCAGGGAAGAGCTGCTGCAAAACAACGAAAGCTTTGACGGCTGCGCGGGACTTGAAGATGTTCGGTCTTTTGAGGAATGGATTGATTTTGAGGGAAGATTAAAGGAAAAGTACGGAGACAGCTACGTTCCGTCTGAAGTGTTTCTCGCGGTAAGACAAAGTGATAATTTTGTAGTCGGCATTATCGATTTTCGGCACCCGCTGTCGGAGTTCCTTTTCAATTTCGGCGGGAATATAGGATACAGCGTTCGTCCGTCGGAGCGCCGGAAGGGGTATGCTTCCGAAATGCTGAAACAGGTTTTGCCGATTTGCCGCGAGCTTGGCGAAAGTAGAGTTTTAGTGACCTGTGATAAGGAAAACGAAGCCTCGCGAAGAACGATCATAAAAAACGGCGGAGTATTGGAAAATGAAGTGACCGATACTTCGGGCTTGAGCCAAAGCGGCGTTATTCAAAGGTATTGGATAACGCCCTGACACCCGCGGGAAAGGGAGCATAGGCGGCTTTCCCCGCCGAGGTCGGGGAAGCCGAAGAAAAATCATAGATTTCGCGAAAGGAAACAGTTTTTATTATGGCTATGGTTCTGTCATTTGTTTTTCTGATAATCGGCTTCGTGCTGCTGGTAAAGGGCGCGGACGTGTTTGTTGACGGAAGCTCCGGCATCGCGAGGTTTCTGAAGATCCCGTCGATAGTCATCGGGCTTACTATCGTCGCGCTCGGAACAAGCGCTCCCGAGGCGGCGGTCAGCATTATCGCGGGCGTGAACGGCTCGAACGACATCGCCGTCGGCAACGTCATCGGCTCGAATATGTTCAATCTTCTCGGAGTGCTCGGCATAAGCGCGCTGATTTCGCCCGTGCGCGTCGACGTAGAGATCGTTAAAAAGCAGTTTCCGTTTATGCTCGCGGCAACGGGAGTTCTCGCGCTGGCTTCGTTTGACGTATTTTTCGGAAGCGCGGAAACAAACACGATCTCCCGCGGCGAGGCGTTTATTCTGCTGATTATGATGTGCATTTTCCTGTATTCCGTTGTGAACTTCGCGTTAAGCTCCCGCAAAGAAAACGCCGACAGCGAGGATAAGGACGAAAAGCCAAAAAAGCTCTGGAAGTGCATTTTGTTCACGATTTTAGGGCTTGCGGGAATTATTGTCGGCGGGCAGTTTGTTGTTGACTGCGCAACAAGAATCGCGACGGGCTTCGGCATGAGCGAGACGCTTGTGGGACTCACGATTGTCGCGGTCGGAACGTCGCTCCCCGAGCTTGTCACGAGCATAGTCGCCGCTCGCAAGGGCGAAAGCGACATCGCGATAGGAAACGTCGTAGGCTCGAATGTGTTCAATATCCTGTTCGTGCTGGCGGCTTCCGCGGCGATAACGCCGATGAACATCAACGCTCAGGGTCTCGTCGACCTGCTGATACTCGCGGCGGTTTCCGTTCTGTCGTACATCTTCTGCTTCACGAAAAAGACGATAAGCCGCGTCGAGGGCGGAATTCTCGTGGCGATGTACGCGGGGTATATGGCGTTTGCGATAATTAGGTGAGGAAAAAGAAATGTTCAAATTCTTCAAGATCTTTGGAAATCATTATCTCGGCTTTTGGATTTTAGGTTTGGCGCTGTTTGTCATACAGGAAATACCCTATATGATAATGCCGTTGTTTAAATTGGAAACAAACCCGATCATGAACATGAAGGAATCGTCCATGTTCCTTGAAGCGGCGGAAAAGATACTCGGCTCGTTGTGTATCGCCTTAATGATTTTTATCGTTCATAAGGACTCAAAGCTGTTTTCACTTGCGGACGGCAGGGAGAAGCTGTTCTTTATTCTGACCGCCGCGGTGCTGCTGCTGAACTTCATCGGCTGGGCGTTCTATTTCGCGGGACATCAAAGTGTTTTTGTGATGATGTTCTTTATCGTTGTGATGCCGCCGCTCTATTACGTTTTTATAGGGCTTTGGCGGAATAATATAATACTGACGGTCACGGGCGGAATTTTTTTGATCGTTCATTTTGTTCACGTTCTGGGAAATCTGAGGCTGGATAATCAGCTTTGGTAAACCTAAGTTTGCGGGGGAGTTTAGGATATGATTTTTGAAAGGGCAAGTATCGCCGATATGGATCAATTAGTCAAATTAAGAATAGAGTATTTGACCGAGGATTTTGGTTATACCTAAAGATCAATTGACACAGATCAACGAAAAGCTCCCAAGCTATTACCGTAAGCACTTAAACAACGATTTATTTGTTTATGTATGCAGGGAGGGCGGCGACATTATAAGCTGCTGCTTTTTGTGCGTCACGGAAAAACCGTCAAGTCCGAGCTTTTTAAACGGTAGGATAGGCACGATATTGAATGTATATACAAAGCCCGAACACAGAAGAAAAGGCATTGCGGGAAAGCTGCTCGGATTATTGCTTTCCGATTCGGAAAAAATGGAGCTTGATCATATAGAGCTGAAGGCTACCGATTCGGGATATGATCTGTACAGGTCTATCGGGTTTGAAGATGTTGTTTCAAAATATCATAATATGAAATTTGTTTTGAGGTGAGAAATTGGCGATCACAATAAATATCTATTACAGCGGAAAGAATGGCGCGGCGCGGAAATTCGCCGAGGAGATGACAAGCAGCGGCATTGTTGCCGCTATCCGCGCGGAAAGCGGAAATCTCCGATACGAATACTTCTTTCCTATGGACGACGAGGAAACCGTTCTTCTGATTGATAGCTGGGAAAACCAAGCCGCGATAGACGCTCACCACGCGACGGAAATGATGTCGCAGATCGCGGAGCTGCGCGAGAAGTACGACCTGCACATGAAAGTCGAGCGCTACGTTTCCGATGAAGCGGGCGAGACGGACAAGTCCTTTATCAGGGAGTAGGAGTGTGTGACGAATGATACGTTATGCCGATAAAGGCGATTTTGAGATATTGAGAAAATATGACGCGCATATTGCCGAACACGAGCTGCAAAACAGCATAAACGCGCGGCACATTCTGGTGTTATATGAAAACGGCGGATTTGTCGGCTGGCTGCGGTTTAATCTGTTCTGGGACAATGTTCCGTTTATGAATATGCTGTTTGTTTTGGAGAATTACAGAGGCAAAGGTCACGGCGGCGCGCTTGTGGATTATTGGGAAAAGGAAATGCTGAAAAACGGCTTCAAAATGCTTATGACCTCCACATTGTCAAACGAGCGGGCGCAGTTTTTCTACCGAAAAAAAGGATACGCGGATTGCGGCGGCTTGCTGCTCCCGCACGAACCGTTGGAGATCGTAATGCTAAAGGAGCTTTAGCGGAAAGGCTGTTCAATGTATCGGATTTGAAGAGTCAAAACCGGCGTCAGGCTGCTTCGGGAGGAATTATTATGCCGCGAGCATATTCAAATAAAGGGAAAAAAGCAAGAAAGATAATCCTAATAGTTATCCTCTCCGTTGTCGGCGCGGCGGTTCTGTTTTTGGGAACGGTCTTTGTGATACATCTGATAAAATCCGACAAGGAGCTTAAAGCTCTTAAAGAAAAGGGCTACTACAATCCCGTTTCCGTCGGGGATCACAGCTTAAACGTCGCGAAATTCGGCAACCCGAACGGCAAGCACACGATCGTCGGTATGGCGGGGCTTGGAATGGGAGATTACAGCGTTGCTGCGCGGCAGATGACGGCTTGCTTTGAGGAGGATAATCTTGTCGTGTTCGTAGACCGCGCGGGCTACGGACTAAGCAACGACACGAACGCGGAAATGACGCTGGAGTATATCGTCGAGGATTACCGCAAGGCGCTGAAAAACGCGGGGCTCGAAGCGCCGTATATCCTGCTCCCGCACTCGATAGGCGGAGCTTACGCGACCTGGTGGGTGAGCAAATACCCCGAGGAGATAGAGGCGGTCGTTTTCGTGGACGGCTCGGAGCTCTCCGCGGACGCGTTTGAAGAAGACGGCGACGAATATCATGCGCCGAATTTTACGGATCATTTGCTGGCGTTTCTCGCGAAAACGGGGCTGAGCAGGCTCGCGATAAGGCATTACTATTATTACCTCCCCGACAATTTCTCCGACGAGGAGCAGTATCTCGCGGACGCGCTTACTCTCCGTACAATGGATTCCATAGCGGACGTATCGGAATCGGGTCTGATAGTTGATAACGCGCAGAGGGCGTTCAACGAGATCGTGACAAACGACGTTCCGAAGCTCTACATCTGCGCGAGCTGGGGAATCGACAGCTGGGACACGATGCTTGAATACGGCGAATGGGTAAATCGGCAGATCGAGAAAAACAGCTTGGACGCGCCCCTGCGGCAGTTCGACAAAATCGGCGAGAGCGAACAGAAAGAGATACTCGACAATTTTGAGAGCATAAGACAGGAAATTCTGTTCCCGTATCTTGAAAAAATGGGGAACTGCAAATGCGTGCTGCTCGGCGGCGATCATATGATTTACGAGCAGAAGCCCGCGGAGTGCGGGCGGCTTGTGGAGGAGTTTATAAATGGACTGGACGGATAAGGTCAAAACCCCTTGCTACGTCATCGACGAGCGGCGGCTGCGGGAAAATCTCGAAATACTGAAGCGCGTTCGCGAGGAGAGCGGCTGCAAAATTCTGCTTGCGCAGAAAGCGTACTCCGCGTTCGCGACTTATCCGCTGATAGCGGAATATCTCGACGGCTGCACGGCAAGCGGGCTTTTCGAGGCGCGGCTCGGCTATGAGGAAATGGCGAAGCCGTT
>CAYSHU010000126.1:0-6608 GCA_964430965.1 uncultured Ruminococcus sp. | reverse complement strand
GTCTTGACACAGCACTTTGCGAAAGTCCGACCACATCTGCAATTTCAGACTGTGTAAACTTTTTCACAAGCATATCGACAATTTTCTTGTCAGTTTCATCGAGAGTGTTAAGGAACTCTTCTGCGGTGATTGCGGCAATGCCGATTTCCTCTACATCAACTACATCGGATATTTCCGCTCCGTTATCAGTGCCTTCGGCAATTTCATCGAGCGAAATCGTTTTAGCCGCCCGAGTGTGATACCACGATTTTTCAAAATCTCGCTTTGCGTAGTTTAATGGATTTTTGCGGTTAAAGTCCTCGGCGACGGGATTAGCAAGCGCGATTTCTATGAGGCCTTGCACGTCCATAGTGTTCATAAGCAGACCGACCATGCGCTTCAGCAAATCGTTGGAATGGAAAGACAGATTTATATTTTTAGCCTTATTGGCGATTTCATCTCCGAACTCTTTGCGAAGTTCTTCGATTGTTTCATCGTCTAAAAACGCACTATCCACATCATAGATATCGCTTGTGTCATCATCGGCATCAGGGATTTCGTCAAGTGCCGATAGATTTTTCAGGGTTTCAAGGAGCTCTTTTTCATCGTCGTCGACAAGCCCTGTTTTATCCATTTCTTCAATCAAATCGATAAGGGGAGCGAACATTTGCGGCAACACAAAAGTTGTAAGAATATTATCAAAAACCTTTTCGTCGCGCATGATTTTTATGATCGCGTTGGCAACTATTCTCGAAACGCGAAGACGAAGCGCCTCGGGAATAAAATCCTCGGAGTAGCATGTTTGCGGGCGTTTCAGCCCCATATCTTTCGCGAGCTCTTGCCAATCAACGTTCATGAATTCAATAACCTTGTTATACAACTCCGCTTCGCTATCGCTCATATTTTCGGGGAGGGTGTCGGGCATAGTTGTGAAGTCGTTTTCGAGGAATTGCTCGCGGAGAGTTTCGAGTGTTATGGGGTTGTCTTTAGGTAAATGTTCTGTCATATTATTCCTCTTTCATGTTTTAGGTTATTATATTTTATCACGTTATGATCTGTTTGTCAAGAAATTTTTGTTTTCTCTTGCATATTTTCTGCTTTTGTGCTATAATATGACAAAGATTTTCCTATTTGGGTAGTGCTACAATGATTAAATGGAGGTGTTATCTTATGTTTGATGCCACTTTCTCGATAATTGAAGACGAGGATCAACGTAACGAATTACAGATTTTTTATGCGGATAATTACAGGCGTTTTATACATATCGCTATGCAAAAGGTCAAAAGTAATGATAATGCCGAGGACGTTATCCAAGAGGTCTTTTCCGATATTGCCGACAAGCCCGAAATATTCTTTAATGTTCCACAAGGCGAACGAGTGACGTATGTTGACGTGCTTGTCCGCAATACCGCTATAAGCACGTTCAAAAAGGAGCGTAACCGTACAGACAGACTTGAAGAGCTGGACGAGGAAATAGCTGATGAGAGCGTTCAAATCGAGGACGAGGCTTTGGCAAAAGTTACCCGCGAAGAGCTTGTAAACTACATTCTCACCTTGCCCGAACGACAAAAGGCAGTTATCGAGCTACGCGTTATAATGAAAATCTCGGTCAGCGAAATTGCAGAACGGCTTGGGGTTTCCGTTGAAACTGTGAATTGGCATCTCAAGACGGCAAGGAAAAACATCAGAAACTTTATCGAGAAAGGAAAGCTGCTATGAGCGAAAATATACTAAGAGAAATTTTGCTTGAGGTTCACACGATTGATTACGAAACGAGTAACGATCTGCCCGAATATAAACCCTCGCTCCGACACCGTATAGCTATGAAAAGGATATTTGCGCGGTTTGACAGGAATATGCGGAAACTAAGAAACACAAGCACCGCCGCGGAGATGCCTGTAATCAAGCATAAGATCAGCATACGCGGTATCAAACAGCGCATACTCACTGCCGCGCTTATCATTATCCTTATGGCGCTTCTCGCGGGGTGCGTAAGCGCTATTGTGAAATTTCTTTCAGAGCGTTTTAGCGGAACAGTCTATGAGGACAACACCCAAGTGTTTGCTGTTGATTTGGAAAACTGCCCGCGGACAATAGAGTACCAGTATGCTTTTACCGATGTGCCGGAAGGCTTTGAGTTGATTGAAACAATACCGTCACCAATTAACATCTATACACTTTATTTGAACAGTTCCACAGGGCAGACCATCACGCTTAATCAGACGGTCAAAACATATTTCACAATGCATTACAATACAGAAAAAAGCAAGATAGAGGAAACTAAGATAAACGATACCACAGGATTGTATATGAATTTCGACACTGACAGGCGAAGCAATTCGACATTTATATGGGATAACGGTGATTACATAATTGAGGTGTCAGCAGAATTGGACAAAAACGCCGCCCTCGATTTGTTGGATATTACCAAACTTTAAATTTTTTTCAAATTTGACCTACCAAAATCCGCCTCTTGGGAGATGTATATAGTAGAGGGAGAAAAACCTCAAATATACGAAGAGAGGAGGAATTGCCGATGCGCATTAAAAAAATGACTGTTTCGCTTGTAACAGCACTTCTTTTGTGCTTGAATTTGGGCGTTGTTTCTTATGCTGATACGGTTGTTCCGTTTGAAAATAGCGGTATCTCTTTGGCGTATGAGATTGCAAATAGCTGTACAGCCTATTTGGATATTGCAAACAGCACGGCAGAGTGCACAAGCATAGCAAAGGGTACTGATGCCGTAAGTATTACTGTGACACAAACCTTGCAAAAGCATTGGGGCTTGTGGATATGGGACGATATTGCCGGCGCGACGTGGACGAGAACCGCTAACATCAGTTCGGTTTGTCTTTACAATACCAAGTCGGGGCTCAAAAGCGGAAAGTATCGTGTGAAGTCCACGTTTGTGCTGACAGATGAAAACGGTAAAAGTGAAACCATCACAATTTATAGCAACGAACAAAAAGTGCAGTAAAATTGTAGTAGTGATATCTAAATACTAGGGGGCGATGCCTAAAATCTATTATTTGCTATGTGTGGTGTTTCACATTACACATTCCATAAAAAATACGTTTATAGAAAGGACTTTTTACTATGACAAAGAAGTTTTTTGGCAACAGGATTATTTCCATTTTATTGGCTGTAATCTTTTCTATTTGTTGGTTTGTAACACCCGTAAGAGCAGAAGACGGGACTATGGGAGACGGACTGCTCGACATAGAGACAAATGATATCTATTGTCTGAATGATTATGAGAATGCTGTCGCTATTCTCGATTTGGTTGACGATTTGTCGGATAGCAGCGGCATAGCCTTGTTATCCGAGGAGAACAATACCGCGCCCGTTGCTGGATTAACGCTTGTGTTATCAAATCCGGAGAGCCTTGTAAACAACAAGGTTTCAACTGATAGTGTAATCTTTTGGCTGTGGAAGGATGGCGACACTTATTTGACTTATGATCCGGACGACAACAGCGAGATTTCACAATTTTATATCAATGGTCTCAACGAATTCATAATCGGCTATGTATCGGACGGTAGCGGAGAAACGGTTGGTTTTGCAACAAAAATAACCGTTCCTGCCGAACATTTTTTAACTTACTATGTTGTTGACAAATATGGTAGCAAGTCAAATGTGTTGAATTACAGAATAGAAGTTGAACCTGCCGATGGAAATCAGCGTCCCGAATGTGCAATAAGCGCGTCTAATACCAGAGCCTTTGCGGGAGAAAAGGTTTACTTTGACTGCTCCCCCTCGACCGATCCCGATGGTGATGATATCACAAATATCAAAATAAAGGTAATTGCGGGAAATCAAGAGATTTATGCAATTGACAGCCCTTATTTCTTGGGCATATCCGGTACTGTAGTAACAATGAAATTTGATGAAACCGGAATATACGGCTTGCGTTTTGCGGTACAAGACAGCCGCGGCGCGTGGTCAAATTGGGTTGGCGGCGATTTTGTGGTCACTGCAAGGGGTCCTGCAGATGCAGTTATGAGTTTGGGTGTGGATTGGGTTGGTCAGAAGTCAGTTAAGTGGACAAGTGGCAATACAACTAGTAACCACACCATGACTTCAAGACTCAGCACGGTAATGGTATATCCAAATCAACGCAGAGTCGTGAAAAGCTACACAAACTATAAAGGTACATATCGTAATGTAATCGCATACCCTGTTGCACCTGGTACACACTTTATGAGTAGGGATACCTTATGGAATGCTAACAGCGGTATGCAGGAAGATAAAACAGACCCGTTCTTTGGTTTAGAGACCACTCGGGTTCTCACTGCGGACGAAATCATTGCAATTCGGAATAGCTCAAGATGGAAAAATCATATATATATTATATACGATCCGAACAAAGGCGAAATTATTGATTTTTACTCTCCTCTAAACCCCATTATTGGCAAATTCTGGGATGAGCCGACGCTGTTGTTATATGATTAATCCCTTGGGAGGTAAAGTATGAGAATAACAAACGAAAATATTGTTGCGACTTCCCTAAAGGGTATAAGTCCGAATTCCCCAGACAAAAATATGCAAAATGCATTGGAGAAATCGCGCGATTACAAGCATTTCGACCGCTATGAAGGCGTGTCATTTAACGACGACGCGATTGCTTTAAACGACAACTCGTCAACTGCGGGAATATTTTCGGAAAACGCGAGTCTTGACGTTGGCGATATAATTCTGAAAAGTCAAGAAATATATGACGGAAACGCTCCCGATGGGTTTTCCGCGAAGCACATCATTTCCGGCTTCTTTCGCGCCGAGGGTGGGAGTCGTTATTCGGTCGGCATAGACTACGAAATCGCCGATAAGCTGGGAACCGAGCCTTGGATAATCGACCACGGGATGGTAAATTTAGCGTGGGCAACCGAAAACGGCACCTTTAACGAGGACAGCGTTGCAACTATCGCCGCGCAAGTCGGGAAGTATATCGACCATTGCTATGAGAACGGAAAATATACGGACGAGGAATACGCGCAGCTTAACGATGAAATCAAGAATTGCACAAAATATTGGCTCGACCAAATCACCGACGCGCGCGTCGGCAAACGGCTTCGCGATGAGGATGCAATGTTGTACTCAAACCCGCGCATACTCGTGAAATCGCCCAAGAGAACCGCCGAGGATTATTTAGCCGATAAAATTCGTATGCGGAAGATAATCGAGGCAGAAAATCCGTTCGACTTTGATGCGTTTTTCAAGAAGATTGAACAAATGCGCTTTAATGTTGTTGGGATAAAATCGGACTCGGATAAAAATGCTTAACAGACGACCAAGGGCAAGCGCGGTATTGCTCGTTGAGCGAAATCTATAACAAAAACGCTGTCAAGCGAAAAGCTCGACAGCGTTTCTCATTCTTACGTATCCTCATAGAGAACATCAAGCATTGCATTCGCCTCGTTCTTCAAAGCCGTAATCGCCTGATTGAGAACAAGCTGGTGGAGCGCGTTCTGTTTCTCGCTTAAAATGCAATTATTTCCATGGCTTTTGTCTCTGCGGCCTTTTTCTAATAAGCAACGCTGTTATAATGTGGGTTCAGTGATCGAGCTGCGTCGCGCTCACGCGGACAACGACAAGGCGGTTATGAAGGCTTACGGGTTTTCGGCGAAGATGTCAGAGCAGGAGATCGTCGCGGAGCTGATGAAGATGTATCAAAAGTTGGCTGCTGAAAAGAAGTGGTGTTATACAATATATTCTAAAAGGCAATGGCGCACCACGAAATATTGTAGATTATGCCCAAATTCTTGCTTTTTTCAAGTTTGCCTTAAAAGGCTCTTGACAAACCGCCAAAAACGTGGTAGAATATACTTGTAAGTAATTACAATTCGCAATATGTAGAGCCTTTGAGCCGATGTGGATAGATTATTACTATCCGTATCGGCTTTTTGCATAGTAGGATACAAACAAGGCTTACAAAGAAAATGATAAGGCGGTTTTAGCGGCTTATGGGCTGCCCAAAAAAGCGACAGACAGCGAGAACGTGGCGTTCTTGTTTAAGAAATATGCAGAACTGACAGGAGAAAAGCAATGATCTTGATAAACGGAAAAACAGCTGACAAGGTGACAGAGGTAGATTTAAGCACTATTATCAACAATGAAGACTATGCAGAGGGACAATATCTTGACTACAAGAAGCTATTCGCTTTTGAAGATGAAAGTCTTGAAAGGGCAAAAAGGAATAGTGAAATTGTCGAATTCAAGAAAGACGTCTGCTCTTTTGCAAATGCCGAAGGAGGATATATTATTGTTGGTGCTACCGAAGAAAAAGGGATACCGCAGGAGCTATCAGGTATAGATATTCCCAAGGGAGACACGGATAAATATAAGCTTAAAATCCGAGATAAACTTGCAAATATACAGCCTAAAATTCCGTCGGTGAAAATACATTGTGTAGGGTTGCAGAATGGAAAATTTGTTGTTATTGTAGAGGTTATAGCGGACGGATTTACTCCATACGTTTATCATAAAGGTGATGAACCGTTTGATTTTGTAATCAGAAAAGGCAGCGGAAAAATAAGAATGAGTTATAATCAGGTGATGAGAATGTTTAACCGATCCTTGGAATTAAGTAAGAAAATCGAAGAATTCAGGCAAATAAGAATTAAAAAGGGCAC
>CAYSHU010000125.1:0-6630 GCA_964430965.1 uncultured Ruminococcus sp. | reverse complement strand
TCGAGCGACACCGCTGACGGAACCGGTCAAGATTTTGCTCAAGCAAAATCTTGACACTTTTTGAAATTTCACACTTCGCTGGGTGTGTTGTTTTTGGTCGGTACGCGACTTTGCTGCGCCGCCGTAATGTTAAATATCTTCGTTATACTCCGCGTCAAGATAATGCTCAATAAGCTCCAGCTTCTCAATAAACTCCTCGGAGCTTTCCCAGCTCGGCAGCTCGTAGGCTTTCCAGCACTCGTCCTTCATCAACTGGCGCACGACGTACAGATCGTTCTTGCGCTTTGTGGCGCTTTCCTTATACTCGCGGAGCGGCGCGAACACGCCGTATTCTCCCTCGAGGCTGTAAATCACGAATTCCCCGAACTGATACGCCTTGAGCGCGTTCGTCGAGATAAGCGTCTTTACCGTCGTGTTATCCATATCAAGCGGCGTTTCGTTCAGCGTGAAAATCGCGAGCGGTCTGTCTGCGATGTGGATTTTGTCGTGCTCGGACGCTACCTTTTTGTAGCGGCTCTCGTCGAACTCGAAATCCGCGGGCATCAGATAATAATGGCTCGCGGGGCGCTGATAGCATTGAATTACCGTGAATTTCTCCTCGCCGAATTCCTTGACGTAAACCGTGTCCTTCGGCTCGTAGAAAATGCCGATCACAAATTTTATTGCGAATATGAAAATGCCCGTGCTCACCAGCACGATAAGCATCGGCAGACATTTTACAAACGCGCCTTTGATTTTTTCTTTTGTCATTTTTTCCTCTTTTTTATTTTTGAAACCAAGAATCGCCGAGCAGCTCATTCCAACAAAACAGCAGCTTGTCACAAGACAGCTTGAATTCGCAGAACGATTTGGAATTATTCCAAACACTACACCATATTGTCACGACATTTTCTTCAAAATCGAAATCAAAAACCTCAAGCTCAAGCCGCCGCAGCTCATCCAAGCTCATCTTCTCCTCGGAAACGACGTTTTCGCTTCCGTCGGGTAATTTTTCGGTGTAGGACGGGTATTTTGCCGAGATGAACCGCCCGTTTTTGAGCAGAACCGCCGCTTGTCCGGTGTATTTATGCCGCCCCGTATCGTTCAGCGGGTTTTCCGCGCACACGTCGAAGCCGTCCTCGAACTCGATAGTCACATCGTCCTCAAAGAGCATACCGCTTATAAAGTTATCGTGCAGCGAAATGCTCTTCCAATCCTCGGAGCAATACCGCCACTCCATAAGATCACCAGCCTTTTATATTAACCTTGCTACATTCAATCCTGAAACCAAGCGTCGTCGGTGAATTCGTTCCAGCAGAACTCCACGCCCGCGCAGGCGAACTCGATTTGGCAGTAGCAAACGCCGTGCTCCGCAGTCCAAGCGTCGCACGCCAGAAACACCGAATCGGGATAGCGCTTGAAATCCAGCACCTCAATCGTCAGCTCCGCGATTTCCTCCTCGCAAAGCGGCTTTTCCTCCGTTTTTGAGATGAACAGCGTGCCCTCAAGAAAGCGCCCGTTCTTCAGCGCGACGGCGGCTTTGCCCGTGTGCTTGTGCCGACCCGTATCGTTCAGCGGGTTCTCTGCGCACACGTCGAAGCCGTAATCGAACATCAGCAGCAGCTCGTCCCCGTCCGAGCGGCACTCCGTCAGATCGTGGTCGTGCAGCGAAACACTTCGGCAGTCGTCCGAGCGGTATTTCCATTCCATAATCCCGCCTCCAATACATACATATTTATTATAACACATTTTTCCGCGTTTGTTAAGAGCTTTTGGGTTGGATAAATTCTACAAAAATCAGCGATTTATTTGTGTTTTTTTAACAATTTTTCTAAAAAACGCCCTATTTCGGGTTGAAAAGTTTCGCGGAATTATATATAATAAAATTAGTTATGTATGTGTTAAAATACGCTCGAAAGGCGGCTGGCTCTATGAAAACGAAAAACGGCAGAACGCTTATGCTTCTGAATATCATTCTGCCTATTATTATAGCGGCGGGTGCCGTGGCGCTTCTGCTGCAGAACCATTTGTACAACTCAAAGGAACGTGTGTATAACTTCAAGGATGCGGAGCGCACGGGAAACGAATTCATATTTGACGATATAAAGATAACGCTCGCGCCGCGAGCCGGAGACTCCGGCTCGTGGCCAAGCAACTATCTTAAGGATATAAACGACAGATTGATCTACGAAACCGCGATCGGCACTATCTATGAAATGGAGATCTTCAACACCTCCGCCGACCTCGTCGCCGACTGGACGTTTTCGCTGTATATGCCCGAGGAGATGTATATAAACAATACCTGGAACGGCGATTTTGAATTCCACCAGTATTATAACGCCAAGGAGAGGTCCCAGACGCTGAACCTGGGACAGTACTCAAGGTATGAAATTACGCTCTCGCATCGCGTTACGCCAAGCGGCGTTATGGTTTTCCTCTCGCCGGACGATTATTTTGTTTATCACCCGAACGCCGACCTCGGCGAAACTACTATCAACGCCGAGCGCACGAACTCTATCGGCGGCATTAAGGTCGGGTTTATCGTGTATACGCCGCACGATGACACGAACTATGTTATTGATTTCTCAAAGGGCGAGTTTACTTATCATTTGCACCGCAGTCTGACGAAAAGCCCGTTCTTCTGGGCGCTGGGCGGACTTGCCGTTGTGTGGTTCATCTGTTTGATATCGACGATTGTCATAAGGGCGAACCTCAAGCGCTATGAGGAGCAGAAAAGCCGCGACCGCAAGACTATCGAGCAGACAATGCAGACGTTCGTCAACTTTATCGAGGCGAAAGACCCGAGCACAATGGGTCACTCGCTGCGCGTGGCGCAGTATTCAAAGATGCTCGCGAAGAAGCTGAATTTCAGCGAATTAGAGTGCGACCAGATTTACTGGATTGCGCTTATGCACGATTGCGGCAAGCTGTATATCCCCGATGAAATTCTCGGAAAGCCCGGGCGGCTTACCGACGAGGAATATGAGATAATGAAGAAGCACACGACCTACGGAAGTGAGATCTTGCGTGACTTCACGGCGATTGATAATATCCGAATGGGCGCGCTCTGCCACCACGAGCGCTATGACGGCAAGGGCTACCCGAACGGAATGGCGGGCGAGGAAATTCCGATGATAGGCAGAATAATCTGCGCTTCGGACGCGTTCGACGCGATGAACAGCCGCCGCTGCTACCGCGACAGCCTGCCTATGGATTACATCATAGACGAGCTGCAAAGCAACAAGGGAAAGCAGTTCGACCCGCAGGTGATCGACTGTTTGCTGTCCCTTATCGCGAGCGGGGATATCGGGTTTACGAACAAAAATAAAAAAACGGACAAATAGCCGCTGAAATTGATAATGTATAATTAAAAGCAGCCTCCGCTTTACAGCGGAGGCTGCGTTCTTTATTCAGGCGAGTATCGAGCTGACGATCTCTATTATCTCATTCGCGGGGAGCTGATAGGTCACTACGCGGAAGAAAACTCCGTCCGCCTCGAACTCCGCGAAGTATTCATCGTAAAAGCCCGAGGGCTCGTGTGTTTCGGGGGCGTAAGGGCCGTAGGGCACGGAGCGGTGCGAGAACGCGACCTCCGTGCCGCCTACCTCGGTCGTGCTTTTGTCGCCGAGATTATTATAAATCCCGCACTCTAATGGATATCCGAGCCTTGAAACGGTCACGCTGAAGCCCTTGACCGCGGCAACGTCGTCGGTGAGCTTCGGAGAGCCGTCCTCGTAATAGTCGTGATAAAACGAAAGCCCCACGCGGTCATACTCAATTTCGCCGCCCTTTTTCACAAACACGGTCGTCCCAGCTTCGTTCCATTCCGACGGGATAAGCCCCTCGGGAATATACGCGGGCGCAAGCTCCTTTCCGTAATATTCAAGAATGTCGGCTTTATCCCACTTGATCTCGTCATAGAACTTCGGATCAAAATACGCCCTCGCCGCGCCGATCTCCTCGGAAGTCATCTCGTTGAAAACGACCTCGTCCGCCGTGAGCACGGGAGCGCTGATGTCGGCGACGGAATTCCGAACTCCCGCGCTTGCGGGATCAATAATTCCGCTCGACACCGACACTTCGGGAACGGAGCGGTGATTTACGGCGATCGCCGCTCCGCCCGCGGCGCAAAGGCAGGCTGCCGCCGCGGCGGCGTACTTGATGTAAATCGGCTTTCTTGCCTCAAACTGCTCCGATTCAAGGATCAGGTCGTCGTCGATATAGCCTATGGCGTTCGCAAGTATAAATGTTTTGTTCATATTTCTATCCCCTCTTTCGTTAAATATATTTTTAGTTTTTTTCTGGTGTGATACAGCATTGATTTTACCTTGCTCTCGCTGAACGAGAACCTTTTCGCTATCTCGCTTACGGGCTCGAAAAACCAGTACCTGCGGACAAAGACCTTCCGAACCTCGGGCTTTTGCCGCCGCAGAAAGGCACTTATCGCTTCCGATATATTTTCCCCGGTGTTATCGGGCGGCGCGCTGCTGTCGGGAACTATCTCCTCCAGCTCCGCGAGGGACACAGCGGCGCTTGGCGAGCGCTTTGCCGCCGTGTTGTATTCGAGCCTTTTAAGCGCGGTGTTTCTGGCTATTCTGCAAACGAACGCTTTTAAATTCCCCAGAATGACGGTCTGCGGGATTTTGTTCCAGACCGCCAGCAGCGTGTCGTTTACGCACTCCTCCGCGTCCTCGGCGTTTCCGAGGATATTGTACGCCACGCGATAGCAAAGCCGCCCGTATTCCCGCTCGGTTTCCTTGATTGCCTCCTCGTTCCGCGCGGAATACAGCTCAATTATCCGCCGCTCGTCCATTCCCGCTCACCCCCTTGATTTATTGTTGAAAGACCTTTCAATTATATAGTACGGTTTTTTGGTCGTTGGTTGCAGGTTGATAATGTTTTTCTTGACAAATCGAGTCGGATAGTGTATAATGTATAAAAGCAACGCTCCCCGCGAAGTGTCATTAGTCGCGCTAAGACAAAAAGCACCGCTCCCCGCGGCGCAGCACAAGGCGTGCAGCGACCCAAGGCAACACACCCAGCGAAGTGTGAAATTTCAAAAAATGTCAAGATTTTGCGTAAGCAAAATCTTGACTGGTTCCCTCAGCGCTGCAGAGTGGAGCGAAGCGGAACGGAGCAGCGGTGAGGGAATTTTGAAATTTTAATTAAAATCAGGAGGTTATTATGGTTGAGATCAAAGTACGCCCCGAAGAGGCAATGGAGCTTTTAAGAAAAGGCAACGAGAAGTATGTGAACGCGCTTTCGGGTATCGGCGACGTTTCGCCGCAGGCTCGCGAGAGGACGCTTACGGGCGGGCAGCACCCGTATGCGATCATTATTTCGTGCGCGGACTCGCGCGTTATCCCCGAGGCTATCTTCTCGGCGGGTATCGGAGATTTGTTCGTTATCCGCGTGGCGGGGAATGTTATTGATAATCACCAGCTCGGAAGCATCGAGTACGCGGCGGGGCATCTCGGCGCGGGGCTTGTCGTAGTGCTGGGGCACAACCACTGCGGCGCGGTCGACGCGGCAATGAATCATAATCCCGAAGGCTACATAAAATTCATCACGGACGAGATCGTAAAGGCGGTCGGCGACGAGAAAAACGAATACCGCGCATGCTGCCTCAACGCCCTGAACAGCAAGGCGCTTATCGAGTCGAGCCTTGAGATACGCGAGGATGAGAAGCAGGGCTTGAAGGTTATCGCCGCTATTTATCATTTGGAAACGGGCGCGGTCGACTTCCTTGAGAATTATTGATAACAATCGGTTAAAATCCCCCGCTCCGCGGGGGATTTATTTAATCGCCGCCGAGGGCGGCGTTCCTTAATTGTCAATTGATTTCATTTCGGGATTAAAGCTGTATAAATCCCGATACTTCTTCGGGGTGACGCCCTCTTGAATACGGAATGTTTTGGTAAAATGGCTCTGCGAGGCGAACGCCAGCGTTTCGGCGATTTCCGAAATCGGCCGATCGGTATACTTTAACATATTTTTCGCGGCGGCGATTTTTTTCGTGATGACATACTCCGAAACCGAAACGCCCGTTTCGTTCTTGAACAATCTTGAAAGGTAGCTCGCGTTCAGCCCCGTGTGCTCCGCAAGCTCGCTTACCGTGATTTTTCGGTGCAGATTCTCAAATATGTAATTCACGCACAAAACCACCTGCTTTGAGAAAATTTTGCTTTTGCGGAGCGCGCTCATTCGCTTTGTGAAGTCCAGCGACATCTCGCGGTGAAGCCTTGAAAGCTCCGACAGCGTGCTTACCTTATCGCACCTGCGGATATACAAATCGCTCATTCCATACGCCGATTCCAGCTCCAGCCCCGCCTCTATCGCGTACCGCGCGAGCATCGCCGCGGTTATCGCGAAATGATAGCGCATACTTTGCAGCGGGTCTTCGCTTAATTTGCCGAGGCCGCTTTTCTCCGTGAAATCCGTTTTGCACAGCGCCGTCACCTTTTCAACGTCGCCGCTTTTCACCGCAAAATAAAAATCAAACTCGGGGCTGTACGGCGCGTGAAGCTCGGCAGTTTCGCGCAGGAGCATTTCCTGTAATGTAATCTCTTTAAGCATATTTTTCACCTATTTTAAAAAAATTTCAAAATTCCCTCACCGCTGCTCCGCTCACTTCGTTCGCTCTGCAGCGCT
>CAYSHU010000124.1:3012-6654 GCA_964430965.1 uncultured Ruminococcus sp. | reverse complement strand
GATAAGCTGATTGTACTGCCCGCCAAAGTCGATTACCAAAACAAGTTCGTGAGCCATAATTTTATCTCCTTATTTAATTAAATTTGCGAAACGCTCAACTACGCTTTCGCAAATTTTACTGCTCTACCGTTACGCTGCTGTATAACTATTCATGCTTGCCGCGCAAACTGCGGCTATATTTCCTTAACTGCTATCAGAGTATCCATACAATGCTTATGAGGCGTACCGCCGCTGTTGCAGTCGAAGATGACCTCCTCGCAGCGCTCGAACCGCCAGTCGTGATAATACCCGAAAAGCTCCCCCGAACGCCAGCTTGGGAAATGCCCCGGCTCCTCGTCCGGCGGATTTTGGATAAACGGCTTTTTCACAAACACATTCAGCGCGTTCACGCCGCCCGCCGCCGTGTGGCGCTTCCAGTTTTCAAGTACCTCGCCGCGCGCCTTTTCCGACAGATAATGGAGCACTCCCGAGCAGAAGATAACGTCGAACTCCCGTTCAAGCCGATAATCGAGAATATCCGCGCGGAAGAAATCAATATCCACGCCGTGCCGCTCGGCAAGCTGCTTTGCCTTTTCAATGCCGGAGCCCGTAATGTCGAACGCGCTCACCTTGTAGCCGTTTTTCGCGAAGAAAACCGCGTCCTTGCCCTCGCCGCAGCCCGCGTCGAGAACTCTCAGCGGTCTGTCGGGTGGGAGAATCCGCAGCACCTCAAGGCACATAAACGACGGCTTCACGCCCCAGTAATACTCCGCGTCCTTATAGCGCTCCTCATAATATACCGAGGTCTTTTTCTCCGCCGCGTAGCCCAGCAGCGCATCGATGCTCGTTTTGAACACCGCCGCCAGCTCCGGCAGCAGCGAGATATCGGGGGCGGTCGTGTTGTTTTCCCACTTGCTTACCGCCTGAGAGCTCACGCCGAGCCTGCCCGCAAGCTCCTCCTGAGTAAAACCAAATTCCTTTCGCAGCGCGTAAATCTTTTTGCCGACAGCGTTCATAAAACCACTTCCTTTCGGCTTTATTATACCACTAAACGCATCGCGAAAGCAATAACCCGTTTTAACAATCCCCGAGATTTTTCAACCGCAAGTTGAATTTCTCAAGTAACTAATGACTGTTTTTCTTGATGATCCGAACAAAGAAATTCTTCCCGAACAAAATCCCCGCAAGCAATAAAGCCGCGCCCAATCCCGTGTAAAACACCGCTATAAACACATCGGGGGCGAGATGAAGAGAACGAAGCAAAATTCCGCCCGTCATCATTACCGCCATAATTATAAAGGATTTCACGTCGAAAAATTTTATCCAAAGCTGCTTTTCGCCGCCGTATGCGTCAATTCTTTTTGTGTGCTTTTTTACGAGCCTCCCGAAAATAAACAGCTCGAAAATCACAAAAACGACCGCGGACAGAAGCGCGTTTATCAGCGAAAAATACGGCGGGTATTCGATCAGCCCTATTCGCAGAATGTTCACTCCCGCCGCTGCCCAGACAAGCGCCGCGATTAAAAGCAGCGTCGTGTTTTTTACCATTTTTATCCCCTCATATCCAGCATCGAAAGCGTGATCCCCGCCGAACCGAAGCGACGGAAGAAGTCGTTGAGGCGATCCTTGGTTTCGGGGGATTCGGCTATTCTGTCCGCGTAGGTAAGCATCTGATACAGCATAAAGAACATCGCCCTTATCGCTATATCCTCGCCGAACTTGAAATAATAGTCGAAATTATCTGCCGCGGCCTTCAGCTCGGTGATTTTCGGGATCAGAACCTTCGGCACGCGGGCGCTGTCACTTGTGAGGCTCTCGAACGCCTCGGCGGCAGGGATAAGGCGCTCCTTGAGCTCCGCCTCGTACTGCTCCATTAAAAACCACCCGCTTTCGCAAAGCTCGCGGAGCTTCTGGCTGGCTTTTATGTAGATATCGCCCCAGATAGGCTCAACGGTGAGCTTTTTCCAGCGCGGCGCGGGAGGCTTTGGCGCGGGCGGGATTTTCTCGTTGAAAATGGGCGCGGCGCCGCGCACATCCTCAACGTGGAAATGTACCTCGGCCTCGGTATCGAAAAACGCCTCGCCGCCGCGATAGCTGCTCTCGTTAATCGCGTTTATCTCGTTCATCGTATCGGAGAGGAACTTCATCACCTCGTCGGGCGACATATTTTCAATCCGCTCTCGGATCTCGCTTTCGGTGATCTCGCCGCGCTCCTCGGCATGATCCTCTTCGGCTGTTTCGGGGGCTTTTACCTCCTGCCGAACGGTCGGTTTTGTCGGCTTTATAGAGCCTATTACGGGAATTCTGTCGATAACGCCGTTCATCACCTCGGGGGGCTTCGGGCGGCGCTTTATCGGTTGATTGATTTGTTCTTCAAGTTTCTCCTCAACTATAACAGGCGCTCCGCCGCTTAGCCAGTCTATGCTGTCCTCGGGAATAGGTGCGGGCTCGTAGCCATTTGGGAGCGTGCGCTTCCCAAGATTTTTCGGGAGAATATCCAGCGCGATTTCCTCAATAAAGGGCTGCTCATGTTCGGGGAGGACCCCTTGCGCCTGCTCCTCGCGAAGCGCTTCAAGAAGCGATTTCAGCTCGATTTTGTCAAGCGAGTAATCGCTTATGCGGAGCTCCTCGCCGCCCACCGAGATCGAAAGCTCGTCCGCGAAGCTGTCCTCAAAGCTGCTGATAAGCCGAAGCCCGTCGATGCTTTTGTATGGAATCTCGCGAGTTCGCCCGTCGGTGTTGATGACAAATCTGTCCTCGAAAAACGCGATGCCGCGAGAGCCGTCGCGCGTGCCCGACGTATCGATAAACCCGATTATTCCGCGCTTAGGCGCAAAGGCGCAGCCGCTCCCCCGCCCTCCGCGGCAGATTTTTTCGCATAATTCCTCAACTTGCTCCCTCAACATACTTCTTCTCCCGTAAACCCGCGCCAAAAGGCGCTGTTTTTATTTATTGCTCAACAATTGCTGCTTGATATCCCACAATTTTTGAGACAAATCGACGTGATACTTGTGCGGGTTTTCAAAGCGGAGCAGCGAGCTCCAGAGCGTTTCCAGCTGCTCCCTGTAATAGCTCTTTATCTCCTCCAGCGGCGGCTTTTTGTATACGAGCCTGCCGCGCTCGAAAATCTTGACCTGCAGCTCCCGCACGGTGTATTCCGACACTGTTTTACGCTTCCACGTGAAATCGGGGTCAAACAGCTCCAGCGGTTCTCCCGCGGGCGACGCTTCGTCGTGTACGCACAGCAAATCGGCGGTCGCCTTGCCGTTTTTGTCGTAAATTCTGTAGAGCTTCTTAAAATGCGGGTTTGTGACCTTTATCACATTCTCCGAGATTTTGATCTTCGGCGTTATCCTGCCGTTTTCCTCCGTCGCGCAGAGCTTGTAAACTCCGCCGAAAACGGGCTCGGCGGAGGCGGTTATCAAGCGCTCGCCAACGCCGAAGCTGTCTATTTTCGCACCCTGCGCGATGAGGTCTGAAATGATGTGCTCGTCCAGCGAGTTCGACGCGATTATCTTGCAGTCGGGATAACCCGCCGCGTCGAGCATTTTCCGCGCTTCTATCGAGAGATACGCAATGTCGCCCGAATCGAGGCGGATACCAACAGGTCTTGCGCCGAGGGGCTTCAGGATATTGTCGCACGCCTTGATAGCGTTCGGCACG
>CAYSHU010000124.1:0-3002 GCA_964430965.1 uncultured Ruminococcus sp. | reverse complement strand
GCCTCCAGCTCCGAATCGAACATCTGCACCCAGCTGTGCGCCATTGTGCCGGTTGCGGGAACGCCGTACAGCTCGTCCGAGATGACACACGCCGTGCCCGAGCAGCCGCCGATGTACGCCGCCCGCGCTCCCAAGATCGCGCCCGCCGTTCCCTGCGCTCTGCGCGAGCCGAACTCCGAGATCGCGCGTCCCTCCGCGGCGCGGACTATTCTGTTCGCCTTTGTCGCGATGAGCGACTGATGATTGACGAGAAGCAGCAGCATCGTTTCGATAAGCTGCGCCTGTATCGCGGGCGCGCGCACCGTGATAAGCGGCTCGTTCGGGAAAACGGGCGTGCCCTCGGGGATTGCCCACACGTCGCCCTCGAATTTAAAGCTCCGCAGATACTCCAGAAAATCCTCCGAAAAGATTTTTTTCGAGCGCAGAAACTCTATGTCCTTTTCGGAGAATTTCAAGCTCTCGATATACTCGATAACCTGCTCCAGCCCCGCGCAGATCGCAAAGCCGCCGTTTTCGGGAACTCTGCGGAAAAACACATCGAAATACGCTATCCTGTCCGCGTGCTTCGTCTTGAAATAGCCGTTGCCCATTGTAAGCTGGTAGAAGTCGCAGAGCATTGTGTAGTTTTGTTCGTTCAGCATCATAACACCTCTTGTTCAATATATCACGGGCGGTTCTTAAAAAGCTCCTGCCGCTCTATAAGCTCCTGACGAAAACGCTCGGTGTCGGAAAGCCGTTCGAGCCATTGTCCGTAGAACTCCTCAAAGCTGTTCGCCACAAAAGCGCACGCGCCCTCGTTGTCCGTGTCGAACACCTGTCCGCGCCGCTCGCCTGCCGTTACAAGCACGAAATCCCACTGACAGCCGTGCGTTCCGAGGACGTAAAATCCGTCCGTTTCCCAATCATAATCGTCGTCGTCCTTTTGGTAAACGAAAAATATATCGGGCTCCTCCTCGTAGCTCTCGCGCGAAAAGCCGAAATCCTCAACCTCCTCGGGGAGCATTTTCCGCGGGTTGAACGGCACGGCAAGGCTTTTCCTATACGCCTCGGCGCAACCATTCATCGTGTTGCTTTCCGAAATAAACTCCGCGAACGGGTCTATGCCGTAATCCGGGCCCGCGCCGCCGTCGCCGATCTCCGTGATGAACTCAACATAATCACGTGGAAAAGTAAATCCATAACGCTTCTCGGCGCTTTCCACAAGCGCCCTGTCAACGGGCGGATTCAGCGCGTACTTGTGCTTCATCGCGCCGAACAGCGTGTATTTCTCCCTCAGCCCGCCGGTCAGAAGATACTTCCTGCTGACCTCACGGTCAATCTTCTCTGCCCGCTCCAGAATTGAGATCACTTCATCGCGTTTAAACACCTGTAACACTTCCCCTTTACCGACTGCTCAACAAAAGCCACACCAGAACTCCCTCTGCGATCAGCGCGAACACAACGTCAATCAAAATTGTCGCACGCTTGTCCTTGTCGAGCTTTTTCGTTTTTATGAACTCGAAAGCGAGCGCCGCTGGGCGCCTTAGGAAGAACACCCCGACAAAAATCATCAGCGCGATTATCGCGGGCGCGCGCGGAACGCTTAAAACGCCGTTTTCCTCAAGCACGCGCAGCGCGACAGCAATTATTGCCGCCGCCCCGAGCGTGATGAGCTCCCACTTTTTGATGTTCCCGAAGCTCATATAATATCCACTTGGACGCTTTTCATAACCTCCAGCGCGGCGTTGTGCTTTTCCTTGTCAAACGACGCGGTGGCTTTTGAATCGACGATTATCCTGCTTTCGGGCAGAGCCGCCTTCGCGAGTATTACGTTTGACACAACGCAGATATCCGTCACCAGCCCGCAAAACTCCACCTCGCCGAAGCCCTCCTTTTTCAGATACTCCGCGAGCTCCAACGAGCCGAACGACGGCTTTTCTATCACCACATCGTCCTCGTGGACGCGCCGCTTTATCTCGCCGTAAAGCTCGTGCCCCGCCGTTCCCTTAATACAATGCTTCACGGGGAGCTTTTTGCCCTCCGCCGTTTCGAGATAATTATCACCGTGAGTATCCAGCGTGAAGATCACGCGGTCGCCGTTCGCCCGCGCGATGCTGATCTTCTCCGCGATAAGCGGCGCGAGAAGCTCCGCGCCTGCAAAGCCGAGCGCGCCGTCTACAAAATCAACCTGATAATCCACAATAACTAATGCACGTTTCATAATTTGTCCTTTCAAGAGATAAGATTGTGCTCTCATACACTAATGCAAACCCTGATTTTAATTTAAATTTCAAAATTCCCTCACCGTATGCTCGGTCGCTTCGCTCCCTGCGCTACGCTGAGGGAACCGCTCACAATTTTGCTTCGCAAAATTGTGAGACTTTTTGAAATTTCACACTTCGCTAGGTGTTCTAATGCGTTTCGGAACGTGCCTTGTGACACTTCGCGGGTTATGTTGCTTTTTTCGGAACGTGCCTATGCTGCGCTTGGGGAGCGCTGACTTTTGCCTGTAAGCTCGTCCTACAAACTATTCCTCGTAATTCCGCAATCGGGATTTGTCAAAAATCCGCTCCAGACCAAGATCAACACCGTCACAGTCAATTAAAACATCCTTCGGAAAATCCTTTGCCGCTATAACTCGTTCCATTAAAGCTTTATCGGAATATTGCAATATAACAAATTGCGGCTCGTCATAGGGCAGAGCCTTAAGTTCTTCGGGTGGGTAATCCGTTCCATAATAGTCAAATTGAAAACTCACATAACCCTCTTGAAATAAAACATCGAGTTGGTAATCTCCATACTGTCTTACATCTGTTTTTCCCTCGAAGGTCATTGACTTTACCGCATCTAAACCAAACCCCGCGTTTCCGATTAAAATAACCCATTGCCCCATAATTTCACATCCTTATTTAAATTTAAATTTCAAAATTCCCTCAGCGCTGCTCCGCTCACTTCGTTCGCTCTGCAGCGCTGAGGGAACCGCTCACAATTTTGCTTCGCAAAATTGTGAGACTTTTTGAAAT
>CAYSHU010000123.1:0-6704 GCA_964430965.1 uncultured Ruminococcus sp. | reverse complement strand
GGTTCCCTCAGCGCTGCAGAGCGAACGAAGTGAGCGGAGCAGCGGTGAGGGAATTTTGAAATTTAAATTTAGATAACAAATTTCAAAAAGTGTCAAGATTTTCGAAGAAAATCTTGACCGGTTCCCTCAGCGCTGCAGAGCGAACGAAGTGAGCGGAGCAGCGGTGAGGGAATTTTGAAATTTAAATTTAGATAACAAATTTCAAAAAGTGTCAAGATTTTCGAAGAAAATCTTGACCGGTTCCCTCAGCGCTGCAGAGCGAACGAAGTGAGCGGAGCAGCGGTGAGGGAATTTTGAAATTTAAATTTAGATAACAAATTTCAAAAAGTGTCAAGATTTTCGAAGAAAATCTTGACCGGTTCCCTCAGCGCTGCAGAGCGAACGAAGTGAGCGGAGCAGCGGTGAGGGAATTTTGAAATTTAAATTTAGATAACAAATTTCAAAAAGTGTCAAGATTTTCGAAGAAAATCTTGACCGGTTCCCTCAGCGCTGCAGAGCGAACGAAGTGAGCGGAGTAGCGGTGAGGGAATTTTGAAATTTAAATTTAGATAAGGGGTAAAAAATATGATTTATAACGACTTCCACGGCGAGCAGCTTTCAGCACTGGGCTTGGGCTGTATGCGCCTGCCTGTTATCGACGGTGACGACAGCCGTCCCGATTACGCAAAGACCGCCGAAATGGTTGACTACGCGCTGGAGCACGGGATAAACTATTTCGACACCGCGTGGGGCTATCACGCGGGGAACTCCGAGCGCGCGCTCGCGAGCGCACTGAAAAACCACCCGCGTGACAGCTTCAAAATAGCGAACAAATTTCCGGGCTACGACCTCGGCAATATCACAAAGGTCAAGGAGATTTTTGAGAAGCAGCTGAAAAAGTGCGGCGTGGAGTATTTCGATTTCTATCTGTTCCACAACGTCTGCGAGATGAATGTCAACGAATATCTCGACCCGAAATACGGGATTCTGGAATATCTTCTTGAGCAGAAAAAGAACGGCAGAATCCGCCACCTCGGCTTTTCGGCGCATGGCGCGATGCCCGTGTTGAAGCAGTTTGTCGAGGCTTACGGCGAGCATATGGAGTTCGGGCAGCTGCAGGTAAACTGGGCGGACTGGGATTTCCAGCAGGCTAAGGACAAGGTGAAATATTTCACCGAGAGCGGTTTTCCGATTTGGGTAATGGAGCCCGTTCGCGGCGGAAAGCTCGCGAAGCTCCCCGAAAAATATTCCGCAAGGCTCAAGGCGCTGCGCCCCGAGGCTACCGACGCGGAGTGGGCGTTCCGCTTTTTGCAGACGCTTCCCGAGGTTAAGGTAACGCTTTCGGGAATGTCGAATTTTGATCAGCTTAAGGAGAATATCGCGGTTTACGAGCAAAGCAAGCCGCTCTCCGAGGCGGAGCTCAAAACGCTTAAGGAAATCGCCTCCGAATGGCTGACGGGAAAAACCGTGCCCTGTACGGCGTGCCGCTATTGCACAACGCACTGCCCGCAGGAGCTGCCGATTCCCGATTTGCTGGAGCTTTACAACGAGCACAAATTCACCGAAGGCGGCTTTATCGCGCCTATGGCGCTTATGGCGTATTCCGAGGACAAAAAGCCTTCCGCGTGTGTTGCTTGCCGCAGCTGCGAGGCTGTCTGCCCGCAGCAGATTAAAATTTCCGAGGCGCTGGCGGACTTTAACACAATGCTGGCTAACTCGGGATTTTGATTAAATAATTGAAAGGACGAATTCATTATGACTAATGTTTTGAGCGGAAGAAGGCTATCCGTAAAGGTTCAGACGCTTGGCGGGCTTATCGCTGTTGTTTGCGCTGTGGCGCTGCCGCAGCTGTTCCACGTAATGGGCGCGGCTTCGGGGCTTGGCACCTCGCTTGGCGAAGCGTTTTTGCCGCTGCATTTGCCGATTATCCTGGCGGGTCTGCTTCTCGGACCATACGCCGCGGCAGTCGCGGGCGCGGCTTCTCCGCTGATAAGCCATTTGCTTACGGGTATGCCCGGCACCGTAATGCTGCCGTTTATGTGTATCGAGCTGTGTGCTTACGGCTTGGCGGCAGGATTGTTGAGAAACGCGAAAATGCCGGCTATTCTTAAAGTCCTCATCGCGCAGGCAGCGGGAAGAGCGGTAAGAGCTCTCGCGATAGTAATCGGCGTGAACGCTTTGGGAAGCCCGATTAACGTTTCGGTTATTTGGACGAGTATCACGGTCGGTGTATTCGGCTTGGCTTTACAGTGGGCGATTATCCCGCTTGTAATATACAGAGTTACCCCTAAGGAGTAATTAAAAAAACGGTGTCCGCGAAAGCGGAGAAAGGAGCAGTTATGCATCCCAATCTTGAAAGAGCAAAGGAAGCTATGAAAGCTGAAAAACTCACCTGTGTTCTCACGGAAGGCGGCATTATGTTCAAAAGCAAGGACAAGGGCGTTCAGCCGCTGCTTGACTGGATGAACAGCGGCAACAACTATATGAGCTATATGATTGCGGACAAGGTTATCGGCAGAGCCGCGGCATTTATCGATATCGCAATGGGAATCCGCGAGGTTTACGCCGAGGTTATGAGCGAATCCGCAAAGACGCTTCTCGAAAACAACCACGTTGTTGTAAACTATGATACGCTCGTCCCCGAAATTCTCAACGCGGACAAAACCGACCTCTGCCCGCTTGAAAAGGCGGTTGAGGGCATTGACAACTATCCCGATGCGCTTATGCCCATAGAGCTTGCGCTTATCCGTATGCAGTCTTAAACTTTTAAAGCCCGATATTCCCCCGCCGCAGGCGGGGGAATATCATTAAATCAACGCTTGATGATATTTGATAACCTTAGCGCAAAGGGGGTGCTAGAAAATGAAAAAAATTGCAAAATTTGAAAAGGTGAGCCTTGCGCAGTTCCTGGAGGGATATTCGGGCAGCGACGCGCAGACCGTTTACAACGCGATAAAGCTCCCGTGCCGCGCCACAAGCGGCTCGGCGGGGTATGATTTCTTCGCGCCGTTTGATATCGAGCTAAGGGCGGGCGAAACCGCGAAAATCCCGACGGGAATCCGCGTGAAAATCGCCGAGGGCTGGCTGTTGTCGCTTTACCCGAGAAGCGGACTGGGCTTCAAGTTCCGCCTGCAATTAGACAACACCGTCGGCATAATCGACAGCGATTACTACAACTCCGACAACGAGGGACATATTTTCGTCAAGATCACGAACGACAGCAAGGAAGGCAAAACGGTAATAATCCCCGCGGGCACGGGCTTTATTCAGGGCATTTTCACCGAGTTCGGCATTACCGAGGACGACGAAGCCGACGGCGTGAGAAACGGCGGCTTCGGCTCGACAACTTAAAAACAAAAAACTCCCCCTCGAAGAGGGGGAGTTTTTATGTTACGCGTTGTCTAAAACCAGCTTCTTGATAAACTCCGTCGTGTGAAGCGGTCTGGAGTTTACGATTCCCTGATACATATCCGCGTCAAATTTCCGCGCGTATTCAAGCGAGCGCTCGTTGTCGACGCCTTTAATGCAGACCTTTATGCCCTTGCTGTGTGCCCTTTCGATAAGCGAGCGGACAAACGAGGCATTTACGGGGTCGTCGTTAAGTCTTCTTGCGCGGAGCTTTATTATGTTGATGTACGGGTTGTCGAGGAAGTCCCCCGTGAAGAATTTCTCGCCCTTGTCGTCGGCGATTATTGTCGCGCCGATTCTCGACATCAGCTTCAGATTTCCTCCCGGGGAGAGCGTCTGGTCGCTTTCCGAAACGTTTAGCCCAACCGCGTCAGGCGCAAGGGAATATTCAAGCAGCTTCTCCTTTAAAATCAGCAGGCAGCTTTCGGTGTTCAGAACGTTTTCGGGGATTGTATAGCTCACCGTGAAATTCGACAGCCCCTTCGCGCGGACCTCTGCGCAAAGCTCGCAAACCCTTGTCAGCGCATACTCGTGGAACTCCATTGTGAGGTTCATTCTGTCAATAATCGGCAAAAAGCGCTCCCGCGAGATGATAATCTCGCCGTTGCCCCAGAACAAATGCCCCTCGCACGCCACAAGCTCGTCGGTTTCCACGTCCATAACGGGTGTGTAGAGATAGTAAAACCCCGAGAAGTCGTTCTTTATCGCTTCTTGAATCAGCTCGCGCACACGGATATTGTCGCTCAGCTTTTCCTCCAGCCCGCCCGAATAGCACACAACATCGTACAATTGTTTGTCTTTCGCGAGGCGGAGCGTCTTTGTTGCCACGCGCACAATGTCGGGCACGCAGTCCGCGTCCTCGGGGAACATACTCACGCCCGCGTAAATCTCAAGCCGGTTTTCCTTGTCGTTGAGATACCACGGCGAGCGGAACTTGAACAAAATCGACTGCGCGAGCGACACCGCGTCTTCGCGCGTCGCCGCTGTCATCGTTACGAACAATATGTCGTTCGAGAACATATAAATATGCTTCTCGCAGTCCGTGCGGATTGCGGAGATATACTCGGCGATAGAGCGCATCATCTCGTCGGCATAGCGGACGGAGTAAATCTCCGAAAGGTTTTTGATGTTCGCGATTTCCACGGATACGACCGCCCCGATGCCGCCGCTTGCGACGCTCACGCCGAAATCGCGCTCAAACGCGCTTCGGTTCGGGATTCCTGTTGTAGTGTTGTAATATGCGAGCTTCAGCAGATGCTCCTGCGACATCGCGAGCTCGTTTTCAATAAACGAGCGGTAAATTACCGTGGAAATAATCTGCGTTATTGTTTTGATAATTTTCCTGTCGCGGTTAGTCCACACGCGCTCCTTTTCGGGCGAGATAAACACGATAACACCGCGCGACGAGCCGTTTTCGTAAATCCGCGAAAGCGCGCAGCTGCGCCCGCTGCCCTCGCCGTTTTTCAAATCGTTTTCGTTGATGACGACAACCGCGTCGTTGTCAAGCGCCTTGTCAATAATATCGTTGGTGTAAATATCGGAAATCATCGGAACGATAGTCCCGCTGTCATCCCAGCGATAGACCTTAACGGGGCGCTGATTGTCGGAGCAGAAAAGCAAATCGTCCAGCGCGAAATATTCCTTGATAAGCGGGATTATGCTCCCGAAGGACATCGACGTGTTTTTACTCTGCAAAATCAGTGAGTAAATATTGTTGATGAGAATTTGATCCTCAAAATTCTGCCCGAGCAGCTTGTTTGCCTTTTGTGAATTCTCCATTTCCTCGCTTATCACGAGATAGGAATTCGCAAGCTCGGAAACCGTCTGAACCATTATGTCTAAAAGCGGTGCGCAGTCGTTGATGTCGTCGGGGCTTTCGCTCGCGATGATCCACGCCGCGACGTTCTGGTGCTTTATGCGGATATTTTTCTTGCGCTGATAGCTCATCTTGTAGAGGTTTACGTCCTCGTCCTGCCCTATTGCCGCGGCAATACGCCTGCCGTTTTTATCAACGATTTCGGAATACAGCCCCTTTATCAGCGTGAACGGCTTTTGAATTTGCGCGAGATAATCGTCCCCGAGGATATTCAGCAGCTGCGGCGTGTTCTCCGCCAAATCGAACGCCGCCTTGACCTTGCCCTGAATTGCCCGCATAACAAGGTCCTCGCCCTCGCAGTCGAGGTAAAGCGTAACGTCGTACATCACGCCGTTAATCTCCAAAAGGCAGCCGTCCTCGCGGAACTCGGGCTCGGCGGAAATATAATACCAGTGATAGCTCCCGCCGCAAAGCAGCCGCGCGTGAGCCTTCAAATCGCCGGAGCGCTTATTCACCATATCTCCGATTATCTCACAGAACGGCTGATAGTCGTCGGGGTGAATAATATCTCCGAAAAGCGCGCTGTCCGCGTCGCAAAACGGGTTGCTTCCGTTAATGAAATCAATAGGAAAATCGGGCTTGTAGCGCATTGTAAAAACGATTATCCCGCCGTTAGCCAAAGCCTTTTCGAGTTTTGACATATCATCACCCCATCAGTTTAAAATGTAAAAGTAAAAGCGTAAAGTGAATTTGGAAGATTTTTCCACACTTCTCCCGTGATTTTCCTTGCTGTATACATTATAACATAAAACTTTCAACTTTTCAAGTGTTTTTTAGTGATTTTCATAAAATTTTCATAAAAAATTTCATTTTCTTGGAGGACGCGAGAAATCCCCCAAAAAACATATTTTTTTCTTAGATTTTTTAAGACAAAATAAAATCCCCGCCGAAGGCGGGGATTTATTGAGAAGCGGCGAAGCCGCAGCCGTAATTCTACATTATAATACTCTCTCGCAGTGTCTGGTGACGTGACAACCGATGTTGACGGCGACGGGCAGCCCCGCTATGTGCGTCGGGGCTTTTTCGATGTTGACGTACAGCGCCGTGACCGTGCCGCCAAAGCCCTGCGAGCCTATCCCAAGATCGTTGATTTTTTCGAGCATTTTCCGCTCGAGCTCCGCGTAGAGCGGCTCGGGGTGGCGAATGTTAAGGTCGCGGCAGAGCGCTTTTTTCGCGAGGAGCGCCGAGTACTCGAAATCCCCGCCGATGCCCACGCCGACAACGATAGGCGGGCACGGGTTAGAGCCCGCGATTGACACCGTTTCCGTGACAAAATTCACAATATCGTCCTGCGTCGCGGACGGCGTGAACATTTTAAGGCGGCTCATGTTCTCGCTTCCGAAGCCCTTGGGCGCTACCGTTAAACGGAGCTTATCGCCGCTCACAAGCCGCGTATGAATGACCGCGGGAGTGTTGTCGCCGGTGTTTTCGCGCTCGAGCG
>CAYSHU010000122.1:508-6717 GCA_964430965.1 uncultured Ruminococcus sp. | reverse complement strand
TCCGACGACAGATTTTCATCGTCAAACAATGTTTCCGTTTCGAGCTTTTGCGGCGAGAGCCCCATTGCCAGCACTGCACGGATAACGGTATTCTTGATTGGTTTGAACACTTTGTTTTCCTCCAACGGTGGAAATTTCTGCACGGCGCTTGTGTAGGTTTCGTATTTCTGCTGCTCCAGTTTGCACCATTCCTCGTACATATTTTTCAGCACGGGATTTTTCGCAAGCTCCGCTACGATTTGGTCAACGGTTTTCTTGACATTCGGCTGCAAGTAGCCATAGACCTTTTTCCCTTTGGAATTGCGGAGCTGCGACTGCAGTTTCAGAACAAGCTGTTCGAGCTGCGGATTGGGTTCATTGCTGTTGTTCAATTCCGACAACAGTTTTTTCATCACCTTTTCCACTTCGGAGCGGAGTCTGTCGCGCACCACGGTCTGCTGTTGATATAGGTTTTGCAACTCGTCTTTGTATATATCGTTGGCGAATGCACTGTGGATTTTTTTAATTCCGTTGTTTGTTAGATATCCCTCATGCGGGTCATCAGAATAAACCACGATATGAACGTGAGGGTTGGTTTCCTTGTTATGAAAAGCGGCATACCAACGGATATTTTCCGGAGTGATTTTTTGTGCTGTGGCTATATCCACGACATGCCGCCGCACCAGATTGCGCCAGTGATCGAGGTCGGTGTAGCCCATTCGTTCCGCGTCCTCGCGTTTCAACGAAACGATATGCGTCCATATTGCGCCCTCGTGGTTCGCTACTTCTTTCGCGATCCGATCCAGCACCAATGGCTTATCCATTTCCGAAAACAGTCCGTGCGAGTTTGGTCGGGAATCCAAGTAGTTCATGAATATCTCACGATCTAACTCACGGTTTGGTTTCTGCTTTGGAACAGGTTTCGCCACTCCCTCGCGAGTGGCGATGTACTTGATGTAGTTTCCGAACTTCTTGTGGGCGTTTGGTTTGATGTAGCGGCTGGTGACGATTATTTGGGGCATGGGTTCTCCTTTCTGAATAAAAAACTCCTCTACAATAATAGAGGAGAAAGGTTTATATGTGTTATCAACGTATGATAACTTAATATTATCGGAGGTTTTAATGAATTTCAATGAGAACGACCTTATTAGCCTGTATCTATCTGAACTTAAGCTAATCGATGAATATTCATCAAAACAGTCGGTAAAACTTTTTGCTCATAAACAATTAGGCAAAGTGCTTATTATCAACGATGAAATACAACATATAGAGTGTTTTCAAACACTTTATCACGAATTATTAGTTCATCTTCCATGTTCGTTTATTCCTGTTGTAAAGAATGTGCTTATTATCGGCGGCGGCTCATTATTTGCAGCAAGTGAGGTGTTAAAATATAATACTATTGAAACTGTCACATTATGTGATCACGATCGAAATGTACTAGATATTATGGAAAGGCATTATGATCACGCTCAAAAGGTATTGTGTGATCATAGATTTAAGTATATTGAACAGGATGCTTTTGACTTTTTAAATAGCAGTAAAAATAAATATGATTTAATTATTAATGACTGTTTTAATATTATAAAGGAAAGCAATGATAAAAAAATGCCACTATATAAACGGCTTTTTGATTTGTGCAGTGATTGCGGTGTATGCGTAGATATAATTTATAGACATATATTTGACGCTGAAACAACAAAACAATCCTTAGAAGCATTAAGGTCTAAATATAATTTTGTTCTCTCCTTGGTGTGCGTTCCCGAATATCCCGGAGTACTACATTTAGAGACAATATGGGGAAAAAATAAATATCTAAATCAAGATGCTAAAAAAAGTATTAACCGATATCAAATAGAGGCCATGAAATTAGGAGAACAGTTTGATTATTATAATCCACTATTCATTCCTTTCTATTTATATTTACCTCCTTACATAAAGAAAAGATTTAGCCTATAAATATACGGGAAAAGCTTAATTCTGGGGAGGGAGAAGTTAAAGTGTCATAAAATACTTTAACATTGTCCCACAATGGTGATGAAAGGATTTTATTATTACAATTGTTTATCTCCTGCTCATTGCTAAAATATCCATATTGAACTAGATATGCGTTATTTGAATCACTTGTAGCCGCCCATGGTGAGCCTAATAAGGAACAAATCTTATCTTTTTCCGAATTAAATGTTCGAATTGAATTTATTTTGATATATGGGATTTCTCTATATGAGTCCGTATCAAGCGGAATACCTGCCTTTTGAAACATTCCTTGAGCAACAAATCCGTGTTGTGCAGGACAATATGCAAGTGTTCCTTTTATTTTGACGCGGCACCCCCAAAAACTTTTCTCAAAAAATGATGGGATAACTTTCAGTAAGTATGATGTTGCTACAACGCCCAAAACGCCCTCGCCAATATATCCATATCTGTTATAAAGACCCACTAATGTTTCCCCATTTAAAGAACCAGTTCGTATTGTTTCATCCGATCCGGCATAAAATTCCAATTTGCTGAATTCCTGAGATGAAATTTTACCCTCAAAATCGTACAAACCATTCCATCTAACTGCGTTTTTATAAGGATCTCTTGGAAAGAGCTGAATAAATGGAGAAATAAGTCCATCAAAAGCAAGACTGTCTTCTTTCTCAATTGATTGATGATGGATTCCACGTTGCCAGAAATCAAACGATCCATCAAAAGTGTTTTCCAAAAAGAATTTATTTTTAATTTTATCAAATGTATATCCAGCAACTGCTCCAATAAAAGTTTGGGCCGCAGCCTCAAGTAACGGTTGCCCCACTATTTCTATTCCCATTTTATTCACCTCATAAATTTGATAATATTAAGTTATCCTGTGTTTACTTAATGCCTATTTTATTATACAACATTTTTACATTTTCCCAACCAGCTTTTAAACATGATTCGCACTCAATTCACTTCCCCAATATGATTTGACAAATAACAACACAATCATATATAATTATTATGTATCATTATTTTTAGGAGGAACAATTGAATGTTCGATCTATTAAAACAAAGCTCTGCCTTTCTAAGCTATTGCAAGGACAGAAAGGTCTTAAGCGGCAAAACAATAAAGGCATATCGCACTGATTTAAGTCAATTCGCAGCCTATTCTCATAGCTTATTCGATAAGGAATCAATATGCAGCTACATTTCGTTTCTGCACAACACCTTCAAACCAAAGACCGCTCGCCGCAAAATCGCAACGCTTAAGGCGTTTGCCCACTACCTCATGATTGAAGATGTAATCGAAAGCAGCCCATTTGACAAGATAGACACTTCTTTTCGTGAGCCTGTTGTTCTTCCAAAAACAATCCCCCTCAAAACAATTGAGGCTATTTTAGCAGCTGCATATGTGCAATTGCGCTCGGCGTCAACGGAGTACGAGAAGAAATCCGCAACAAGAAATGTAGCAGTTCTGGAGCTTCTATTCGCAACAGGCGCGAGGGTGTCCGAGATATGTATGCTGACGCCAGAAGCCGTAAATATGTCTGACCACACCGTGAAATTTTACGGCAAGGGATCTAAAGAACGTATTATCCAGATCGAAAACCCAAACGTTCAAAAATCCATTGAAAATTATCGCCGATTATTTGAGCGTGAGATTTCAGCAAGCGGTTACTTCTTTGTCAACAAGCTGCACCAACGTCTGACCGAACAATCCGTAAGATCATTGATAAATAAATTTGCGTCGCTTGTGAAAAGCGATATACATATTACTCCGCATATGTTCAGACACTCTTTCGCGACGTTTCTCCTTGAGGAGGATGTCGATATACGCTATATCCAAAAACTGCTTGGGCATAGCTCCATTTCCACAACTCAAATTTACACTCATGTTTCCATGGCAAAGCAAAAGGAGATCCTTTCAGCTAAACACCCCAGAAACAAAATAATGGTAAGCGAAAAATAATTTACGCCTATTACAATTATACCATATCCTAACAAGCAAATCAACCGATTTCTCAATTGGAAATTGCCAATTGCTCACGTTCTTGCGCAAGATGTCGAAATTCTGCGTGAAATGCACGATTTTTGTATTATTTGTCAAATTATCGATTAAAACTTCGTCAATATTTACCATAACCCAAGCAGCTGATATTTTCCAATTCTGCTGAAATTTGAATGTAGTATTTTAGCTTCTGATGGCTTTATGCACTTGACTTTTGCGTTTGTTTGTGGTAAAATATATTATCGTGCAGACTCCCGATATATTAGAATTTATCAGCATATGATTTGGACAATTATTCTTGTAAATCATTTTGCGGTAAAATATTCAAAATTTTAAAGGGAGTACTTAATTTATAGGAAACGTTTTTAGGAGGATGTTTATGGCAAGTTCAACTGAACGAATAGGTGTGCTTCATTGTGGGGAAATCGCTGAAAGAAATAATTGGATGTTTCGAGATCAACCGGTTGATGATATCGGTATTGATGCTTATATGGAGTTTGTAGAATCATCCGGCAAATCAAAACAACTTCTTGCATTGCAAATAAAATCCGGGCCAAGCTGGTTTAAAACGAAAAAGGATGGTTATATAATTTTCCGAGATATTAACCAGAGACAATACAATTATTGGACTATGAATCCTTTGCCTTGTATTGTGGTTTTATATAATCCCGAGGACAATTTGTGTATTTGGCAAAAACTAACGGCCGAAACTATTAAAAAAACCAAAGGCGGGGCGGGAAAAGGCTTTTTTGTTAAGGTTCCTGTAGATCAAGTGTTCTTGAACGATTTGTCAAATAAAAAACTTCTCTCTTACACAAATTTGCCGGAATATATTACGAATTATAACTTTTTGCAGTCTCAAAAGGAATTCATGCAAATCATTCAAAAAGGCGGAGAAATTAAACTGCATTCAGAGGAATGGATAAACAAGAGTAGCGGTAGAGGAAAAGTGGAATTAATTGTTGATGACGGGAAAAGTATTGAAAAATACTTGTATCCATATTGGTTTCCTTATACGCCGTATACTATGGTTTTTCCGCGTCTGTTTCCTTGGGCAGACTTTTCAGCCGATGAAGATTTTTATGAGGAAACTGACGAAGACCTTTGGCGTGAATATCACTGCCACTATGACAATGAAGATGATGAATGGGTGATTGTGGGAGATACTTTTGATGAATTTCGCAGAAAATTAGACCCAATGCGCAGTGTTGACCAATCGGGAGAAGTTGCTGAATATATGTTGGTACTTAGCTTAAATGAATTGGGCAGATCATTCTTAAATGTAGACACTTTTTTGGCACAAAAATTGCCTTATGTTGAGACCCGACCGGAAGAGGAATAAAATTTAAGGAAAGTTTATATGAAAAAAATTAAACTTACCGAGAATTTGAAAAAAATAACGTCCAATGATGAATATCAACTTGATCCTACTGAAAAGTATGTGATAAACCTTGAGGAAGAGATGGAATTTCAAATTGCGACATTGATGTCTTTCCAAATAATAGGACAACCTCCCGCACTTAAGAATTACCGTGCGTGGCTGTTTGAAAATGGTTTCAATGTTGAAGCACCAAATCCAACAAACGAGGTTGTCGCCCAATATTATGGTGTTAAACCACTATGGAGGACTGCCTATTCGCAAGGTGTTGTTGTAAAGGCTGAGAATGATAGCAACTATTTCATTGTTATGGAATGCAGCAGCATAAATAAGGGATATAAGCATGCAAAAATAATTCTTACTATGGATGGTTGTATGTGAAAAGACCATGCACATGGTAAAAGCTTTATTTTGGTATGTGAGCATTCAGCAGGAGCTTATATGCTTTGATCGTATACAAAAAAACAAGAATTACTACGCAAATCTTGTAAACAATAACAAAATTGTTAACTGATGGAAATGGAAAACATAGGTGGAATTGCATGAAAATGATACTTATTCAAAATTCAAAGGTATAAATCTTACATGATAAAGAGTACGTCGAATGTGGCATAAAACAGATCAAGTAAACCTCCAGTTTATCAAGTTATTTATCCATACCACCCACAAAACAAAAGCGGCACAGTCCTAAAAATGTGTCGCACTATTTTTATTCATAGTCCTTGCCTACAGAACCTACGAACTGTTCACACTGTTGTTTGCTCAAGCTTTCTAGCCGTGGCGGAAGCCGAGGTTTTTGCTTTTGCTGTAGCGGTTTTTTCGTGATGTTAGTGGCTGCTTTTTTCGACACCGCTCATTGGAGCAGACGGTGTTTGCGAGCTG
>CAYSHU010000122.1:0-498 GCA_964430965.1 uncultured Ruminococcus sp. | reverse complement strand
CACCGGAGTTTCACACAAGCTCATCGAGGTCACATTGGATCATGCGAAAAAGTATTTTGACCGCTGCTATCTTGAAACGTTCGGTAACATGATCGCAGCACGAAAGTTCTACGAGAAATACGGATTCACCAGAATTGACAAGCCGCTTGGGAATACCGGGCATTACGCCTGTGATGTGTTGTACATAAAAGAATTGAAGTGAATATTACTCGTTCTGAAATTTCACCGCGCTCTCAAATTTTATAACGCCATTGACATGCTGCACCTCGTCAACGCACATAGAATGTAATTCGCGGAGTGTTTCCTCGTCAACCTCATTCGCCGCGGCAATTGTGTGAGCAAGTTTTCCAAGCTCCACTGCAATCTTGAAAAGATTTCGGTTAATCCGCTGCTCCGACCCGTTTATCACAGCCTCAACCGAAGAAGTGATTCGCGGCGAAAGGTAATTCACGTTCTTCTCCTGCTTGAGAAAGCCAATATAAAAATTGATCGCTTTCT
>CAYSHU010000121.1:0-6736 GCA_964430965.1 uncultured Ruminococcus sp. | reverse complement strand
ACAGTATCTGCGGTCTTTACTTAAAGTAGAGCGTCCCGTTATTCCACTATATACAGTGGGGGAGCTGTCAAAGTCGCGTACCGACTTACAGCAACATATCAAGCGAAGTGTGTCGCGAAAAAAGCGCCTGCAAAGGTTCCGCTTTGCGGAACCTTTGCAGGCGGCTAGGCGAACGGAGCGCGAAGCGCGGAGAGAGCCGTTTTTTCGCGACTTTAAAATAAGGAGAAATTATGAGCAAGAAAACCCGCAATTCTATTATTTCTGCCCTTGTTTCCATAGCCCTCGGGCTTACGATGTTTTTTCTCCACGAGGGGCATATGAAGAAGGCGCGTGAGATGCACTCGCGGCTTGCGGCGGGGATTTCGGAAATGAGCACGATGATGACCGAGCTTGTTGACGCGGCAAATCGCGGCGGCGCTCCCGAGATGCTTTCATACGCGCGGAGCAACAAGCCGCGGGCAACCGAGGCAGCAAACAAGCTCCGCGGGGCGTGCGATTATTTTGAAAAGGTTCGCGTGCCGGGCGCTCTGAAAGACGAGCTCGCTGCCGTCCGCGCGGGAATTCCCGAAATGCGCAGCTTTGCGGATTCGTTTGAGGCGATGTTCGGGGGAGTGATGCTCGAAAGCGAGTTTATGAGCGCCGCCGAGCAAATGGGGCTCCGCGCCGAACGGCTTGTGGCAAGCGACGGCTTTGCTTATGCCGAGGCGAAGTTTATGAAGGAGCTTAATCGGCTTGATTCGCAGAGGGGGTTTGTATGGCTGACGGTGAACAATGGACAATGTATAAGGGACAATGTATAATTGTTGTGCGCGCTTCGCGCGGATTTAGATTGTGCATTATCAATTCTTATCCCCCATTATTTATAACTAAAGAAAGGATATTAACGACATGAAGAACACAGAAAAGACACTCGACCAGATTAAGACGCTTTGTATTCACCGCGGACTTGTTTATCCGGGCAGCGAGATTTACGGCGGCTTGGCTAACACCTGGGACTACGGCCCCTTGGGCGTGGAGCTCAAGGAAAATATCAAGAAGGCTTGGCGCAAGAAGTTTGTGCAGGAAAACAAGTACAACGTCGGACTCGATTCGGCGATTCTGATGAACCCTCAGACATGGGTAGCCTCGGGGCACGTCGGCGGATTTTCCGACCCGCTTATGGACTGCAAGGAGTGCAAGACGCGTCACCGCGCCGACAAGCTCATCGAGGACTTCGGCGAAACGACCGCAGACGGCTGGACTAACGACAAAATGCTCGAGTATATCCGCGAAAAGGGCATAAAGTGCCCGAACTGCGGCAGCACGGATTTCACTGATATTCGGCAGTTTAACCTGATGTTCAAGACGGCGCAGGGCACGGTTGAGGACAGCAAAAGCGAGCTGTATCTCCGTCCCGAAACCGCGCAGGGCATTTTTGTAAACTTCGCGAATATTCAGCGCACATCGCGTAAAAAGGTTCCGTTTGGTGTTGCGCAGGTCGGCAAGTCGTTCAGAAATGAGATTACTCCGGGTCAGTTTATTTTCCGCGTCCGCGAGTTCGAGCAAATGGAGCTGGAGTTCTTCTGCAAGCCCGGCACGGATTTGGAATGGTTTGATTACTGGAGAACCTACTGCAAAAATTTCCTGCTGTCACTCGGCTTAAAGGAAGAAAATATCAGACTTCGCGACCACTCGCCCGAGGAGCTTTGCTTCTACTCCAAGGCGACGACGGACTTTGAGTTTTTGTTCCCGTTCGGCTGGGGCGAGCTTTGGGGCGTGGCGGACAGAACCGACTACGACCTCACTCAGCATATGAAAACAAGCGGAAAGAGCCTTGAATACTTCGACCCCGAAACCAACGAGAAGTACGTGCCGTATGTAATCGAGCCGTCGCTCGGCGTTGAGCGTCTGTTCCTCGCGGTAGTGTGCGACGCGTTTGACGAGGAGGCTCTCGAGGACGGCACAAGCCGCACGGTTATGCGTTTCCACCCCGCTCTCGCACCGATAAAGGCGGCTGTTCTGCCTTTGTCAAAGAAACTCTCCGAAAAGGCGGGCGAGCTTTACGAAAGCCTCTCGAAGCACTTCTGCGTTGATTATGACGACGCGGGCGCGATAGGCAAGCGTTATCGCCGCCAGGACGAGGTTGGCACGCCGTTCTGCATTACGTATGATTTCGACAGCGAAACCGACGGCTGCGTAACAGTCCGCGAGCGCGACACAATGGCGCAGGTGAGAATTCCGATTGCCGAAGTTAAAGCGTATATCGAGGAGCGCGTGTTCTTCTGATGAAACGTTTACTTTCCCTTTTCTTCTGCATAATATTCACGCTTGCTTTTACCGCGTGCAAAAAAGCCCCCGGCGGCGCGGAGGATTACAATCCTCCGTTTTCGGATAATTCGGCGAATTCAAATAACGAATACAAGCCGAGAAGCAGTTTCAAGATGATAATCCCGCCCGAGGGCTATATCCCCGATGTCACCGAAAATTCGCAGGAAAATACCCCCGCAGCGCCGCTCCCCGCGGCGAACGGCGCGTTTCAGATAAGCGGCACGCGGCTTGTGGACGCTAACGGAAACGAGTTTATTATGCGCGGCGTAAATCACGCGCACGTTTGGTATAAAAGCGAGCTTGAAAACGCGCTGGACGGCATCGCCGCGACGGGCGCGAACTGCGTTCGCGTTGTTTTCGCGGACGGCGACCAGTGGGAGCGCGTGACGGCTTCGGAGCTTCAAAGCGTCATCGAAAAGTGCGCCGAGCGGCGGCTTGTGATGATTGCCGAGATACATGACGCGACGGGCAAGGACGACATTGCTTCTCTAGACCGCGCGGTCGACTGCTGGATAGAGGTAAAGGACGTGCTGAACGCCTACTCCGACAAGGTGATTTTAAACATCGCGAACGAGTGGCTTGGCACGTGGGATTCCGCGAAGTGGCAGGAGGGCTACACGGCGGCTGTCCCGAAGCTCCGCGCGGCGGGGATTTCCAACACGATAATGGTTGACGCGGGCGGCTGGGGTCAGCACGGCGCAAGCGTCGCGGAGGCGGGCAAGGCGGTCTTTAACAGCGACCCCGACCGCAACACGATGTTTTCCATTCACATGTACGGCACGGCGGGCGGAAGCTCCGCAACGATAACGCAAAACCTCAAGGGCGCGACGGAGCAGGGGCTCTGCGTGGTTGTCGGCGAGTTCGGCTGGAACCACTCCGACGGCGACGTTGACGAGGCGTTTATTATGAAATACTGCGCCGAGAACTCTTTGGGCTACATCGCGTGGAGCTGGAAGGGCAACAGCGGCGGCGTAGAGTATCTTGACATAGCAAAGGACTGGCGCGGGGAAACGCTCTCCGCCGAATGGGGAGAGCTGCTTGTCAACGGCGCGAACGGCATTAAGGCTACGTCCAAGCTCTGCACGGTATTCGAATAAAATATCCTTGAAAGAAAAGCGAAAGGAACGTCATTATGAAAAGGGCTCTTGCAACAATTTCAGCTTTGGTTTTCTCCCTGTTCCTTGCGGGTTGTCAAAAGGACTCCGCGTCCGTTCCCACCGAAACAATAAGCTACAACCCCGAAAGCTCCCGTTCGGATCTGTCGGTTTCCGCTCCCGCGGCGGACGAGCCGCTTCAGCGCGCCGAGCTTGACCGTATTCTGGACGTTTTCGAGAAGTACGCGTATCTTGACCTCGAGCTGCACCCCGACTTCGATTACGCGGGATATTGCTGCGACTATATCCCCGACTGCGTTGACAGCTCGCAGAGCTTTGAGGAGGAAATCGAGCTCAAGGACTGGCCGTACAAGACCAACCGTAATTATTACAAGGTCGCAAGCGGAGAATATTCCACGGAAAGCGGCTTTAACGCAAAGCTTGATGAAATATTCACCGAGGACTGCAAGGCGCGTTATCTTGAGCTTTCAAAGGACGAATACCGTTTCAAAAACAACGAAACCTATGTGGCGGAGCTGAACTATCTGAGCTATGACGCGGCAAGCGCCCGCATCGAGATATCCGCCGAGCGGGCGGACGAAAACACCGTCGATTTAACGCTTTCCGGCAGCTATAGTCCGGATACCGTCAAGCTGGTAAAGGGCGGCGACGGCAAATACAGAATAGCCGAAGCCGAAAGGCTGATGAGCATTTCCAGACGTTTCAGCTTTGATATTGATTTGGAAATCGTTTACGGGGACATCACAATAAACCGCCCGTCACGCCGGGACACGACCGTAAGCTCCGAGATGACGGAGTTCTGGTCTTCTACGCGCTTTGAGCAATGCGTTGAAATGCTCAAGGACCACGCGTATATAAACTATGAGATAAGACTTAGACCCGACACCTCGCAAAGCGTGACAGAGGAGCGCTCGGAGCAGCCGTTTTACAAGGTGTCCGGCAGTCCCCTCTCAAGTGAGAAGCTCTTTCTCCAGCAAGTCGGGCTGATTTATACCGATAAATTCAGAGAGCAGTATCTATCCGACCCGAACCGCAAATTCACGTTCAAAAACGGTGAGCTGTATGTCGCGGAGAACGAGCCACAGAAGCTCGCCGCGAACGGCGGCGGCATCAGCCTCGACAGTATGGAAACGCCCGACGAAAGCACGATAATTATGAACTTTACCGTCGTTTACGAGCCTCCCTCGGGAACATCGGAATTCCGCGTAAAATTCGTAAAGGAAAAAGGCGACTTCTATAAAATCGACGAGATAACCTCGGACAGCGAAATCGACCTCGCGGAATGCTTTTGGTTCTATTCGGAGCTGACATACAAGGACATTGCGATAAGCATTTATGAGGAAAGATAATCAAAAGTTAGAGAAAACTCAAAAATCCCCCGCAGAGCGGGGGATTTTTAAGTTTAAAGCGGTCACTTCGCTGCCGTTCTGATAAACTCCGTAAACAGCGGATGCGGTCTGTTAGGTCTGGATTTAAACTCCGGGTGGAACTGCACCGCGACAAAGAACGGGTGCTCAGCTCTCGGAAGCTCCACTATCTCAACGAGCTTGCCGTCGGGCGAAAGCCCCGCGAACTTCAATCCCTTTGCCGCGATCTGCTCGCGGTAAATGTTGTTGAACTCATAGCGGTGGCGGTGGCGCTCGTAGATAAGTCCCTCGCCGTAAACCTCGCGGGAGATGCTGCCCTCCTCGAGCTTGCACGGGTAGAGCCCAAGCCGCATTGTGCCTCCCATATCCACGCCCTTCTGGTCGGGCATTATGTCGATTACGGGATACTCAAACTCCCCGAACTCCGCAGAGTTCGCGCCTGTCAGACCCACGACGTTTCTCGCGAACTCGATGACCGCCATTTGCATTCCCAAGCACAAGCCAAGATACGGAATCTTATTTTCGCGGGCGTAGCGCACCGCCTCGATCTTGCCCTCGATCCCTCTGTCGCCGAAGCCGCCCGGAACGCAGATCCCGTCGCAGTCCTCAAGAATATCCTTTGCGGTAATCGCGTTTATCTCCTCGCAGTTTATCAGCTTGATGTCAACATTGCACCCGCAGAACGCGCCGCTGTGGCGAATACTTTCCATTACCGAAATATACGCGTCGGGCAGCGCGACGTATTTCCCGACGAGCCCGATAGTAAGCGGCTTTGTCGCGTTCTCCTGGCGGTGTACCATTTCCTGCCATTCTGTCAGGTCGGGCTCTCTGTCATCAAGCCCCAGATGATAGCACGCCGAACGCGCCAGACCCTCGTGCTCCAGCATAAGCGGAACGGCGTAGAGCGAGCTTGCGGTGAGATTCTGGATAACGTCCTCCTTGCGCACGTTGCAGAACAGCGCGATTTTTTCTTTCATCTCGCGCGGCACCTCCTGCTCGCTTCGGAGCACGAGAATATTCGGCTGAATTCCGAGCGAGAGCAGTTCCTTTACGCTATGCTGAGTGGGCTTTGTTTTCAGCTCGTTGCTTCCCGAAATATACGGCAAAAGCGTAACGTGAATGTAGAGGACATTTTCACGTCCTTTTTCGTAGCTTACCTGTCGAATTGTTTCCAGAAACGGCGTGCTTTCAATATCGCCGACCGTTCCGCCGATTTCCGTGATAACAACATCGACGGGATTTGCCGCGCTGTTCGCGGCGCGGTAAACTCTGTCCTTGATTTCGTTCGTGACGTGCGGGATAACCTGAACTGTCCCGCCGAGATAATCCCCGCGGCGCTCCTTATTGAGAATAGTCCAGTAGATTTTGCCTGTTGTGACGTTGGAGTTCACGGACAAATTCTCGTCGATAAAGCGCTCGTAATGCCCGAGGTCGAGGTCTGTTTCCGCGCCGTCGTCGGTGACGAACACCTCGCCGTGCTGATACGGCGACATCGTGCCCGGATCGACGTTAAGATACGGGTCGAACTTCTGGATAGTGACGCGATACCCGCGCATTTTCAGCAGCCGTCCCAGCGAAGCCGCCGTAATGCCCTTGCCCAGTCCCGAAACCACGCCGCCCGTGACGAAAATATATTTTGTTTCCATTATTTTACCACCCTCCGTTTATGCAAATACACTTATATTAAGTATAACATATTTTTGAATAGTTTTCAATATGGTTTTTGAATTATTACCGAAATTTAAAATTACCGAGGGGAAACTTGCGGCAACTTATTTCGGAGCGTATAATCTGCGCGAGGCAAGAGTGGGGAAATCCGACCATTCGGGGAGTGTGATTTGCTCGTTATATTGCGTCAAGTCGACTTCCGATATGCTTAGTCGACGCTATGCATCAAGATTGTTTCGGTATGGACGTTGAACTCGACTTCCGCTATGTCTTGTCGTT
>CAYSHU010000120.1:0-6788 GCA_964430965.1 uncultured Ruminococcus sp. | reverse complement strand
TCTCGCCGTCCACAATATGCGCCTTGATTATTTTTTCCGTTAATGTAAGTCCCATTTTTTGGTCTCCTTTACAAAATAATTCTTCATTTTATATTATACTACATTTTGGTGGGATTGTCAAGAGTAATACGCAAATCTCCCCCGCCGAACGGCGAGGGAGATTTGTTATTATGCCGGGTTTGATCCGCGCAAAAATCCTATGTACTAGTCCGCGCTCTTGATAATCAAAAGCGTCTGCACTACGGGCACCGCGGCTACAACCACGTCGCCGAGGGTAATTCTGCGCCCGAGCAGAGCCGTAACCAGCGCCACCAGCGCGAGAAGCGAGGTGATAGCCGACCAGATGAGCGCTTCCTTTTTTCTGTCGACGAGAGTGTTAAGTCCCGCCAGACCGTAGCAGATAACCGTGAACGCGATTATCGCAAGGTTGCCGATAAAGCCCATAACACCGCCGCTCGCGATGACGTTGAACAGCGCGTAGCCCATAAAGAACGAGCGGTTCACGACCCGAAAGCTCATAAACCCGCAAACAACCGCCGCAACCGCCATTAGCAGGCACAGACACGCGGTGATTTTAAGTACCTTTTTCATATTCATCACCCCTCCCTTAGCTTTATTATAGCATACTTTTGGAGGTGTGTCAAGGGGTGAGGGAAAAATTGCTCCCCCCGGTGGGGGACACCTCGTTTTTACATCGTCAGATACAACTTGATTTCTTTTCTTTGTTCCTCATAACCGGGGTCGTAAAGTATAGTGTATTCGCCGGCGCCCACATATGGAATAAGGTATTCGGTATCATATTTTGCGCCGGACTGCAATCTGGTTAGAAACTCCTCACCTTCGGGAAATCTATGCGACTGAGGCAACTCCCTGCCACTCGGGTCGAAATTATAAAACTCAATAACGGAAAAACCTGTTACACTTGTCCCGGTATTTTCAATTATTACCGGAATGGCTATAACGGGTTTATCGTAATCCTCATAAATGTAATACATCATTTGCTTGTCTGTATCAACAGTAAATTTCAATCCGTCAAAACGAGTTACGCTATATTCTTTTGAATTCTCTTGTACAGGTGCTCCCTCGTTTGGATTAAGGTTTATTATAGGAATACTGTTTTCCGAACTACTTGAGTTGACGATTATTGTAGGATTGTTTTTTCTCCTACTGCCAAATATTTTGAAGCCAAAACACGCACTCAATGTCGCGATAAAAGCAATTGCCGCTAATATTCCGTTTTTAACACGACCAACTTTCTTCATAAACTTCCTCCTATATATGTTTATTTCATGTCGTATTCGATAATATTATAGTCGATATGTAAACTAATGTCAAGCGCATTTTAGTTCATAAATGATATAATTGTTAATAGTAGACAAAAAGGAGAAATTGACTATTATGAATTTTGGTGAAAGATTAAGAATTCTGCGCGAAAAGCATGAATTAACGCAGGCGCAGGTTGCCGAATATCTGAAAACCACGCAAAGTTATTACGCACAATATGAAAACAATCGCCGCCCGATACCATTTGAGCGAATAGTGGAGCTGGCGCGGCTGTACAACGTCTCCATAGACTATATTGCGGGATTTACAGATAACATTAACCGTAAACCAAAATAGAAAACGCCGTGCAACTTGCACGGCGTTTAAATTTTAGTATTCCTTGTTCCGCCGAAGTAAATAGCGCACATACCCGAACGCCTCGTCCTCGCCCTTAACGGCAAGTATGCGAAGCAAGCGCTCGAGCAGCCTTGAGGTTTCGGGGTGAATTTTGCGGTGTGACTTGCCCTTGAGAAAATATTGCAGCGCGCTGTCGGGCTTGTAGTTATCGCCCTGGTATATCTTGCTAGCCGCCACTCTGTCACAGAACATCTCGATAACATAGCGCAGCGGCATTTTTACGGGCTCTACCTGCCTTGTTTTCGGATTGTAGTCCGTCCAGTACTCAAAGTGATGACGGTTTCTGCCCTTGTGGTGCATCCACGCCTTGGAGTGCCCATAAGCCTCACGCTCGCCCTCGTTCGGAGAACGCGTGCCCGTGCAGTATTTCGCGCCGGGCAAAAACTCCGTCGGGGAGTATTTCGACAAATCGTGGCAAAGCCCCTGCCATAAGATCCCCGCCTTTGCGCAGTGGGCGATCACTTTATGGCGGTGCTTGGTTATCGTCTTGAAGTGAAGATAGGCGTTTTGAATTGACATCGAAGCTCCCCCTTTCGGGTAAATTTGCTGTTTTTAGTGATATATTGAATTAAATACGGGTCTTAGCTTTTTATAGAGCGCCACGGAGATCACGCTCGCGATAAGTCCCTTTGCGAACGTGAACGGAACGTTGAACGTGAGAAGGCAGTCGCCAAGCGTTTGGACGTGCGGGAAGACTTTTTGATAAACGCCGATTATCGCTTCCATAGGCAGCTTGAACACCGTCGAATAGACCGGGTACATGATAAAATAATTCGTCGGGAAGCTCACCGCCGCCATAATTACCGAGCCCAAAAGCGAGCCGAAAATTCCGCGCTTGATGCTTGCGTTTTTGTGAGCGATAAGCCCCGCCGGCAGGACAAGCGAAACGCTGAGGATAAAGTTCGACAGCTCGCCGACGCAGCCCGTCGTCGTTGTAAGGCAGCCCCAAGCGTTTTTGATAACGCACACGAACACTCCCGCAACGGGTCCCATTGTAAGCGAAGCAAGCATTGCGGGCACATCCGAGAAGTCGAGCTTGATAAACGGGATCGGCGTGGTGATTTTAAGGAATGGCAGCTCCGCCAGCACGATAGACAGCGCCCCCATCAGCGCCGAAAACACGAGCCTTCTCACATCTAATTTCTTGTTGGATTTTACGTTTTCCATAACGGTTCCTTTCCTCGGGGGATCGGAAAGCCCTTTTAAAGGTCAGAGGTAAGAGATAAGAAATCCCGAACAAGCTCGAACCTATAAAAGGGCGGTCAAATATTCACATATTTGCTCTGATTCTTTCATCCGGACTATACCGTCGGTGTTGGAATTTCACCAACTCAACTGCAAAGCAGCTCGCGGACTATACCGCCGGTGGGGAATTGCACCCCGCCCCGAAACAGATATTTATTTCGTGGTTTCCCACGATTATATTATATTACTTTTGTTTGGATTTGTCAAGGGGTTTTATAAAATTTTTCCCCGCCTTCGGCGGGGAAAAATAATTGCTTCATCGTTTGGATTTGTCAAAAGGGGGGGGAAAATTGTTTTTCGCGTCGGCGGCATCGGCTTTGCCGTCCTTTTTCTCAATCCTTATCGTGCGGAATTTCGGATAGCCCTCGGCGTTTTTCAGCGTTTTTTTGCCCTTTTGGTAAAACACCGTCAAAACGATATTTATCCCGACAAGCAGCGCACACCTCGCGTCGGTGAGTATCAAGAGCGCGGAGGCTATCGTGACAACGACAAGATTTCTCGCGAACAGCCCGAAAATCAGATACACTCCGACAAACGCCCCAAGCGCCGCCCATTCCAGCCACGTGATCCGCGGATTGATTACATAAATCACGCCCGTCGGCATCATTCCGAAGATTATCGGCATACCGATATTCAGCGCGAGGAAAACCCGCTCCAACAGCCAGATCTTCCGCGCAAAGCGGCGAGCTATCGCCATTTTGTTGTTGTAATTCTCAACGGAGAACACAAGCTCCGGATCACTTTCGGGAGTAATTGTGCAAACGCCGCTTTCCAGAACCTCTTGTGGAATATTCATAATTCACCTCTTGGCGAGTAAATAATTTTTCTTTTCCCCGCCTTCGGCGGGGATTTTTAAATTTATTCGATATTCTGTATCTGCTCGCGGATTTTTTCTATCTCGCTTTTCTGGTCGACCACGATTTTCGTGACCTCAATGTCCTGCACCTTAGAGCCTATCGTGTTCGTTTCGCGGTTCATTTCCTGCACGAGAAAATCCAGCTTTCTGCCTATCGGCTCGCCGCTTTCGAGCATTTCTCTGAACTGCGCGATATGCGAGCGCAGTCGCACCGTTTCCTCGTCGACGGCGGTTTTCTCGGAGAAAATGCCCGCCTCTAAAAGAATTCTGCCCTCATCGAAGCCCTTGCCGTCTAGCACCTCGCACATCTTGTCGTAGAGCCGCTTGCGGTACGCTTCGACAATCATCGGCGAGCGCTCCTCAACAAACGCGACGTTATTCTCGATTGTATCAAGACGGCTCATAATATCCGACTTCATACGCTCGCCCTCCGCTTCGCGCATTGTGATGAAGTTCGCGAGAGCCTCCTCGGCTACCGCTTTTAAGTCCTCCCACATCTGCTCCTCGTCGGCTTCCTCCTTAACGACCGTGAACGCGTCGGGAATTCGCATGACCGCCGACAGCGAGAGGTCGTCCACGAGAACCAGCTCCTCCTGTATCGCGCGCAGCGCCAGCACGTACTCCGTGATGACCTCCTTGTTCGCGGTGATTTTTTCCGACACCGCCGTGACGTTTTGTATCATCACCGAAACCTCGATTTTCCCGCGCGAGATTTTCCCTTGCATAAGCGACTTCAGCTTCTCCTCCGCAAACGAATACGAGCGCGGGAGCCTGCACGAAAACTCGTAATACCGATGATTTACCGCGCGTATCTCCACCGTGATATCGCGCCCGCCGAGAATCTGATGTCCTCTGCCGAAGCCTGTCATACTCTTGATCATGTTTAAATCCCCCTGTAATTATTTTGATATTTAAGATATTTTCGCGAGTTTAATTAGCCTAGGTCTGTTGTACCGCTGAATAACAATAAAAACCAAATCCGCACACGCCCCCAAAATCGCCGTTATCAAAAACGCGGGGAGGGCGTTAAACCAAATCGTCAGGCAAATGCTCGCGAGGCTTGCCGCGGCGCAGAGCACGTGCGTCGTTTCGGCACGGCAGGTTGCCCGCGCGATGTCCTCAAGCGTGTTGTCAAGCGAGAATACACTCTTGTCGTAGGTTGGCGCGAACCCTTTCCACTTCTTCACGCGGAGCGCCTTGTACAGCTTCCGCTCGAATTTGCGCTCGCGGTAGCAGGGCGCGTTCGGGTTGAATTTAGCCAGCCTTATGCAGCCCGTGATGTTCCCGATAACAAGCCTTATCGTAAAGTGATAGCAAATCGTCATCGCCGTTATGCCGAGCGTCGCGAACACCTCAAGCTCCGTGCGCTTTGCGAGAAGTGCAAAGCCAAACATAAGCAATAGACTTATAATCGCCGCTGTATACATAAATCTTTTCATATTTAAATTAAAATTTCAAAATTTATTTAAAAAATTTCAAAATTCCCTCACCGCTGCTCCGTTTCGTTTCGCTCCACTCCGCAGCGCTGAGGGAACCGGTCGACCTGCGCTTCGCTCCGGTCGACACTTTTTGAAATTTCACGCTTCGCCGGGTGTGTCGCTTTCTCCGTCTTGCTTCTCTGCCCTTATCTGCATACAATACCAGTCCGTATCGTAAAGCCTCACCTCGCCGCGGTTTTCAAAGCCCAGCTTTTCGTAGAGCGCCCGCGCGGCGGCGTTTTCTCTGCCGACCAGCAGCATAACGCCGTCATAGCCGCGCTTCGGAGCTTCTTCTAACAAAAAGCGCAGAAGCTGCTCGGCGTAGCCCTTTCTGTGGAACTCCCTCAATACTCCGACGCGGGCGATTTCTCCTAAATTCTTGAAATCCTTGTCAAGGCAGTCGGGGCGCTCGAGCTCCTCAAAATCGCCGAGATATGCCGCCGCGATAGTTCTGCCCAAATCCTCAAGCCGATAAAGAGAAGCGTTTTCTATATCCTTGCGGACGTGCTCGAGCGTTGGGTATTCGCTGTTCCACGTGCAGCCGGGGAAACCGATAAGCGAGGTGTACATCGCGGCAATTTCGTCCGCGTCTGCGTCCTTTGCAAGGGTGATTTCCGTCGTCGAAAGCGTTTCCCAGCCCTCTCTGTCTATCATTGCCCGAAAGCGCGGGCGGTTGTAGCGCTGAATTGAAATCAGCGCAAGCTCCGCAAGCACACCGACAATCGCCGTGACAATAAACACGGGCACCGCCCCGAACAGCGACGAGAACATTATCGACGCGAGGCTTACGAGGACGTTCATTCGGTGCATTGCTTCCATACGGCAGGTTTCGCCGACGAGGGTGTCCATTGTGTTCATTTTCAGCGCAAATTGCTCCTCGTTGAAAACGGGAATATATTTTTTCCAGAACCTCACGCGGATAAGTTTGTACAGCTTCTTCTCAAAGCCCTTTTCCTGAAACCTGTAAGCATCGGGCTTGAAGTAGGACGAATGAACTCCGTCGAAAATATTTGACATTACAAGCCGCGTTGTGAAATGATAGCAAACCACAACCGCCGTTATCCCGAGCGCCGAGAACGCGCGGTTTTGCGTTCGCTCCGCAAGGGCAAACAGCGCGAACATCAGTCCAAGGCTCACAAGCGCGACTGTATACATTATACGCTTTGTTTTATTCATAAAAGCCCCTTTTCCTCCATACGGCGCGCCGCGAGCATTATCCCCGCCTTGCCCGTCGCGAACGTCAAGCCTCCCTGAAGCCACACCGCATACGGCTCGCGGAGCGGCGCGTCGGCGGAAAGCTCGATAGAAGCGCCCATTGTAAACGCCCCCGCCGCCATGATCACCTTGCTGTCATAGCCCGGCATATCCCACGGCTCGGGCGCGGCGCTGCTGTCGATAGGCGAGCCGCTTTGAATTCCCTCGCAGAACGCGATCAGCTTTTCGGGATTTCCGAGCTTCAGCGCCGCGATGATGTCCGTGCGCTTTTCGCTGTATTTCGGGAACGCCTCGTAGCCCAGGCTCTCGCAAAA
>CAYSHU010000119.1:0-6790 GCA_964430965.1 uncultured Ruminococcus sp. | reverse complement strand
CGGGAAGCGCTCCTTGCCGCCGTAGTATTCGTAGATAATACGCGCGCAGCTTGGTGTGATGCGGCTTTCGCCCTTTTACTTACCCTTATCGCGGTTGCGCTCCTCCTCGCTGGAGTGGTGGTCGAACCACAAGCCGCAGCCCTCTACGACCGGAACATTCGCAAGGCAGTCGTTCTCCGTCACGGGAACGAGCCCGTCCTGCAGATCCTTCGGGTGGGCAAACGTCCACGAATCAACAACTCCCGCGCAAAGCAAAAGCGCGCCGCAAGCCAAACCGTCAAAGTCAGAACGCGTGATAAGTCTCATTGCCATAGCACAATTCCTCTCTAAAACTCGGTCGCCTCTAATAACCTTGTTTGAGGAAAAATCAGCAGGGCACGCCGTCTGCTGCGTCAATCCTCCTTGCAAGGCATAAAGCCTTGCTTCGTCGGCTTTCCTTGCAGCCGACGCACCCTGCCGATTTTCCCTTATCAAACCGGTTTTTAGAGACTCCCATAAATTTCTACACTAATTATATCATAGTTCTCCGAAAAAATCAAGGGCTTTTTGAAATTTTAGTGAATTTTCCGTTGCGGATTATCAACAGACGCAGCCGAACCTTTCCGACGGGCGTGAGGCGCTTCTCGGCGGCGCGGTAAATTTTTTCGAGCACAAAGCCCAGAATCGCCCGCTCGGACGTGTCGAGCTCCGCCTGTCCGAACGCCAAGCGTTCAAGCAGCTCGTAGTTTTCACAGATCGCGATTTCAAGCGACTGCTCGGCGCGCTTGAAGAATTCGTGCGGCTGCTCTCCCATATCGGGCGTAAGCCCGCGGAAGCGCAGAATGTCGAGGAGCTTTCCGTAAACGAACTCGGAATTCCCATCGCGGTGGAAGGACTGGATTCGCTTGTCGGCGCGGTGTTTCAGCTTTACGTAAAGGATTACCGCCGCCGCGATGACCGCCGCGCCCGCGGCAATACCGAGTATCGTCAGAATATACGGCAAAACGTCCCTGAACGTAAGCCGCGGCTCATTCCCTGTTGAGCTTTCAGGGTTGACAATCGTCGCCGAATCTTCGAACCCAGGCAAGCTTTCGGGAACACTTGTCGGCGTACTCGAATTGACCTGCGAGCTTTCGGGAGTCGGCGTTGAAACGGGCGCGGAGGTCGTCGAAGCCGTTGAGTTCCCCGAAGCATCGGAGGTTGTCGAGGCTCCGCCAAAAATCGCGGAGGCTGTCGGGTCGAACGTCACCCAGCCCATTCCGTCAAGATAAACCTCACACCAAGCATGGAGGTCCTTGGAGCGCAGCGTCTGCATTTTCAGATCCGCGCTTGCGGCGAAGCCCGTGCAATACCGCGCGGGAATTCCCCACTCTCGCAAAATCAACGTCATAGCGCTTGCGTAAAGCGCGCAATGGCCGCTTTTTGTATCCTCCAGAAAGCTCATCACGGGGTCGCGCCTGTCAATTCTCGTGTCAAGCGAGTAGGTATAGTTGTCCTTCAAAAACTGTGAAAGCGTCATCGCGCTGACATAGCGTTCAAGAAGCGTATCCGATTCCTTTTTGTTGAACGCGGATGACGCGTTATTAACCGCGAAGTCAATATCAGTCCGCCGCTGCTCATTAAGCCCCGACTGCTCCATAAACTCCTCAAGAGAGGGCTTCAGCTTTTCGGGAACGCCGAGGTAAGTATCTTGAACAAAGCTCTTGTATGTGTCGTAATAGTTATAGTTGTCAAAATCCTTGTGGAGGTCACCCTGTTTATAGAAAAGAAAACTATTCCACTTGTAATCGCTGTCGCTTTGGTCATAAGCGCGAAGCGCGGTTAGGAAATATCCGAGGTCGGTTTTGTTCGAGCCGTCGGTGTAGGTCGGGATAAGCGCGGTATAGGTCAGTGTTTCGCCGGTTGCCTTGTCGGATTTCCGCCGCGCGGCGTAGTCCCCGAAAAGCGAATACTTATTGCGCTCATAGGCGGAATAGCGGCTGTCGTAGGCGGGCACGAAAACAACGTCCGTGTCGCAGAGATACTCGACGGAGATGCTGTTTTTGTGTATTGAAGTCCAGCCGATGTCGACATCGTATATCTCGGAATAGTGGTCGATAATCTCGTCGAGCACCTCGCACTCTATCGGATAATACTCGGAATTCAGATTGTCCCTGCGCCAGCCGCGCGGCTCGTCAACAACGGCTGACGACCACGTTTCGCCGTCGAAATCTATCCCGATGTCCCCGCGGAGATAAAGCGGCTTTACGTCGACGGCTTTTGTCACACGGAGAATTTCCTTCGTGCTCCGCGAGGGCGACGTTAATTGCATTCTTGTCTGAGTGCCGAAAATCGACGTTGTGGGGCTTACGAAATAATTCGCCTCGGGGCCGCTTTTGAACGGCGTTTTGTTATCGACGCCGCTTGCCGAGCCTCCCGGATTTCCGATCTCCGCCAACTTCTCGTAAAGCGGCTGATAGTTTATGCCCGTGCTGTCGCGGCAGACGGAGCTCGCGATAAATCCAATCAGCGTGAACATCGCCGCCGCGCTGATTATCGACGAGAAGTATTTTGAATAGCGAAGCCCTCGTGCCGCCGTTCGCTCGATAACGCTCTGCGAGGCGACCGCGGCGTTGAAGCGCCTGTCGTCCATTTGGATTTTTCTCCGATAGCCGCCGACGACATAAACCTGGCGGATAGCCAAGCCGTCGCGATAATAAACCCCGACGGCGATAGCGCCCGCGTACAGCGCGACAAGCGGGATTATGCGCAAATCAAATCTCAAACGCTCCGAAGCCATAAGCGGCGAGATCAGGACTATAAACGACGCGAGCGACGGCAGAATATGCGGCTTGCCGATAAGCCCCGCGGCGGTAATCATCGAAAAAACGGCACACAAAAGCACGCTGCCGAATTTCGCTCCGTCAACGTAATCCATTAGGTAAATGCCGCTCTGCTCTATCTGCTTCATCGGGTGGACGGTAATAGCTGTCGTGTCAAAAATCCGCCCGTTGAACTGCAGAATAAACGCGTCCCAGAAATACGAAAATTTCTCCCGGAACGCGTCCCAGCCCCAAAGGATAATTATGATGCCGACTATCGCGATTGTGGGAATGGCAAAGCGCCTTTTAACAAACGCGAAAACCGCCGAAAACCCCGCCGTAAACAGCACCGCCAAAAGCGAAAGCGAAACGGCGTCCACGGGCATATCATACAGCGAAAAGACGTAGCCCACAGCGAAAAACGAAATCGCCGCCGCTATTAAAAACCGCCCAAGCAGCGCCACCACAGCGCCCTTTTCCGAACGGTAAAACCTATCGAAAACGAACGCTGTGGTTTGTCTGAAATTCTGCTCATTAGACCCATTAGAAATAGGGGAATTTTCTGTTTTTTTCATACGCAAAGGTTAATGCTTCTCCGTAATGTTATAATAATGCAAAGGCTATCCAAAAATATGCATACCGTGTTTCTTCAGGCTATCGTTTACGTAGGCGTAACGCATATTCTCCCACTGCTCATAGTTTCTGAATTCGTTCAGCTTCACCGCGCCGCGGATCCTCACGATGCTCACCGAGAAGGACGATGCGGAGGCGTTCCAGATGTCGTTAAGCTCCTTATGCGCGGCGTGGAGCGGCGCGATATCGGCAGGCTTTGCCTTGCTCGGGCAAATTACGCGCGTAAGCGGCTTCTCGTCCGTCGTCGGAGTTGTGATCTCAACCCGCACGAAGCAATCCTCAATGCCCGAGGCGAGAGAGTTCTTGATGTTGAACATCTCGCATATCTCGTCGTAGCTCCTTTCGGAGAGGTCGCCGACGCAGATGTCGACAAGAACAAGCAGCTCGCGGATCAAATCGACAACGCCGCTTTGCGCCGCCTTTAACAAATCGGAGCGCTTGAAAGCTAATTCTATTGTTTCCTTGGGAACGGAGCCGATCATTTTGTCCAACGCCGCGCGGATTTCCGCGCTGTCCTCGGCAAGCGGGTCGAACGCCTCTTTAACGCCAAAACCCAAATATGGGGAATCCGTACTTAAAATATCCCGTGTGTGCTCGACAATATAATCAAACGCCCACGAGCGCGAGCGGAGGCTCTCCTCGGAGTATTTTTCAAGTTCCTCTGAAAGCCGCTTGTAGAAATCCTTCGCGATGTTTCCCGTAAGCTGCGCGTTTCTGCGCTTGATGTAATCGCGCATTATGTCTACGTAGCTTTCAACATACTTCGCCGCCGCGAAACTCGGGAGGGATTTGATTTTCTTTTGAGTTGCCTCCAGCATTTTCTCAACTCGCGAAACCTCATCGGTGATGTTCATATTCTGCTCGTCTATTGCCTTGCCAGCCTCGGCGAGCTTTGACACGCAGCATTTTATTATCTCCAGCGCGTAATACGGACCCTTGTCGCGGTCGCAAACAGCGTTTTCGCAGAGCTTTTTTATCTGGTTCAGCAGCTCCGGGAGAAGAATATCCGCGCCTTTTTTGCAGAGCTCGGCGGTTTGCTCAACGCGCTCGTTTACATATCTCTTTGTAGCCTCGCAGCCGTTTTTAAGCGAGCGCACGGAAAATAGCGGGTTAAGATTTTCATCGAACTCGAATTTCGGAACGTCGCCGCCCTTTGAGGCAATCAGCATCGCGTTCGGCGCAACCTTGTTCGCGATTTTCCCGAGCTCCATCGCGCCGATTGATTTAGTTTTTATCTCACCGTAATATTTCCCGAGCATTTTGACGGAAACATACGAAACGATTTTCCCGAGCGGAATTTCATTCACCGCAGACGAAAACGCGAGGTATCGAAATGCGTGAGAGCCCTCCTTGTCAAGCATATTGTAGCTCATCAGCTTTTCCGCGTCGTCGTTTTTCTGGAAGATATTCCCGGGCGAGCACATAATTTTCAGCGCGGTTTTCTCCATTGTTTCCTCGTAGGTTTTTTCCGCCTGCGCGATGTAGCACGCCGTAAACGGCGGCTTGTCGGAGCTGATTTCGATTGCGTTGTTATACTGCTGCCAGAAGCGCTTTTTTCTGCCCTGGAACAAATCCAGCTCGGACTTTGACATTATCGTGTTCGCGTAAGCCGTGGCGAGATCTCTTCCCTCTTTATGCGTGAACTCGGACGTGTCCCCCGCGAACATATACGCCGCGATTGTCACGGGATAGCCCGCCGTTTCGAAAAGCGTCTGCAATAAATACGCCACGTCGATAACCATTCCGCCGAAGAACGCGTCGCCGAGGTTTCCGACGAGCGCTATCTCAAGAGGTCTATCGCTCGCGCCGAACGCCGTCATTGCCGAACCGAACAGCTTCATAAGCGCGCCGAAATAATGAAACAGCGCGAGCCGCCCGCACTGCCGCTTCTGCAAGCCGTAAACCGGCTTGTTCGGGGTGTAGTTTTTCAGTCCCTCGTCAAACCATTCGCGGACGTACTCCGACATTGTTTCGGGCTTGTTCAGATAATTATAGATAGCCGCGTCCGGGTCTATTGACAGTTTGTCCGAGTCCTCCAGAACCGTTCCGCAGAACTCCGCGTTGTCGACATACTCATTCACCCCTATCGCCAAAAACCGTATGCGCGACTTGTCCTTCTGGAATCGGTTTTCGGCGATGTGCTTCGCGCGGATAAGGCAGTCCACGCCGTTTTGCCCTATCCCTATCACGTAAAGCTTCTTCGTCCCGAACGCGCTTTTGCTCCCGCGATAGAGCTTGAGAACGCGGTCGGGCTTCAGCCATTCATATTCGTTAGCCAAAACAATTCCCCCTCTTGTTAAAATATATATCTGTTTCGAGCAACTCGTTAATCGCTGAAGATAATTATACATATATATTATAGCACAAATTTTTCCGCACGTCAAGAGTATTTTTTGTGCAAAAGGCAAATTTTTTTCGGCGGGAACGTTTACGGGAATTCCGGCATAAAATGAACCACGAGGCGTGGAGAACCCGCAGGGGGTGGAGTTTCTTACCTCTTGCCTCTGATTTTCTTACTTCTGAAAAAGGAGCGATTTTTATGTGCGGAATTGCAGGAGAAATAAATTTCAAGAATAAAATCGACATTGATGTGATGAACGCGATGGCTCGCGGTCTTACGCCGAGAGGACCCGACGCGGACGGTATTTTTGAAAGCGAGGTCGCTTGCCTTGTTCATAGGCGGCTTATAGTAATCGACCCGGAAAACGGTGCTCAGCCGATGACCGACGGGGATTTTACGCTGGTTTATAACGGCGAGCTGTACAACACCGAGGAAGTCCGCGCGGAACTTAAAAGGCGCGGCGCGACGTTTTTCGGACATTCGGATACGGAGGTCGTGCTGAAGGCGTTTATCGAGTTCGGGGAGCGCTGCGTTGAGATGTTCAACGGCATCTTCGCGTTCTCCGTGTGGAACAAGCGCACTCGGACGCTGTTTCTCGCGCGTGACAGAATAGGCGTAAAGCCGCTGTTTTACGCGGAGATAGAAGGCGGTCTTGTTTTTGCCTCGGAGATAAAGGCGCTGCTGTGTCACCCCGAAATCAAGCCGATAATCACGCGTGAGGGCGCGGCGCAGATTATGCTGATAGGTCCCGCGAAGCCCGTCGGGAGCGCGGTTTTCCGCGATATCAGCGACCTCCCCGCGGCGCATTGCGCGTTCTACGATGAAAACGGCTTGAAGCTCCGCCGCTACTGGAAACCGATTGCCGAGCACCACACCGAGAGCTTGAAGGAAACGACCGCGCACCTTCGCGAGCTTATTTTCGATTCCGTCAAGCGCCAGCTCGTCAGCGATGTCGGGCTTTGCACGTTCTTGTCGGGAGGGCTTGACAGCTCGATAATCTCCGCAATCGCGGCGCAGGAATTCCGAAAGCGCGGCG
>CAYSHU010000118.1:0-6846 GCA_964430965.1 uncultured Ruminococcus sp. | reverse complement strand
CACGGCTTGCACTCACCCCGATGATGTGGAGCTGTGGCTGTTCGACTGCGGCGACGGCGAGTTTATGAAGTACGCCGATGACCCCGCCGCGCACATCAAGTATCTTGTATTTGACACGGGCGCGGATTCCTCCACGGACTTCGCCGAGGTAGTTGCGGCGGAAATCGAGCGCCGCGTTGAGGCGTTCGCTGAAAACGGCTGGAGCGATGTTGCGGACATTCCCGCAGACGTGCTTATGCCGCGCATTATGGTTGCGGTGAACGCGTTCCCGCGTTTTGCCGAGAACATAGTCGGCACTACAAAATATTTCGGCAGAAATCACAATAACAAGCTCACGAAGCTGTTTAAGAGCTGCGGCGGCTATGGAATTCACTTCCTGCTTATCGGTGACGAGTTCTCCGACGGCGGCGAGCGCCCAAGCTGCCTTGACGGCGTGACGATAAGCTGCGCAATCGCCGTTGCGGGCAGAGATCGCGGCATAAACAGCCTGTTCAGCGATATCAAGCTTTATGATAACGAGGTGGAGTCGCTGAGAAAAATTCCGTCGGGCTGCGCGTTTGTAGCCGAGGCGGACAGCTCTAACGGGCTTACTCTTGTAAGACTCGGCGGCGAGAATGCCCTGAACGAGCACACCTACACCGAGGCTTCGGAATACTCCGACAACCTTGAGGAATACGTTGGCAAGAACCCGTTTATCGGCGACAGAAAAGCCGCGAGCAGATTTGATGACCGCGGCGATTACCGCGCGGAGCAGATTAAAAACCGCGACGACGGCGAGTGCCTGCTGTTCCTCGGAGAGCCGTGCAGATTTATGGGCGAATATCCCGTGCGCCTGTTTGACGATTTCGGCGAGAACCTGCTTACTATCGCGCCAGCGCGCGAAAAGGGCAGCGCCGCGCTTATGGTAAAGGCTGCGCTGCGCTCGCTTCAGGAGCAGGGAATTGTCGTTGAAATCCTCGCGTGCAGAAGCAACCCCGTTTACTCCGAGCTCCACAGAAGCGGCGAGCTTGACGGTCTTGAGGTGTTCGAGGGCGGAAAGGCGGAGGCGCGCATTAAAGAGCTCGCGGATATGCTTGACGCAGGCAAGCGCCCGAATGTCTTTGAGATAGTTCTCGGCGGCGATTTGCTTATGGCTTCTATGAGCGCGAGCGACCAGCTTTCTGTTTTGAAGCGCGCGCTTGTAAAGGGTCCGCGCGACGGAGCGCACTTTATGTTCATTTCGGGAAGCGTAGCCGCGACAGAGGCGGACTTCCTCCTGCTGTTCAGGCACAAGCTCGTATTCGCGTGCCCGTACAACGAGGCGGAAAAGCTCCTCCGCGACCCGAACTGCGACCTCCCCGAAAACGCGTTCAGACTTTCAAACGACTACGACGAGCTTACTATTTTGCCGTACTCGATGTAATATTTCTTATCCTAACAAATTGTTCCCCACGTAATCGAAGAACGGGACCATATAAATCCGCGGTTTCCCTCGCCGCAGGCGGGGGAAACCGCATAGAATAAAGCTGCGTTCCCGATTGTTCGGGGAACTTTAACGGATAAAAAACAGGAGGAACTGTTATGACTTTGATTGAAGAAATGAAGGCTCTCGGTGCGGACACGGAGGACGCTCTCGGGAGATTTATGGGAAATGAAGCGCTTTATGAGAAAATGCTCAAAAAGCTCCCGAAGGTAATTGAGGACACGCCGGTTATGAGCTTTGCGAAATCGGGCGATTACGAAACCGCGACCTCTAACGCGCACGCGCTGAAAGGTGTCACGGGAAATCTCTCGCTTACGCCGCTTTACTCGAATTATACGACGATTGTGGATTTGTATCGTATGGGAAAGCCCGACGAGGCGACTGCTCTGCTAGGCGAAACAATGGAGCTTCAGCAGAAGTTTGTTGAAGCAGTCGCGAAATATCTCTAAATCGTTCTTGAAGGTGATAACGTGAAAAATACGATTTTGATTGTCGACGACCAGGAAATCAACCGCGTGATTTTAAAGGAGCTTTTTAAGGACGAGTACAACACCGTCGAAGCCGAAAACGGCGAGCAGGCTCTGAAAATAATCAGCTCGGACAACAGCATCGTCGCGATAATGCTGGATTTAATAATGCCCGTAATGGACGGAATGTCTGTCCTTATCGAACTCAACCGCAGCGGGAAAATCTACCACACGCCCGTGTTCATCATCACCGCCGCGGACAATATGCAGCTGCTTTCAAGCGCGTACAGCCTCGGCGCGGTAGATGTTATCTCAAAGCCGTTTCGTATGTGCTTTATCAAGTCGCGTATTCAGAACATCATCGAGCTTTACCGCCACAGAAACGAGCTTGTTGATGTGGTGAACGACAAGATTGAAAAGCTCGAAAAGCTCAACGATAAAATGGTGGAGGTTTTGGCAACGCTTATCGAGTTCCGCGACAACGAAAGCGGCGAGCACGTAAAGCGAATACGCGACATAACAACGCGGCTTCTTACGGCGATAAGCGACGAGTACCCCGAGTATTATCTCGAGAAGAAAACCATCGACAAAATCGGCAAGGCATCAATACTCCATGACATCGGCAAAATCGCCATTCCTGACAGAATTCTCAAAAAACCCGGGCTTCTCGACCCCGAGGAGTTTGAGATAATGAAAATCCACACCGTGCGCGGCTGTGATATTTTGGCGGAAATTCCCGCCGAGATTATGGACGAGGAGGTATATCGTTACAGCTACGATATATGCCGCCATCATCACGAGCGCTGGGACGGTAGCGGCTATCCCGACGGTTTAAAGGGCGACGAAATCCCTATCTGGTCGCAAGCGGTCGCGGTTGCCGACGTGTTCGACGCGCTGACCTCGATACGAATTTACAAGGAAGCCTACGACTACGAAACCGCGATAAAGATGATAAACGACGGCGAGTGCGGCATGATGAACCCAAAGGTGCTTAAGGTATTTAACAATATCGTCGGAGATATTATCAATCTAAGACAAAACGCGAATTAAAAATTTCCCCCGCTTTCAAAAAAAGCGGGGGATTTTATATCAGATTGCTGTTATCGAGTAAGTAAACGCGCGTTCCTCATTCGGTTTCAGAATGACTATCCCGCGCTTTTCGGCAAAGACTCCCGTGCAGTCGTCGAAGTCCGCCGAGCCGCACCACGGCTCGATGCAGAGGAACGGCGCGTCCTTTGCCTGCCAAACGCCGAGGCTTGTAAAGTCGGGGAAATCCACGCGCACGCCCTTGTTGTCCTTGCCCAGCAGCATAACCGAGCGCGAGTTCGGCTTGTCGAAATAGCACACGTCCTGATAAAACAACTCGTAAGAGAGCTTTAAAATATTGTCGTCCTTGAGCAGCTCGCGGCGGTTGTTCTCCTCGTGGAGCCCCGTTTCGAGATTGTAATTCGGCACGGCGGCGTTTTCGAGCTTTTGGAACTCCAGCCGATACTCCGAAAAATCCCCGTCGCAGGCAAACGCGGGGTGCGCACCGATACAGAACGGCATTTCGCTTTCGGAGTTATTCGTAACGCGATAAGTTACCGTAACTCCGTCGCTTTTCAGCGTATACCGCACGGTGAACGTAAAATCAAACGGATACATCGCCTTGGTGTAGTCGCTTTGGTTAAGAGAAAACATCGCCGATGTGCTTGTTATTGTTTCGGGCACAAGCTCCAGATCCCGCGCGAAGCCGTGCTTTGTTATGCTGAACTCCTTGCCGCCGATAAGCGTTTTGCCGTTTTTCAGCGTGCCTATCATCGGGAACAGCAGAGGAGAGGTCTTGCCCCAGAACGCGGGGTCGGCGCGCCACATCAGCTCCCGTCCGCCGACAACGAGAGATTTAAGCTCCGCGCCCTTTGAAATGATTTTCGCTGAGACATTTTCGTTTTTGAGTAATGCTTCCATAATATCCTCCTTTAAATTCCTGCCTTAAAATTCGGGCGGTCTTTTAGACTGCCTGTTTTTTACCCAAGCCCGCAAAATCAAAATCAGCATAATCAGTATCGCAAATGCAAGAATTACCTTTATTATGCCGAGAATGAGGCTCGGCTTTGATTCAGAGATTGCCCAGACCTGCCCCTTCGCGTCGCGGAAGAACATTCTCCCGCTGTCAGAAACCGCGGCTTTTCCATCGGTGAAGTCGATGATTTTCGCGAGCTCCGAAAGCGTCACCGCGTCCTCAGTGTCGAGTACGCTGTAAAGATACCAGCGGCTGCCGTCCTTATCGGAGTGCGGCGCGGCGGTGTACGCGCGAACGCCGCTGCCAAGCGTCAGAATCGGTGCGGACGCGTTCTTGAGCTCGTCAAACTTTTTCGTCACGTCCATATTCAGCCCGTCGATTACGAAAAAGCCCTCCGTCGAGCCAACGTAAATGTGATTGTCCACGCCGACCGCCGCCGTGAGCGTCCCGCCAAGCTCGCAAACGCTAAGCGAGTCCTCCTCCGCCTTGCCGTCGTCGTCAAGGCGCAGCTTGCGGAGCTCGCCATTATCGCAGCACATAAACACCGCGAATTTCCCCGCGAAAACGTGCGCAATCCCTGCGCCGACGGGATTTTCAATAAAGCCGTTTTCCGCGCGGACTGTCAGCTTTTCTCCCGCTCCGAAAACAATCCTTCCGCCGATTTTCGCCGCGGAGCTCACGGGTTTTTCGGACGAATATTCCCACACCGTTTCAAGGTTATTTGAGATGTCCGCGCAGCAGAATTTAAACGCGCCGCCGTCCTTAAAGCCGAAGTAAGCAAGCCCGTTTTCGCAAGCCACATCGGTGATTATCTCGCCGAATTTTTTTGAGCCCTGCACGCTCATCTCCGAAACGTTGATTACGTAAAGCGCCGTCCTTGTCGGCTGGATAAGCACGCCGTTTTCGATAACTCCGCGGGCGCTTGTCGAAACCTTTTCGTCAAGCGCCGCCGAGGCGACAACCTTGCCGTCCTTCTCGGAAATTTTGTTCACCTTATTAAGCGTCGGCAAAATCAAAAAATCCTCAAAAGCCAGCGGCACGCCGACGTTTTCTCCCTCCGGCGTGTGCCAGTCGATTTTGACGTACTTCTTGTCGAAAGGAGTCTGCGCCGTGTTTAAAACCTCGCTTTCCGAGGCGAACCCCACTGCATTTGCCGTGATATTTGTGAGTAATATCAGCGCAATTGAAAGCGCCAACGCGGCAAATTTAAAAACTAATTTCATAAACATATTCATATTTTGTATTCCGAATTCGCCAAGAACGCATAGAGATACATTTCCTTGACGTTCATTCCCGTGTGCTTTCCAAGTACCTTCGTGTAGATTTCCACCTGAAATTCATAGCTGCTTTGCTCTTTGGCGAGATTTTCAATCGTATCGCTTTTATAGTCCACAACAACGATTTCGCCGTCCTCAATGAAAAACATATCTATCTGTCCTTGAATACTAATCTCGCCGTTGTAATCCAGCCGAACCTCGGTGCCGTTCACCTCGGTGTAGAACGACTGCTCGCGTTTTACGTTGTCTTTATTGCCCGCGTAAGCCTTCAACATACGTTTTCCCAGTTCGCTTTCAAAGAACACCGCGATGCGCTCCGCCTCTATGATATCAAGTTCCCTCGCTGAAATTTTCCTTGCCTTCTCCATTCCCTCAAGCGCCTTTACGACTGCCGCTAAAAGCGTATCGTGAGCCATATCGACATTCACGGAATTAAGCGGGAAGTGCTCCATACAATGGTGGTAAGCGTTGCCCTTTTCCACGCCCGAAACAGTCCCGCCGCTTGCGAATGTGGGCTTTGTGAGGCTTATCGGCTTCGCATCCTTTTTGTGAGCAAGCTCCGTTACCGTAAATTTCGCTTGCTGAACCGTGTCCTCGGGGTGCGGGTATTTTGCGTGCATACGCTCCGTCAGCGCCGCGATTTTTTCTTCGGGAATTTCTTGTTCGGGAGCTTCAGCAGGGGAGGGGCAAGTTTCGGTTTCGTCCGCGTCGAAAGCCTTTTCTTCTTCGGCTTCGCACTTTTTGTTAGGGTCAATCGCCAAAACCCTGCACGCGATGCCGTCAAGCGAAACCTCCTTGGTATCTTCATCAATAATCGGCGCGTATTGCCTGAGCGTTTCAAACACGCACTTAAACGGCTGCGCGCCTTTATAAACCGTATCGTGAAGCTCCTCGCTCTTTACAGGATTCTCGGCGTTTATGAAATTATTGAATCCGTTGTAGTCTTTTTTTCCGATTTCCGAAACCATAATCAGCTTCTCCTGTGCGCGCGTCATAGCAACGTAGAGCAGCCGAAGCTCGCTTCCGAGCTCGCGGTCGCGGATAAAATTACTGAGCACCCGATACGCCAGCAGCTTCGACTTTTTGCGGAGCTTTATGTTCGTGTGCTTCATCGCCATAAAATGCTCGTAGCTTATAATCAGATTATCCGTATAGTCATCGTCAATCATCTTCCATTGAAGTTCGGACATTATGCAGACGGGCGCTTCGAGCCCCTTGCTTGCGTGGAACGTCATTATCCGAACGGCGTTTGCGCTGCTTTCCGGCTGCGCCGCCTCCTCAATGCCCTTTGAGGCGTTCTCCGCGGCGCGGTCAAGAAATCTCAAGAAATCCCCTAGCCCTCCGCCGCTTCTCGCTTCAAAGTCTGCCGCCATACTTTGCAGCTGCCGAATGTTTCCGATACGCCGCGCGCTGTCCTCAAACGCTGCGACTATCGAAATCAAATCCGTGTCCTCGTAGATTTTCCGAATAAGGTCTACAAGCGAGTTTGACGCCATATAATAGCGGAACGCCTTTAAATCATTGACGAATTTTTCCAGTTTTGGCGAGATATTTCTCTTGACCTCGATTTCTTCCTTGTCAAGCAGCGCGGTCGGTTTCATACAGTGGTCTACGCAGTTGAAAAGCGAGCGCTGCTTA
>CAYSHU010000117.1:0-6921 GCA_964430965.1 uncultured Ruminococcus sp. | reverse complement strand
CGCTCGCTTTCCCATTTCTCCAGCATCTCGGGCTCTCTTTTAGGAAGATTTCCGCGCATCGGAAAATCTGTCTGCGGCAGATTTACGGTGCTGTTTAAATCGACTGACATAAAAGCTATCTCCTCGTTGTTTATTTTTATATTTGCCGAATTAACACGCTATTCCCCGCCTCGGCGGGGAAATAGCTTATTCCTTAGTTTCCGTTATTTATTATCATTGTTCTTGCCGAATTTCAAATTCTCGTGACGAGTAACCTGCGTTGTGTCGGTGTTAAAGAACGGCAGATTTTCAGCAGTTTTCTCGGGTTGAGCTGCGGGCGCCGCGCCCTTGTGCTTCTTCCCTCCGGACCTCGGCGCGGGCTGAACGGGCTGCTGGAGCGGCGTGCTTACGGGCTGAACAGGATTTGTTTCGGCAAGCACGGGAGCCTGCTCGGGAATGGTGGGCTTCGCCTCGGACTTAGCCTTCGCCTCCGCTGCCGCCTTTGCCTGCGCCTCCTTCAGCTTCTGCTGAGCCGCAGCGTTCTTTGCCGCCTCTGCCTTAGCCTTCGCGGCTCTCTGCTCATCTTCCTTCTTGCGCTCCTGCGCGCGTCTTTCGGCTTCCTCGGCGGTTCTCTTTATGAACTCGTTCTCAACCTGCTCGGGCATCGCCTCGATAACCTCAATCTGCGCGCGATAAGCCGCAAGTATCTTCTCTCTGTATTCGAGAACCTCTTTTCTTGTGTTCCGAAGGATCTCCTCCTGGATAGCCTGCTGCTTATCCATTGCCGCTTTTATTTCCGCAGCCTTGTCATTAGCGTCCCTTATCGTCTTCTCCGCGGTAGAGTCCGCCTCCGACCTTGTTTTCTCGGAATACTCGTTAGCGTCGTTTACAAGCCTCTCGGACTTCGCCTTGCTTTCCGCGAGCAGCTTTTCAACCTTTTCCTTGGTTTCCTTCGTTAGCTTCTCCGCAGAAGCCTTGCTTTCCGCAACTATAGCGTTGCCCTGCTTCTGCGCGATGAGAAGAGCGTCCTTAAGCGCGTCCTCGTCCTCGCGGTACTCGCGTATCTTATCGGCGAGCACCTCGAGCTTCCGCTCAAGCTCGTTTTTCTCCTTCTGAAGCGCGGCGAACTCCTCGGACACCTCGCGGAGGTAATCGTCAACCTCCTCGAGCTTATATCCGCCGATTTTCACCTTCGTAAACTGCTGATTCAAAATTTCCTTTGCATTCATTTTAGTTATCCCTTTCAGCTCTATTACGGCATAAGCCGACAAATATTTTTAACGTAAGCTCGCGCTTCGACAGTCCAAAACCTTTTTCGACAAAGCAAAGCGCAGATTTACGCATATTTTTCGATTACAACACGGATTTTGCCTTTCTTTGTTTCTCCGACAATTTCCTTTATTCTAAACCTGCCGTGCCCGCGGATTGAGAGCACGGTGTTCTCTTTAACAATACTGCTTACATTCAGACACACCGAAAAATCCGCTTGAACTTGTCCCGATTTAATGAGGGAAGCGGATCTGTCACCGGATAGATTAGCGCACGCCGCGACCAGACGATCTAATCTCAACGACGAAACCGTTCTGTCAAGCGTTTCAAACTTTGCCTTGGGAAGCTCTTTTGTAATGCCCTGCTCAGCCTTAACGCCCACCCGCCCGATTTTTGTCAAATCAAGCACGGGCTGCGCCGCCGTTTCAAGGCAAAACACCACCGCATAATTCTCTGCCGTCAGAATATCGCCCAAAACCGAGCGCTCTAATCCGAGGCTTAGAATCGCACCCAAAAAATCGCGGTGCGATAGCTTATCGCAATTTCTGAAAGAAAACGTGACAGCCCGAAGCGGAAACAAATCCGCCTTACTATCTATCGGCAATTTATCCGAAAAATCTTCGGCGTAAGTCCCCTCGAAAAAGCCGCAAATCGTCCTCGCGGCGCCGTCATAGCCTCCGTAAAAAATCGGATTTGCGTTTGCTGTCCGCGCCGCCTGCTTCGCGACTATCAGCTCGCGCTCGTTCAAAAAGCGCGAAAACCGCGGCACGCCCGTCCTGCGGCTTATTTCCGCAAGGTCGGTTATATGGGCGGACAGAAAACGCTCGTCGTCATTCAAAATATCCATTCAGAAATTCAAAGCTCACAATAAATCAGTCGTCAATCGTGTTGAGCCACTCAACGTTTTTCGGAGCGACCGCATAGCAGCAGGTGTCAACCTTCTTAATGCGTCCCTCAAATGCCGCTGCAACACCCGTCATAAAGTCAACGATACGAGTGCCAACCTCCTTGTCGATGCCGTTGAGATTGAGGAAGATGATTGTTCCCCCACGAAGCATATCAACAGCGCCGTTCATAACCTCGTCGTAACCCGCGGGCTTCAAAACGGAGAGCTTCGGAAAGTCACCGCTGTGCATGCTGATGATCTTCGACGAACCGTAGCTCGAAAAATCAGAGCCGCCATAGCCGTAGTCTGCCTCCTGCTGCGTTACTGCCGACGAAGAGGTATCATAGTTGTCATCGTAATCGATGAATCCCTCGTTCTCGTCCCCTGCTCCAAAAAGATTCCTCAAAAAGCCTGCCATTTTAATTTCCTCCCAATTATATAATATTGTTTTTTCTACGTCCGAACAGCGCGGAGCCGATTCGGACTATTGTAGCCCCATATTTTACCGCCGTTTCATAATCCTCCGACATTCCCATCGAAAGCGTGTCGAAGCTCTTGTCATTTTGCGGAAGCCCCGACCCTATTTTCTCGAAAAGCTCTCGCATTTGTGCAAAGGCGCTTTCGCCGCATCCCGGCGGCGGGATGCACATCAAGCCGCGAAGCCTGATGTTTTCAAGCTCGCCGAGTTTTTTACAGAAATCCTCGGCGGCAGCAGCGGTTATGCCGCTTTTTGTTTCTTCCTCACCTATATTTATTTCGGTGAGTATATCCATCACCAGCCCGTGCTGTCCCGCGCGGCGGTTTATTTCCTCCGCCAGCTTCAGATTATCCACGGAATGGATCATCGATACCTTGTCAATAATGTACTTTACCTTGTTGGACTGCAGCGAGCCGATGAAATGCACCTCGGCTTTGGAGTAACGCTCGCGCTTATCGAGGTATTCCTGCACTCTGTTTTCGCCCAACAAATCAACGCCCAGCTCTATCGCGTAATTTATACGCTCGGGAGCAACCGTTTTTGTTACCGCCATAAGCCGCGGCTTGTCCTTTCGGCCTGTCTTTTCCGCGGCGGAGGCTATGTTTTCGCAAATTCTCAAGTAATTCTCACGAATTTCCTCAATCGGCATTTGCGAATTATCCGATAAATTTCCCATCGTAAAGCTCTTTGCCCTCGGTAACTATTATATCGTACAGCTTTAAGTAGCTGTTGTCGATTTCTTCATCATAAATGTCATCGCTGTCGGACGTGTCGTGCTTTTTCATCACGTTCTGCTTGCAGATAACGTAATCGTCGTCCCAGTAGATGACCTCAACCTTTTTGAACACTAAGGTTTGTCCGCTTTCAACGAACACGCCGCGCTCGCCGTTTTCATCGTATCTAAGCGCCTTTCGCGGAACTCTGAGTCCGCCGTAGCTGTTGATCACGAGCTTGAAGCGCGCCGTTCTGCCTCTCGCGACTACGGAATTCAGCTCGTCGCAACCGAACACGCACACTACCTTGTCGTTTTCGTCGCCGAGGTTGCTGTCGCAGGGCGTTTTGGCAACGACCTCAGCGTCAAACCTCTTACCGTCCGACCCCACGCGCAGCGTCACTGTGTCGCCGACGTTTATATTCAGCATTTCCTCCGCGCCGATAACCGCCGCCACTCTCCAGTGATAATCGGAGATCAGCTTGCCTATCGTGCTTCCGCCCGCGGATTTTTTTGGGCTTGAAACAATCTCGTTTATTTTATCCTCGGTCATCTTCTCAATGTCCGAATAGCCTATCTCGACCTCGTAGCCGTCAACGTCGCTTACGAAATATCCCGCGCTGCCCGCAACAACGTCCTGAACCGAGCCCGAAATCATCGCCTGCAGTCTGCTTATCTCCTGCTCCAGCTCAATTTTCTTGACGGAATAGCCCTCGGAGTTGCCGAGCGTTATCTCGCGCTTGCACATTGCCTCAAGAAGAGAGCGCTGCTTCGCGCCGGCCTCGCTGTAATCGCAGTTCAGCACCGCGTTTATCAACTCGGAGTGGTTTTCGTTTATCTGCGCGGAAATCGCCTCCAGCTGAGAGCTATCCGTGCCGAGCAGCTTTTCGGCGTTATCAAGCACGGCGATCTGCCGCTCGATGTTCTCAATCTCACGAAGATACGCGGAATCGCCCTCGCTTTTGTAGCGCCGCGCGATGACGGAGCTCTTGCCGACCTTCGTGCCGTCCTCGTTCTCAAAGCTCAAAACGCCCGTGCCGCCGTTATATATCAGCGTTTCGTCGCGCATATAAACCCCGTCAAACGGAACGTTTACCTCATAATCATAGGAATAAGCAACCTCGGTGGAGAGGCTTGCCTTCTTCGAAAAGAACACCTGCCCTATCGCCACCAGAACCACGAACAACGACAAAATCGCGATGACAACGGTCGTCCACGGTGATTTCATTTAGTCGTCCTCGCCCTTGTCGTAAGCGTCAAGAATTGACACGGGCTTGAACGGTGTTATCGTGGAAATCGCGTGTTTATAGATAAGGTTCTGTTTCCCGTCCGTGTCAAGAATGACCGTGTAGTTGTCAAAGCCCTTTACGATTCCCTTGAACTGAAACCCGTTCGTAATGTAAATCGTCACAGGGATTTTATCTTTTCTTGCCTGGTTCAGGAAAACGTCCTGCAGGTTGATGTCTTTAGCCATTTTTATCACCTTTTCTCTCTATGTATCGTATTCGGGTTTAAAAAAGCCCAAATATCCCCAACTATATGTATATATTATAACACATTTGTTTGGAAATTGCTACTGTTTTTTGAAATTTTTTAAAAAAATGTTCACAAAAATATCCCATAAAATTACGGCATTTTAACTATTTTGACGTAAATTTCGCTATTCAAAGCCATTTATCAGCATTTGCGCTTTTGTTACAATATCCGAGAGTTGGTCATTTTCACTAATAATCAAGCGAAAATTTCGTAAATCTCGCCGAAACCACGTAAGCTGGCGCTTCGCGTACTGGCGGGTGCGCAGCTTGAGCTCCTCGATGCAGTCCTCAAGCGGGCGCTCACCCTTGAAGTACGGGTAAAGCTCCTTGCAGCCGATTGCTTGGGCGGCAGTCGGACGGTTAGGCTGCTCAAAGCAGAGGCGCGCCTCCTCGACGAGCCCGCGCCGCACCATATCGTCAACGCGGCGGTTTATGCGCTCGTGGAGCGTTTCCCGCCGCTCAAAGTCCAGCGTTATCATCACAAACTCATACGGCGAAGGCATTTGACGCGACTGTTTTTTCGCCTGAGAGATAGTATGCCCCGTGGTATGAAAGACCTCCAGCGCGCGGATAATTCGCCCTACGTTGTTTTCGTGGAGCGTTTCGGCGGTTTCCGGGTCGACCTTGCGGAGCTTTTCGAGCAGCGCGGCGTTGCCGTTTTCCTCAGCGAATTTCCGCATTTCCTCTCGGAATGAAAAATCCTGCTTGCTGTCGTCGAACGTGAGATTATCGACGAAAGAACTGATGTACAAGCCCGTGCCGCCGCAGATTATCGGAGTTTTTCTGCGGGAAAGAATATCGCGTACACGCTCATCACAGAGCCGCACGTAATCCGCGACGGAAAAGCCCTCCGCGGGGTCGAGAAAGCCCACGAGATGATGCGGGATTCCCTGCTGCTCCTCGGGCGTGGGCTTGGCGCTCGCTATGTCCATATCCGTGTAGATCTGCATACTGTCCGCGGAGATTACCTCGCCGTTATACAGCTTCGCGAGCTCCACGGCGAGGGCGGTCTTGCCCGAGGCAGTGGGACCGCTGATTACTATTACTTTATTCATCGCCACTATTCCTTATCGGGTGTCTTATAACCGTTTTGCGCTTTTCGGGAGTACACTTGTTCGGGTCGCTGATGTATATTTCGTGGTGAAGCCGCTTTCCCGTGATGTCGTTTGCATAGCCGTTTTCCGCGAGGAAAGCGTCCATTGCGGCGACGGTCTGCGGCTCGCTGTCGTAGCTTCCGATATGCATACATTGCACGCACAAGCCCTCGTCCACGGTCAGGAATTCGGCGGCAGAGCAATCTATCTTCTTTTTGCGGGCAGCTTCCGACTTTGCCCACTCAAACACCTCTTCTGTCACAAAATCGGGCAGGCGCAGCACGGAAACCCACCGAAAGCGCTTCTTGTTTTCATATTCGGCGCTCTCCCAGAAGCCCTCCAACGGCGGAACGACAAAATCGAAATACCCGTCGATAACATGGTCGCCGCGCTTGCTCATCTTAATAGTATACAAAATGCCATACAGCACCGAAATGGCGTTTTTGTACGCGCCGCCCTCCTCGTTCGGGTCGCCCTCTCCGCGCACCGCCGCGTAGGTTATCGGCGGCACGGTGATTATTTCGGGAGCGGTTTTCGGCTGATAAAGCATTTTATACTCCTTTTTGAAATCAAACGGCATAGTATAATCACTCCTCAACAAAGTTCATAGTATTAGTATACCACTGAATTTGTATTTTGTCAACCCTCCCTCAAAAGAAAAGCGGCCGCCGAAAATTCGGCGGCTCGACTGTTATTTAGCTTTAGGCCTTTTCGGTTTCTTCGGCTTCGGCTCGGGCAGCGCGTTATAAGTCGCCGTTACAAGCTCTGTCAAGAACTCGGCGTTGTCAACGTCCTCGACCAGAAAATAATCCTTTGCGCCGTCATATGGCGGCTTCTTCGGCAAATTCCACCGCTCGCCCGCCTCGCTGATCTTGACAAAGAACTCGTCGTCGCAGACAAGCGCGAATATCTTTCCGTTGCAGTACAGCCCGTACTCGCCGAACATCTTCTTAAACGTTATCTCGCCC
>CAYSHU010000116.1:0-6981 GCA_964430965.1 uncultured Ruminococcus sp. | reverse complement strand
CTCCCGGCGCGGAGGCTATCAAGGCTACCGTTAAGGAGAAAATGGAGCTGTTCGGCTCGGTCGGCAAGGCTTGATTTGAATTTTTTGACAGGGGCGAATTTTTGGGATTTCGCCCCTGTTTTCTAAAGACTTATCAATAAACCGATGGTTCCCCCGCCGAAGGCGAGGAAAGCGCCTAAAATCACACATTAAATTCTTCATAATCGTTTTGGTAATATAGCAAGGAGGTTGTTTTATGGAAACATTGAGTTTAGTCATAGGTGTTATTACATTGTCCGCGCTGATATGGGCGGTGATAGAGAATGTCTGTTTCGTTAAGAGGGTTTTGGTCAATTCAAACGGCTGCGATGAAAAGTTTCGCAAAATAACCAAAATTCTCTTTATTGTTTCGCTTGCGCTTGCGGCGGTAATGATGGTTATATGTCTTTGCTTATTTAATACTTCGTATATGTCGGTGGTTTTTGTTGACTACATATTCTTTTTCTTTGTTTCATTGCCTTTCTTGGTGATTTTGTGGATGATAATTGAACTTGTAAGGCTTCTGTTTTCCAAACTCAAGCCAAATCAAGGCGAGAACGAGCAGGAGAGAAAACCTAAAAACATATTCCCGATCTTGTCGGTTTATTTGGCGGGTTCGATTATTCTGATGCTTGCTTTGATGAGGTTTTTCGAGCTCAATGCTACAAAATGAAAATCCGGAGCGCTATACTTTGAATGGCGGCGGCACTCCCACGGGCTTAATATCTAAATTTGAAAAAATTCCCAAAATCCCTTGCAAAATTTTTCGGAATATGTTATAATAAAGAGTAGTATTAAAACAAAGGGGAAATTTATTTGATGAAAATAGCAGTCGTAGGTCTTGGGCTTATCGGCGGTTCTATCTGCAAGGCTCTGAAGGCTAATACATTTTATCATATTATGGGAATGGACAAGGACCCCGAGGTCACGAAAAAAGCCCTGAAGGCGGGGGCTATCGACGAGGAAATTACCGTTGACAGACTTAGCGAGGCGAATTTGACTATCGTCGCGCTTTACCCTGTGGCTATCGTTGATTTCATAAAAGAAAACGCCGACAAGTTCCGCAAGGGCTCTATTGTAATGGATATTTGCGGCGTAAAGGGGTATATTGTTAAAAACTGTACGCCCGTGCTTGATGAAAAGGGCGTTATCTTTATCGGAACGCACCCTATGGCAGGCACCGAGCATTCGGGCTTTGATTACTCAACAGCCGACCTGTTCAATAAGGCGAGCTTCATCATCACGCCGTCGGAGAACACTCCGCAGATAGCTATCGACCTTGTTTCGACGCTTGGCGCGTGTATGAACTTCGGAAAGGTCGTTATAGCGACACCCGAACAGCACGACGCGAATATCGCGTATACGTCGCAGCTGGCTCACGTGGTTTCCAACGCGTATGTGAAAAGCCCGTCGCTGTTCCGCGCGGACGGCTTCTCCGCGGGCAGCTTCCTCGATTTGACGCGCGTTGCGTACCTTAACGAGGATATGTGGACAGGCGTGTTTATGTGCAATAAAGAGGCGCTGCTGTATGAGATCGACACGATCATAAAATCGCTTTCGGAATACCGCGACGCAATGGAGCGCGACGATTTTGACACGCTTCGCGAGCTTTTGAAGGCAGGCCGCGAGCGCAAGGAAAAGAGCATGGAATTTTACGGACAGGAGCGCAGATAATGTCTGATAAACGCGGACCGAGTATCGGCTATATCGTGTCGTTATGCGGCGTTATGAGCGCGCTGGCGCTGTCCTTGATGTTCGTTATGGGAATGATCCCGTCGTTTGAGTACATCAGCCCCGCGATAAGCGGAATGTTTATCTGGGTGATAAGGCGGCATCTCGGCGTGAAATACGGACTTGTGAGCTATCTCGCCGTGGGAGTGCTGAGCCTGCTTCTCGTCCCGAATTACGAGGCGACGATGATGTTTCTGTTCCTGCTCGGATATTATCCGATTGTCCGCGATTATCTGGAGAAAATAAAGCCTAAGGTAATTCAATGGATAGCAAAGCTGGCGGTTTACGCCGGTCCGTCCGTGGGGGCGTATACGGTGCTGGTTTATCTGTTCGGAATGGAGTATCTTTTAAATGACGCCTCCGACTTTGGCAAGTACGGAACGCTCGTTCTGCTGGGGCTCGGCGCGGTGGCGTTTATTATGTACGATGTTTTTATCGGGCTGTTCAGACCGTTCTATGATAAAATAATAATGCCGAAAATTCAGAAAAGATTAAAATAAAGCGAGGGGTTTTAATGTCCGAAAGAGTTCCGCAGCGCGGCGAGGTCGCCGACGAAAACAAGTGGTCGATAAACGATATTTACGCAACCGACGAGGCTTGGGAGGACGATTTTAAAAAGGCGCAGACTTTTGTTGAGAAAATCGCGTCCTATAACGGCGAATTAAGAAAGTCGCCGCAGAAGCTGCTTGAGTATTTAAAGCTGGACGACGAGCTTACGCTGTTGTTTGACGGGCTTGTGAATTACGCGCAGCGAAAAAGCGATGAGGATACGCGCGTTGCAAAGTATCAAGATATGAGCAACCGCCTTGAGATGCTGTATGTAGGCATCGCGGGGGCGGCTTCGTTTGTTACGCCCGAGATCCTTTCAATCCCGGAGGCGGATATGGAGCGCTTTTTTAGCGAGTGCGACGGGCTTTCGCCGTATCGCCGCTCGTTGGAGCGCATTTTAAGGCGGCGCGAGCATTTCCTCTCCGAAAAGGAGGAGCGCATAATCGCGCTGACGGGTGAGATGCTTGGCATGCCCGAGAATATCTTCTCGATGTTCAACGACGCGGACTTGAAATTCTCGGACGCGATTGACAAGGACGGAAACGCGCACCAGGTCACGCATGAGAGCTATATTCCGCTTGTTCACAGCGAAGACAGAGCCTTGAGAAAATCCGCGTTTGAGAGCATTTATCACGTTTACGAGAGCTTCAAAAACACCTCCGCCGCGATGCTTTCCGCGCAGGTGAAGTCGCTTGTTTTCGGCGCGAGAGCGCGAAATTACAACAGCACGCTTGAAGCCGCGCTCGACGCGAGCGAGGTCGACACAGCAGTTTACCGCAATCTTATTGACGCGGTTCACGAGAATATGGATGCGATGCACCGCTATGTGAAGCTACGCAAGAAGGCGCTCGGTGTGGACGAGCTCCACGCTTACGATTTGTACGTTCCGATAGTCGCGGGAGTTGAGGACAACGTTCCGTTTGATTTGGCGAAGAAAGAGGTTTACGAATCGCTCGCTCCTATGGGCGAGGAATACCGCGCGATTTTCAAGGAGGGCTTGGAAAACGGCTGGATAGACGTTCTTGAAAACGAGGGCAAACGCAGCGGCGCGTATTCGGCGGGCGCGAAGGTTCACCCTTTCGTGCTCCTCAACTACAAAAACACGCTGAACTGGGAGTTTACGCTCGCTCATGAAATGGGTCACGCGATACACTCCTATCTGTCGAACAAAAACCAGCCGACGGCGTATTCCGACTATGTGATTTTTGTAGCCGAGGTTGCGTCAACCTGCAACGAGAGCCTGCTTATGCAGTATCTGCTCAAAAACACGACGGATAAAAAGCGCAGGGCGTTTCTTGTGAACTATTTCTTGGAGCAGTTCAGAACGACGCTTTATCGTCAGACGATGTTCGCGGAGTTCGAGCTTATGATAAACGAGAGGGCAGAGCGCGGCGAAAGCCTTACTGCTGAGAGCCTCTGCGAAATGTATCACAACTTAAACGTGCTGTATTACGGCGAGGATTTGATTGTGGATTCCGAGCTTGATATGGAATGGTCGCGGATACCGCATTTTTATTACGATTATTACGTTTATCAGTATGCGACGGGCTTCTCGGCGGCGATTGCGCTGTCGCAGCGAATTCTGAACGAGGGTGAAAGCGCTGTTTCGGATTATATCGGATTTTTAAGCGGCGGCTGCTCTAAGGACCCCATTTCGCTGCTTCGCGGCGCGGGGGTGGATATGGCTTCGAAAAAGCCCGTCGAGGAGGCGCTGAAGCTGTTCCGCGAGCTTTTGGACGAAATGGAGGAGCTTCTCGCGTAAATCAATAACAACAGAAGTGGAGTGACAGATTTGGAGCGAAGCCGAAAAACCGAATTAAAGAAATATTTCGGTGAAATGAGAGAGCCTGTTGCTATTATTGATAAGGATTTGAAATGCGTTTACAGCAACCGCCCGAAGCTTCTGCCCGAGAACGCGTCTATAGAGGATGTTATCTGTGGCAACGCCAAGGAGCTGTTCTATATTCCAAAGGCGAAAATGGCGGTGATAAACGGCTGCTCTTACAGCGTAAGGGCAACGCCGATTGACGAGGGGCTATACGTTTGCGAGTTTTTTGATTTATCCTCGATATTCGAGCTTGCGGAAAACACCGACATATATGCAAAACTCTTCCCGATGATTGAAACGGTTGATATTAACACCGCCGAGCTTTGGCGAGGATTTTCCACGCTGGAGAATAAGCTGCTGCATGACGATAATCCTGATGCTTTGAAAATCACTCTGGATATGAAAAAGCGGGTCGTCGCGATAAGTTCCTGCTCGAAAAACATTTCCGCGTATATGAATTTGTTAGAGTACAATTCTATCTGCATTGACCCGATAAATATCGTGCCGATTACAAAAGGTATTCTGAAGCGCTGCAACACGGCTCTGTCGGATTTGGGTAGATGTGTGGAGTTTGTCTGCGATGAAAATGACATTTACATTAACGCCCAGCAGCGCCACATAATGTACGCTCTGGTGAACGCAGTTCAGAATGCGCTGATGTATTCAACGCGCGACTGTGTCCCGTGCCTTACGCTTTCAAAGCGGAAGGATACAGACGGCGGGAAAGCGGTAATCACGCTTGTGAACAACAGCGCGCTTTATATCAACAGCGACGAAGAGCCGACCATGAATTTGGCGGGGCAGAGATTAGGCTACGGAATTCCGATAATCAAACGCTTTGCCGAGCTTTCGGGCGGAACATTCGAGCTTCGCGAAGAAAACGGAATTTTCACCGCGCTTATTGAATTGCCGCTCGTTTCCGAGGCTGTATTGAGAAATATGGGCTATCAGCTTTCTTCGAGCGAGGATGTGCATTTAAAAACGGGAATTCCCGATATGGTTGAGCTTAAAATGCTTGAAATTGTTAACCTTTTCGGTGCGTGATTGTTTTCTTAATGTTTTCCAAACATTCAGCGGGTTTTCACATTGATTTCATATCCGCGAGGTAAAATAAAAACATAAAATCGGCGTTCTTTTAGTTTTGTTGATAAGAACGCCGTTTTTTCAAATTTGTTTAATTTTTCAAATTGACTTGTCAGTCCGAAGGAGGGTCAAAAATGTATAAAATACTTATTGTAGACGACGAGGAGAATATCCGCGAGGTTATCCGCGAGTACGCTGAGTTTGAGGGGCACGAGGTCGACGAGGCGGGCGACGGCATGAAGGCTATCGAAATGGCAAAGGAAAAGGATTACGACATAATTATTATGGACGTAATGCTGCCGCGGCTGGACGGCTATTCCGCGTGCAAGGAGATAAGAAAGCTGAAGCAAACGCCGATGCTGATGCTGTCTGCCCGTGGCGAGGAGTACGATAAGCTCCACGGGTTTGATGTGGGCATCGATGATTATGTTGTAAAGCCGTTCTCCCCAAAGGAAGTTATGGCGCGTGTAAACGCTATTGTAAAGCGCAATTCCGCGTCTGGGACGACTCCCGCGGCGGACGTTGAGAAGTTCGAGGGGCTGGAGATAAACTTCACGTCGCGTGATGTTTTCATCGACGGCGAGAAGGCAAATCTCACGCCGAAGGAATATGATTTGCTGTTTTATCTTGTCCGCAACAAGAACATCGCGCTCACTCGCAACAAGCTGCTTGAAGAAGTCTGGGGCTATGATTTCTTTGGCGATGACCGCACGATAGACACGCATATAAAGATGCTCCGCAACAATCTTGGGGAGTATCGCAAGTTTATTGTGACGCTGCGCGGTTTGGGATATAAATTCGAGGCGTGATATGAGTTTTTTCCGAAGCATAAAGGTTCGCGTCTGGGCGCTTTTTGAAATCGTCGTTATCGCTATGCTGTCGTTTACCTACATTTTTCTCATCGCGATGTTCCCGAATTTCTATGAGTGGATGAAAACCTATGAGATAAATCAGGCGCTGGTTGAAATCCGCGCTAACTGGGAAAGCGACAACATTAAGGATATAGTCGACCATCAAGCGGCGCAGAACAAAATGTATATCGAAATATATTTCCCGAACATCGATTATTCCTACATCGCAAACAGGCTTGGCGGGAGCGTGTCGCTGGCGGTTCTCGCGAAGAAAAACCTGCGCGAGGAGGTCCGCAATTCGGAAAAGGGAATTGTTTATATGCGTTTCCGCGACGAGCTTGAGGACAACCGCGTTTTGATGATGGGAAGCTACATCGGCAACCAGAAAAGCCCGCAGGCGTATATTTTCATCTGCAATTATCTCGAGCCCGTTGGCACGACGGTCAGCATTTTTGTTCGACAATTTTTCTTTGTCGGGCTGATTATGGTCGTGCTGACCGTGTTTATGTCAATGGTGTTCTCGAATAAAATCTCCGAGCCGATAATCAGGATCAACAAATCCGCGAAGGAACTCCCGCAGGGGAAATTCAGCGCGGATATCGGAAAAAACGACTACGCCGAGATAAAGCAATTAGCCTCGACGCTTACGTCCGCCTCAAAGGAAATCGCGAAGTCGGACGATTTGCGGCGTGAGCTTATGTCGAACATCTCCCACGACCTGCGCACGCCGCTTACGATGATTAAGGCATACGCCGAGATGATACGCGACCTTTCGGGCGACAATCCCGAAAAGCGCGAGCGGCATTTGAAAATCATCATCGATGAAACCGACAGGCTTTCGTCGCTCGTGACGGATATTCTCGATTTGTCAAAGGTTCAAGCGGGCGTTGCGGAAATGAACCTCGAAACGTTTGATTTCTC
>CAYSHU010000115.1:0-7048 GCA_964430965.1 uncultured Ruminococcus sp. | reverse complement strand
GAGAATGTCACGCCGCGCGCAACAACTCTCTCCACAAATACCATTATACACTATTTTTTGCAAGATGTAAAGGAATAATTTGCATTTTTCGGGAAAAATATTTTGGGGCGTTATAATGCGCCGCCGCTATGATGACTGTTTCGGTAGAATGGGGCTAACACTCACCCGAATTATTTTAAAGTCGCGAAAAAGCGTGCAGTCGAGCGAAGCTCGACTGCACTAGCCGCCTGCTAAGGCGGAGCTTCGCTCCGCCTTAGCAGGCGCTTTTTCGCTCCAACTGCTCTTGGGGTTAGGTGACTGCCTCGGTAGACGATATTCTTAATTTGTCTTGGGTCAGATGACTGTTTCGGCAGATGACTTGCTTAATTTGTCTTGGGATAGTTGACTGTTTCGCAACACAACATTAGCAAAAATCTCTCAAATGCGCAAAAATTACCTTTAATAATTCTCGCGGCGCTGAAAACAATAATATCGCAAAGGGAATTCAGCATTAAATTTCAGCACGACCTTTGCTATTATTATTGAAATTGAACAAGGAGAACAGTTATGGCTAAACAGTATAAGGCAAATCTTAAGAACATCTAGATGCAGGCAGCAAGCGAAGTTGGCGTAAACCTGAAGCAGGGCTACAACGGCGACCTCACCGCAAAGCAGGCTGGCTCTATCGGTGGTCAGATGGTCAAGAAGATGATTGAGTCTTACGAGCAGAGCGCTAAGTAAGGTTTGTAAAGCTCAGTCACAAGCATCCCTCGGGCACAAGCGGCTCGAGGGATTTTTCGGCTCGGCAGAATTTTGGTGAATAAAGACGTAAATTTTAACCATAATACTCAAAGAGAAATTCGCGGAGGCGCATTAAGACGGCTCGTTATAAGGCAGTCAATTATCCCAAGACAAATCAAGAAAATCGTGTCACGAAACAGTCACATAACCCCAAGAGCAGTGTCGCAGAAAAAGCGCCTGCAAATGCAGAGTGAAGCGAAGCGGAACGGAACCTTAGTAGGCGGCTAGCGCGGCGAAGCCGCGCGCTTTTTCGCGAGTTTAAAATAAATCGGGTGAGTGTTAGCCTAATTCTACCGAAACAGTCACATAACCCCAAGAGCAGTTGGAGCGAAAAACGCGCCTGCAAAGGTGGAGCGAGCAAAGCGAGCGGAATCTTTGTAGGCGGCGAGCGCGGCTTCGCCGCGCGCTTTTTCGCGACTTTTAAATAAGGAGGTTTTCATTATGGCAAAATTCAAATGCAAAGTCTGCGGCGCTGTCTTTGACGCGCCGAACCGTGCCGAGGCGGTGTGCCCCGTGTGCGGAGTGAGCGGCGATCAGCTCGAGGAGATCGAGGCGGAGCACCAAAATCGCTACGCGGGAACGAAAACGGAGCGCAATCTTGAGGCGGCGTTCGCGGGCGAAAGCCAGGCGCGGAACAAGTACACGTTCTTCGCGGCAAAGGCGAAGGAGGAGGGCTTTGAGCAGATAGCGCAGATTTTTCAAACGACGGCGGATAACGAGAAGGAGCACGCGGAAATTTGGTTCAAGGAGCTCGGCGGGATAGGTCCGACGGCGCGAAATCTCGGAGCGGCAGCGGACGGTGAGAATTTTGAGTGGACAAATATGTACGCGGAGTTCGCGAAAACGGCGGAGGAAGAGGGCTTCGCGGACTTGGCGGCGAAGTTCAGACTGGTCGCGGAGATCGAAAAGCACCACGAGGAGCGCTTCCGCGCGCTGCTGAAGAACGTCGAAATGCAGGAGGTGTTCAAAAAGAGCTCGGTCAAGGTCTGGGAGTGCCGAAACTGCGGGCATATCGTCACGGGAACGAACGCCCCCGAGACCTGCCCCGTGTGCGGCAAGCCGCAGAGCTATTTCCAAATTTCGGCGGAGAACTATTGACGGGTCAAAGAGCAACAAAACCCTCGCCATAAGGAGCGTTCGGTATAGAAGTATCGCGGTGTCGAGCGAAAACGCTTGACACCGCAATATTTTATGAGACGTAATGCCAAAGGCGGCTCGCCTTAATGTAATACTAATATAGCAGTTTTTAGCCATCGCATTTTTGATGACCGTCAAAAGTGCGATGGCGTTTCTGTTGACAAAAGAATTTTTATGATGTATAATATATTAAGTTATATCGAAATTTATACAAGGAGTTTTTATGTATAAAAAATATGAGGTAGCAGAATGGGAAGAAAAACGTCACGCAAAAGACCCGAATAATTTTCATTATGCAAGACTGAAAATATATGCGCTCGAAGAAAGTGATTTGCACGAAATCACACTAACCTATATCAAAAAACTTTACAACAACGGTGCGTGGGATTTTGATGTTCAGCATATTGACAATGAAAAAATGAATATCGTTACTTTCAAATGGAATGGCGGGGTATGTGCTTTAGATGCAATAGCAGAACTGCATTTTCATTGTGAGCATACAATAAAATCCGAATGGGGAATAAAACTGTAAACTCTTGTGAGTAATTCAATATCAAAAGCAAGCCCGAAAGCGGTTGATCCATACCGCATTCGGGCAAAAAACTTCTAATGTGAGTATTCCTCCTTCGGGTGTGGCTTTTGTATTTTCACATACCGTATATGCTCCGAAGGAGGGGGTACCGACGTAACTATGTACAAGCCGAGGTTTACTGCATATCGCTCAAAATTTTTTCCAACTTTTCACATACAGAGGTTGAATTATTTCTCAAAATATGTTATAATGTATATGTGTATACAAAAAACGCGAAAGGAATGTACAATGACGAGATTTGAAAATAAGCTTTGCCCGATGTGTAAAACTCGGTTTGTGAAGAACGCGGACGTGGTCGTTTGCCCTGCCTGCGGCACTCCGCACCATAGGTCCTGCTATTCGATAAAGGGAAAATGCGCGCTGGAGGAGCTCCACACGGAGGGCTGGAGCTGGAACGGGCTGCTTCCCGATGAGATCAAAGAACGCGAGGAGATGCTGAAATCCACGGGCTTGCCGCTTATCGAGCCGAGCAAAGCACTCGACGAGCTCCGCCGCGAGGAGTTCCCCCGGAAAACGCCCGCTCCCGCGCCTTATGAGGAGGAGCAGCGTATGTTCGAGGAGGAGCTCGGCGATGATAATCCGTTCGCGGATTTGTTTGAAAAGTTCAGCGATAAGGAAATCGGAAAGGACGGCGTGAGCATGCACGAGCTTGTGGCGTTCTCCGCGACGAGCGTCTATCATTACGGCAAAGCGTTCGACACGTTTCGCAGGTCAAGCGGATTGAAGCACGTGATGTCGCTTAATCTGTCAAGCGGGCTCTTCGCGCCGATGTTCCAGGGCTATCGCAAAATGAACCTCTTCGGGATAATTGCGCTTTTGCTTTTGTTAGCGCCGTCAATCGCCGCCGCTCTCGTCCCCGATGAGATTGCAAGCATAGCCGGAAACGAGCTTATGGTCTTGTTCCAGGTCGCGAATGTGTTCATCAGAATGCTGCTTTGTATGTTCGGGGATTATGTGTACTACCGGCATTGCATAAGCCGCATTAAAAAATTCCGCAAAAGCTACGACGGCGACACGCGCTCGGAGGATTATTACCTCGCGTTGTATGAATTCGGCAAGCCGACAATGGCAGGCGCGGCGATAGGCTGCCTTGCCTTAATGCTTGGCTACGCAACGGTGCTTTATCTTGCCGGCTAGAAGCAAGATCATTGCCGCCGTTACGCTCTTGCCCCTGAAGCCCTTACCTCTAATAGCGGAGGAGAAAGAAAACAAATAGTTTCTCATTTAAGGATAATTTTCGCTGATGAAAAAGAGATTGATACAATTTTATAACTCGTTCGGCGACCGCGGGGTTATGTTTATTCTGTATGCGCTCGCGGTTGTCGCAAACGTGCTTCCCGCAATCCTCGCGGAGCTCCCCGCTGTCTTCCCCGACGAGATAAACAACGCGGGCGCGGCGGCGCTGCTTTCGGGAAGAAGCCGCTGGGGCGTGCTTGACAGCCTCGACAGCGGCAGCGGGTATATCCAGGCGGTGCTTTATACGCCGCTGTTCTGGATCATCAAAAACCCCTATGCGCTGTATAAGGCAATGCTTATTATGAACGCGCTTGTTGTCGCGCTTATCCCGCTTATCGCTTATCACCTTGCGGGGAAATTCGGCGTGGTGCGAGTGCGCAGAAAGCTGCTTGTGGCGCTTTGCTGCGGACTTTACGTCGCGTATTTCACCGACAGCAAATTTATCTGGAACGAAACGCTCTCATGTCTTATGGTGTGGATTCTGGCGCTTTGCCTGTTCAGCTCGTGGGAAAGCAAAAGCCGCAGCTCCCGCGCGGCGCTTTCGGTGCTTGCGGGATTTTTGTGCGCCGCGGCTTACGCGGTGAACACGCAGCTTATCGGTCTGGTTGCCGCCTTGGCGCTTACCGTTATTCTCGCGCGGGTTTTTATGCGCGAGAGAATGTTGAACCTCCCGATGTTCGGGATTTCGCTTATCGCATCGTTTGTCGCGGAGCATTTCTTAAGACAAGCCGTAGCGGGCTCGATTTGGAACGGCGAGGCGGAAACGCTCGGAAACGCCCTGTCCTCGCCGTCAAGCGGATTTTTCGGCTTGTTCTTCACGCAGCTTTACGCGTTTATGACGTCCTCGGTGGGGATAGGCTCGCTCGCAGCGGCGATTTTCGTCGTGATGATGTTCTCCTGCCTCAAAGAGGGCATAAAAGACCGCCCGAAAACGCTTGAGGACGGCACGAAGGTCTACGAGCCGATAAAGCATAAATACAGTATGCGCCTGACGGTTTTCGCGCTGTTTCAGTTCCTCGCGGTGGTTTTCACGGCGACGGCGGCGGCGGTATTCGCTTCGAGCGCGACAAGCTCCTCGGAGCTCGCCGTGTTCGGGAGATACACGGACAACATCGCGCCGCTCGCGATTTTCCTTGTGCTTGCGTACATTTTCCTTTACGGAATTGATTTGGTAAAGCCGCTTATCGGCGCGGGAGTTTACGGCTATTCCTGCATATGCTTCGGCGTCGCGGGAATTTCCGCGGCGGAGCTTTCCGAGCAGTTCAGATATTCCGCGCTGTTCGGGCTTTTTGATATGTTCGCCGAATTCTCTGAAAACGCGGCGGAAAGCGCAAAAACGAACTGCATCATAATGTCGTCGCTTGTGTTTACGCTGTACGCGCTGATTATCGTGTTCGCCTCGTGCACGCGAAAGCGCCGCACGACAGTCATCACGGGCACGGTTTTCTGCGTGATGATGGCGGCGACTATCTATACTGGCATTGTGTTCCTGCCGCACGTGTTTTTCCGAAACTACGAGGAAAAAATCCCCGTGCGGGAGCTTTTGGGGCTTGTGTATAACGACGCGCAGTCCCCGCCTATTCTGGTCTACAACACCGATTCCGATGCGCCCGAAACCGCCGCGACACTGCAATTCCTGGCGCCCGAAACGCGCGTAAGAATAATCAAAAGCAGCGATAGCGTTTCGGATTCCTGCCTGCTTATCGCGAAAACAGGCGTTGCCCCACCGTTTGACGGAGGGTCTTACGATATTGTAGGACGCACGAGCGAGTATACGGTTTACGCGTTTGGCGACATCGCGCGCGACTTTATCCGGTTCAGCGCGCTGAAGGATCACGAAAACGCGGAAACTAACGGCTCGTCACATTAAAAGAACAACGAGCGTTTACCAAAAAGAAAAGGAGGAAATTCTATGCCGGTACTTAAAAAAGCGACGAAGCGGTTTGACCCCGCGCGGACGCTGGTCGTGGGATTTCTCATTATTATCACCGTGGGTATGCTTTTACTGTGTCTGCCGATCTCGTCAAAAGCGCGGACGTTCACTCCGCTTTTAGACTGCCTGTTCACATCAACATCATCGGCGTGCGTGACGGGGTTTGCGGTGGTGGATACTTACACGCACTGGTCGCTGTTCGGGCAGATAGTGATGGCCGTCCTGGTGCAGATCGGCGGCTTGGGGTTCGTTACGATCATTACGTTCTTCAACGTCGCCGCGGGGAAGAAGCTGGGATATCGAACTCTCAAAAACGCGGCGGAGGATTTTACCGAAAGCAGCTTTGAGGGAGGCCGTAAAATATTCATAAGCATCATGAAATACTCGCTGATCTTCGAGCTTACGGGCGCGGCGGTTCTGGCGATCGTGTTTGTCCCGAAATACGGAATATACGGCGTGTGGATGGGTATATTTATGAGCATAATGGCGTTTTGCAACGCGGGCTTCGACCTCACGGGAATGGAGGGCGAGTTCACAAGCCTGATGACCTATCAGGATAACGCCGCGGTGCTGATAACTCTCGCGGTGCTGACGATCGTCGGGGGCTTGGGCTTTATCGTGTGGGAAAACTTCCTTAATATGAAAACGCGCAAAAAGCTCAGTCTTCACTCGAAGGCAGTGCTTGTCATGACGGGAATACTTATCGTGTCGGGAACGGTGTTCTTTCTCATCGCCGAGTGGAACAATCCTTTGACCATGAAGGATATGCCGTTTGGAGAAAAGCTCCTCAATTCGTTTTACTGCTCTGTCAATACGAGGTGTTCGGGCTTTGAGAACATAAAGACAAGCGATATGTCCGAGTTCTCGCAGCTTGGGGCAATTCTGCTGATGTTTATCGGCGCGGCGCCCGGCTCTACGGGCGGAGGAATCAAGGTAACGACGCTGATGGTCATCATTATGACCGTTGTTTCATATATCCGCAACATGAACGACGTGGAAATATTCCGCCATAAAATCGACAAGCTCACGGTTTACCGCGCTATGGTTATCTCGCTGCTGTCGATGATTGCGGTTGCGGTATGCTCTGTTGTGCTTTACTTCTCCCTTCCGGAGGGCTCGAATGTCGGCGCGGTGCAGTGTTTGTTCGACGCAGTGAGCGCGTTCTCGACGACGGGGAATTCCGCGGGTACGTTAAGGATCGTGGGGCTCGCCGGAAAGATAATTCTGATACTCACGATGTATATCGGAAGAGTGGGACCCGTGTCGCTGGTGATGTCGCTTGTGCTGAACAGCGCGAAGCGGAAGAATATCGTGGTACCGGACGGGCAGATACTCATCGGGTAACGCCGATGAGTAATTTACAATGTACA
>CAYSHU010000114.1:0-7064 GCA_964430965.1 uncultured Ruminococcus sp. | reverse complement strand
GGTGGGGGAGAGGGGGAAGAGGAGCGCGAGGAGAAACCCCGTAGGGGGCGGGGGAACGCCCGCTTTTTGTTGGATTTTTGTCTTCCCCCGCCCCCGAAGGGGTGTTCCCTCGCACCCCCGACGCCGCGTAGCCACTAAATCAAGTAAACCGCTTTGACACAACATCGCGAGCTAATTCCCAAGCACCGCCGCAGCGCTGCGCTCAAAGAATTCTGTTAAGCAGCGCGCACGCGACCTCGGGCGTTTCACTTCCCACCCTTAAATGCAGCACCAGCGGTCTGCCCGCGATTTGCGTGGAGTTTACTCTGTCAAGATAAACCTGCATTGAAGCCTTGCCGTCCGCGTCGGATATCGCGTCGGGAAGAATCAGAATTTTCTCGCCGTGCCCCTCGCAGTTCTCGCCCTCGTGGACGTGGAACGCGAATTCGCTCGTCTTCGGCAGCCCCTCAATATCTCCCTGCAAATAAATCCCGTTCGGGAGAAAATAAACGTGGATAAGCCCTCTGATATCGGGATAATCGGCGTTGCCCTTAAGCTCCGCCTGCAAAACGGGGCGGTCTTGCTCCACAAATGAATATTTCGTTACGTTTTTTAAATCCTGCATAAAAAATCACCTCGTGAAATTATATGCAAGCGGGCTTGTCCTTTTTCCCCGGATCAGCCCTGCGCCGAGAGTTTATTCAGCAGCCGCTCGAGCTCCTCCTCAAGCGCGCCGTAGAACAGCGTGAACAGAATATCACAGCTGCCCAGCAGAAACATATTCCTGTTGCCGACCGCCGCCAGCGCGGGCACGTAGCCGTAGATGTAGCTTTTATACCACTCCGCGTCATACGCGGGCACGGGCTTGCCGAGCTTTACCAGGCGGCGGACCTCTTCAAAATCATCGGCGATGATGTTCTCGAAATTCCCCGCGCCCTTGGAAATCACCATATCGTAAACCGTCTTAATCTGCTTGTCGTTGAGCGAGCCCGACGGCGTTTTGACGTTTTTCAGCACGGGCAGCCGCACCGCAAACGAGTACACCATAAGCGACAGCACGCGCTCATACTCGGGCGAGCTCATCTCCTTGCAGCGCTCCTTGTCGAGCTTTATGCCCGTGTTGTAAAGGCAGGTGGTGTCTGTGATGTTTTTCAGCGTGATTTTGAAAATATCCTTAACGTTGATGTTGTAAAAATCCTTATCGGCTATCATATAGATATATTTCACCGCGTTAAACAAGGAAACGCCCGCCTTAACGATAGTGTCCGAAATCATAGTATAAGCGGTGCGCTCGCTGATAAATTCCATAATTTTCCCTCCCGGCTGTTAGCTTGGTAGTAGTTGGTTGTTAGTTATTACGGTTTAATGCGTCTTATTACATTATACTCTTTTCTGAGAAATTTTTCAAGAGGAAAAGCAAATTTTTAGGGAAATGCCGATTTAATTGCGGTTTTCCACGTCCTCGGCGAGGAAAAGCACGTAAAATTGTTAAAAATGTCTAAAATTCGCAAAACCCCTTGATTTATTTTGCGATAAGTTGTATAATAAAATTAAACCCTTTTGCTTCTTTCCCCGCCGCAGGCGGGGAAAGAAGCAAAATACGGCATTTTCTCAATAATCAAGATTTGGAGAGCTGATATTATGGAAATGGATAATCTTACGCTGAACGACCTTATCGGAACAACGGAGCTTCGCGGGGTGCTGGAATCGTTTGCCGCCGCTACGGGAATGGCGATAGGCTATGTCGACAAGACGGAAAGCTACCCCACCGACGCAAAGTGGTGCAAACGCCGCGGACTTTGCGAGAACTGCCTTAAGCACTCCTCCGAGGGGGCTTCCCGCTGCAAGAAGTTTATGGAAAAGTGCGTAGAGGAGGCAAAGCGCACTGCGCTGCCCTATGTCGGGACGTGCTATGCGGGCGTTACGGAATTCGCCGCGCCCATTATCGTCCGCGGCGAGTATGTAGGGGCGCTTATCGGCGGGCAGGTCTTCACGTCAAGCCAGCCAGACAACCGCAAGATGACCTCTACGGCGCACTCGCTGAATATCGACGCGGCAAAGTACATAGAGCTTGCGGAGGCGCTTGAAACAATGCCCGACCAGCGCGTTGAGGCGGCGGCGGCTCTTGTATCAAAAATGGTTACGGATTTGGGCGAGTGGGGATATATGCGCGCGGCTTCGGCAAGGCGCGGCGAGCTCGCGCGAGAGGGCTCCGAGGACGGCGAGGGCGTTCCCGAAACAGAGCTCAGACGCAAAATCAACGCAACAATGGGGCTTATCGAGGAGGCGAAGCACGGCTTTGAGCGCATTAAAAACGCCGTCGCGACGTCCACAAAGCACGTTGACAAGACGGACGTTATCGTAAAATCAATAGAAAACGCCTCCACGCAGCTTACGCTTATCGGCTTCAACGCTTCTATTGAAGCGAAGAGAGCGGGCGCGGCGGGCGCGGGCTTTAACGTAATCGCGCAGGAGGTGCGTACTCTTGCGGAGCGCAACACGAAAAACGTCGGCGCTATTGAGGACACGCTTGACGGCATAAAAAAGGATATGGGCGACCTCAACAACCAGATAAGAACGCTGTTCGGGGATATTGAAAACATTGCCGACTCGATGAACGACCTCTCTTACGCCGCAAACGAGGCGGAAAATACGGGAGAGCAGACCGAGGAGTAATAATTTAGTGAAAATGCACAAAAAGCCTTGCATTAAGCAAGGCTTTTTGATTTTCCTCTTGATATTGAGTTGGTTTTGTAGTATAATAAGAATGGTATGTTATGTTCAGTCACCAAACGGAAATAAACACTTTACCTTGGGAGAAATCTATGCTTGACGGATTTATCAAAGCTGCGGCGGCAACGCCGAAAATTCGCGTCGCGGACTGCGAGTATAACGCCGGCGCGATAATCGCGCTGATGCGTGAGGCTCGCGAAAAGGGCGTAAATATTCTTGTGTTCCCCGAGCTTTGTGTAACAGGCTACACCTGCCACGACCTGTTTTATCAGAAGACGCTGCTGGATGGCGCGGCACGAGCTCTCGCGCAAATAGTTGAGGCTTCGCGCGGAATGGATATGCTCGTCACGGTCGGGCTGCCGCTGGTTTTCGAGCAGAAGCTGTATAACTGCGCGGCGGTGCTTCAAAACGGCAAGGTGCTGGGCTTCGTCCCGAAAAAGCACCTGCCGAATTACAACGAGTTTTACGAGGCGCGGCAGTTTACTCCCGCGGAGGACGGCTTGTGCGGCGTGATAGCCTTTAATGGGAAAAGCGTTCCGTTCGGGGATATTATTTTTGAGTGTGAAAACATTCCCGAGCTGCAATTCGGCTTGGAGGTATGCGAGGACTTGTGGGCTGTCGAGCCGCCGTCGATAAAGCTCGCGAGGGCGGGCGCAACTATAATCGCAAACCTGTCCGCGTCCAACGAAACAATAGGCAAGGACGACTACCGCCGAGATCTGGTGAGAGGGCAGTCCGCGCGGCTGATGTGCGGGTATGTCTACGCGAGCGCGGGCGACGGCGAAAGCACGCAGGATTTGGTATTCGGCGGACATCGTATGATTGCGGAAAACGGCTCTATGCTTGCCGAAAGCGAGCTGTTCACAACGGGGCTTACGATAAGCGATATCGATATTGAAAAGCTGGCTTTGGAGCGCAGAAGAAACACTTCTTTCCAAATCACAAGCGAGATTTTTACGCGCGTGGGCTTCGGCTTGGAGCTGCGCGAAACGGCTCTTTCAAGAAAATTCGAGGCGACGCCGTTTGTGCCGTCCGTCGCGGGCGAGAAAGCGAAGCGCTGCCGCGATATTCTGACAATGCAGGCGCACGGGCTCTCGAAGCGTATTGAGCACACAAACTGCAAAACGCTTGTCATCGGGATTTCGGGCGGGCTGGACAGCTCGCTGGCGCTGCTGGTCTGCGTGGAGGCGATGAAGCTGCTGAACCGCCCGCTCAGCGATATAATCACGATAACGATGCCGTGCTTCGGCACTACAAAGCGCACAAAATCCAACGCCGAGAAGCTGTGCAATATACTCGGCACGGATTTGCGCGTTATTGATATTTCGGATAGCGTCAGACAGCATTTTAAGGACATCGGGCAGGACGAGAGCGACCACTCCGTTACGTATGAAAACGGACAGGCTCGCGAGCGTACTCAAGTCCTTATGGACGTGGCGAATAAGGAAAACGGAATGGTTGTCGGCACGGGGGATTTGTCCGAGCTGGCGCTCGGGTGGGCTACGTACAACGGCGACCATATGAGTATGTACGGCGTGAACAGCTCCGTCCCGAAAACGCTCGTGCGGCATATCGTGTATTACTACGCGGAAACATGCGGCGACGAGGCGCTCCGCGAGGTGCTTCTCGACATCTTCAACACGCCCGTTTCCCCGGAGCTTATCCCGCCGAAGGACGGCGAGATCTCGCAAATCACGGAGGATTTGGTCGGACCGTATGAGCTGCACGATTTCTTCCTGTATAACGGCATACGCTGGGCGTTCCCGCCGAGAAAGGTTTACAGATTAGCAAAGCTCGCGTTTGGCGATAGCTTTGATAACGATACGATTTTGAAGTGGCTGAAAACGTTCTATCGGCGCTTCTTCTCGCAGCAATTCAAGCGGAGCTGCCTGCCCGACGGCGTGAAGGTCGGCTCGGTGACGCTTTCGCCGCGCGGCGACTGGCGTATGCCCTCCGACGCGCAGGCGGCGTTGTGGCTTGAGGAGCTGAACGGGCTTTAACGGCGGGGAAACCCACAAAAATAAATCTATTAAATTTTCTACCTTTATGGGGAGCAGGAATGAACAAGAGTATTGAAAAAAAGCTGCTGCACTTCTTCACGGGCGGAGATATTCAAGCGGATTTCGCCGCGGCGAGGAAGAGAAAAACATCGACGCTGCGGCGGCTTATTCGCGCGTGCTTTTACGTGCATTTCGCGGCAGCGGTCATCTGCATTGCGCTTGCCGCCGTGCTCAAGGCGGGAACGGCGGGGATAGCTGCGGTGTCGCTTTGCGAGGTCGTGCTTCTGGGGCTGGCGTTTCTGGCGGTGGGCGATATGACGCTTATCAAAACGCTGCTCTGCTGCGGAGACACGGCATTCGCGGCGGCTATGTTCGTGACGGGCGCGCTTCTCTCAAAAAACGAGAACGGCACGCCGTATTTCGCGATAGGCGCGGTTATGGCAATCGTGACGCTCTGCGCGTTCGGGGCGTATTACGCGGCGATGTGCAGGGAGTTCCTCGACGGCTTCTCGCTGCTCGCAATTAAAAAAGAGCACTACACTCTGCTTCCCCAGCTTGCCGAAGAATATAATAATAGGGTCAAAGCGGAAGATGCTTTTGATGAATTTTCCGAGGACAGCTCCTCCGATACTCCCGAGGATTACAAAATGCCGGAAGAAAAGCCCGTGCCGCCCGCTCCTCCCAAAACGGAGATACAGATACTCGCGGAACGCTTAAGGGAAATACTCTGCGCTCCGAAAAATGACACGGTGGCGGACGCAATGCCGAAAACGCAGGCGGAAAGCGCGCCCGTTATCCCCGAAGCTCCCGAATATCCAAAAACAGAGGTGAAATGATGAAGCTGCTGCTTATCGACGGAAACAGCATAATGAACCGCGCGTTTTACGGAATACGTATGCTTACAAGCCCAAAGGGCGTGCCGACAAACGCTCTGACGGGGTTTATGAATATTTACCTCAAGCTGATCAAAGAGGAAAAGCCCGACAGGATCGCGGCTGCTTTTGACCTGAAAGCGCCGACTTTCCGCCATAAAATGTACGCGGACTATAAAGGCACGCGCCACGCGATGCCCGACGAGCTTGCCGCGCAGATGCCGATAATCAAGGATATTCTGAAAGGGCTTGGAGTTGCCGTAGTCGAGCGCGAGGGCTTTGAAGCGGACGACATCATAGGCACGCTTTCGCGCGCTGCGTTTGAGAAATCCGCCGAGTGCGTTATCAGCACGGGCGACCGCGACAGCTTTCAGCTCGTCAACGAAAGGGTGACGGTGCGGCTTGCCTCCAACAAGGAGGACGTGTTCTACACCCCCGATAAAATCAAAGAGGTTTACGGCGTGGAGCCGAAACAAATGCTTGAGGTCAAGGCGCTTATGGGCGACAGCTCGGACAATATCCCCGGCGTTGCGGGCATCGGCGAAAAAACCGCGCTTTCGCTTATTCAGAAATATCACACGATTGCGGATATCTTCGGAAAGCTGGCGGATTTGGACGTGACAAAGGGCGTTCGCGCGAAGCTCGAAAGCGGCAGGGAGAGCGCGGAGCTTTCGCGCGCGCTCGGCGAGATTTGCCTTTTCGCGCCCGTTTCGGAGAATCTCGATGACTATGTGATCCAAAGCGGCGACAAATCGGCCGCCGTCGGAATTCTGCGCGAGCTCGGAATGGCGGGTACGGTGAAGAAGCTCGGGCTGGAGGGCGTTCAAGGGACGAAAACCGAGATAGCCGCGCCCGCTCCCAAATCAACTCCCGAAAAGCCGAAATCCGCTAATGCTGTAATCGCCGATACAGAGCCGTATGACGACGGCTTTGACGTGGTTTTGATCAACGGAGAAATTGCCGCGTATCGTGACGGAAAGCCGCTTGACGGCGATATTAAAAAACTCCTCGAAAGCGACGAACCCAAGCACACCGAAAACGCGAAGGCGCTGTATTCCGAGTGCATAAAGCGCGGCATTGAGCCGCGTAACATTACTTTTGATATGACGCTCGCGGCGTATCTTCTCGACGTGAACGCCTCGGGCTATGAGCTTGAAAAGCTCTGCGGGCGGTACGCGGTGGATTATAGTAATTTCGAGCAGATGGAATCCCTCGCGGCGCTTAACAGAGCGCTTTACGCGGAGCTTTGCGCGCAGGGGATGTTAAAGGTTCTGCGTGAAATAGAGATGCCGCTCGCGGAGGTTCTCGCCTCTATGGAGCACGAGGGAATAGCGCTCGACGCGGCGGGGCTCCAAAAATTCGGCGAGGAAATCCTCCCACAGATAGCGGAATTAGAGGAAAAGGTCTGCAACATCGCGGGGCACAAATTCAACCTCGGCAGCCCGAAGCAGCTCTCCGTTGTGCTGTTTGAGGAGCTCGG
>CAYSHU010000113.1:0-7124 GCA_964430965.1 uncultured Ruminococcus sp. | reverse complement strand
ACATTGTTCAGGGCGGAGAGATTGCCGTTGACGTATTCTCCAACGAGAACCTGGGGCAAACCACGCTTGTAAACGGTGTGGTTAAAAAGCACAGAATCACGTGCAAATTCCGCGACTGGTGCAATTATAAGGCGGGCGACACTGTTCAGGTTTCCTTCAACAGAAAGCACTTCTTCGACAAGGAAACGGGCAACGCAATAAGATAAGCGCAAGATTTACGTACATAAGGAGATTGAAGATAATGAGCAAAAAACAAGCGTCTGCAAAGCCGCAGAAGGGGCCGCGGGAGTTTTTCCGTAAGTTTTTCGTTTCCCTCAAACGCAGCCCGCAGAATATCGCGATGGTTGTTCTGGCCGTTGCGTTCCTCGTTTATTCCCTGAACCTCACATCGATTGCGAACACAACCGCGAGAATTAACCTCCCGAATATGGGTCAGTGCGAATTTGCGGCTATGCTGTTTTCGATACTCGCGTTTGTTGTGTTTTTAAGAGCGTTTCCGAAGCGGCAAAAGCCGAGCAAAATTATGCTTGGGCTGCTGTTTCTGATGTTCGCGCTTCTGGTGTTTGTGGATTTGATTTATCTGCAAAGAATTCAGGACGCGATTCTTGACCCTGTTAATCCCCTCGTAATCAACGTCGCAACAGCATACATTGCCAAAGCGAACAACGCTGTCGTTGCGCATATTGTCTGCATCGGCATCACCGTAATTCTCGTGGCGGCTCTCCCTCTGTACGGAAAGGCTTTGAGAGCGATAAACACCTCTATCGACGTAGAAGGCAACGGCGAGATGGAAGTAATCGATATTTCCGGCGAGGACTGATAATTAGGCGAATGAAAGCAGCATCAGCCCACAAGGCTGGGTTGCTTTCTTTTTGAAAAGGACAATATGGCACAATATGGCGAAAAAGAAAAACAAGCAAAATAATCAAAGCAATCCAAAATCGTCCGTAAAATCTGATATTAAAGCGGATTATTACGATTTGAAAACAGACGCTGTTGAAAGGCTGGTCAACGCGAAGGACGCGCCGCCTGTTTCCGACAAGGAGATCGAAAAGTACACCTCAAAGCGCAAGTGGAGATTTCCGCAGTGGCTGAAGGTCGTGCTGATAAAGCTGTGGTTTGCGGGCGCGGTCTGCTACTTTGTGATGTGGGGTCTGGGTATGATGATAACGGGGCTCGACCTCATTGCTGTGCTGGCAGTGGCGCTGGGCGTGGTGACGGACCTTATGACAAACAACGTCCTGCGGCATTTCGTGCCGTTTGAGGGCGCAAACGACAAGTGGATTATGTTTCCGAAAAAGAAGTTCTGGACGTTTTTCGCGAACATTGCCTACGCGATTGTGCTCCTGTTTTTTGTAATCCAAAGCTACACGATTATAAACACAATTTTGACCGGCACTCCTCCCGATGAAGCAAATACGATTGCGGTGGGCGTGGAGCCGATTTTGTTCGGGCTTTTGATTATGGGCTTTGACGTGCTTTTCGTGACGATAAAAAACAACGTCGTCAAGGCGTTTAAAAACGCTATGGATAAAGCAAATGGTATGAAGTAAATCACAAAACGAAATGGGGTATAGAAATGATAAATATCCTTTACGCGGGCTCGGTTTCCGCTTGCTTTGAGCTTGAAAACCGCTCTCCGTATTATTGTGAAAAGGAATATTCCGTTTCGCTGAACGGTTCGGATGTTCTCCGCGGGAATACCAACGTTTTCTCGCTGTTTTCCCTAAAGCCGAATACAGAGTATAAGCTGGAGGTCAGCGGCGAGGACGCGCTGACGTTCAAAACAGCGGGGGAAACCTGCAGTATAAACGTGCGCGATTTTGGCGCGGTCGGCGACGGCGAGCACGATGACACGACCGCAATCCAGACCGCGATAAACTGCCTCCCCGCGGGAGGACGGCTGTTCTTCCCCGAGGGGAAATACAGCACGGCTCCGCTGAATTTGAAGAGCCACATTTTGCTTGAGCTCTCCGAGGGCGCGGTTCTTCTGGGCAGCACGGACGAAAGCCGTTATCCCGTAGTACCCGGCGCGCTTTGTGATATTGAAACAGGTGAGCTTGTTCAGCTCGGAACGTGGGAGGGAAACTCCGTTCCGATGCACCAGGCGCTGCTCTTCGCGGAGTACGCTGAGGATATCCAAATCGTCGGCAGGGGAATTGTCGACGGAAACGCGCAAAACAGCCAGTGGTGGGTAAACGTAAAGGAGCGCGAAATAGGCAGACCGCGTATCTTCTTTGCGAATCGCTGCAAGAATATCACGCTGCACGGCGTGACGGTGCAAAACGCCGCCGCGTGGCAGCTTCATCCGTATTTCTCCGAGGACTTAAACTTCCTCGACGTGTCCGTAAACGCGCCTAAGAACAGCCCGAACACGGACGCGCTTGACCCCGAGGCGTGCGACCGCGTGAACATAATCGGCTGCAAATTCAGCGTCGGCGACGACTGCATTGCGATAAAATCGGGAAAAATTGAAATCGGCAAGAAATACAAAACCCCCGCAAATCACCATACGATCAGAAACTGCCTTATGCAGTTCGGACACGGGGCTATCACGCTCGGAAGTGAAATGGCGGGAGGCGTTAAAAATCTCACGGTCAACCGCTGCATCTTCAACCACACTGACCGCGGCTTGAGAATAAAAACCCGCCGCGGCAGAGGCAAGGACGCGGTTATCGACGGGGTTCTGTTTGAGAACATCAAAATGGACGGTGTGCTCACACCTATCGTTATAAATATGTGGTACAACTGCTGCGACCCCGACCGTTATTCGGAGTACAACACAACGCGCGAAAAGCTCCCCGTTGATGACAGAACGCCATATCTCGGCACGTTCGCGTTTAGGGATATGGTGTGTGAGAATTGCTGCGTTGCGGCGTGCTATTGTGACGGACTGCCCGAGCAGCCGATAGGTGAAATCACCGTTGAAAACATCAAATTCACGTATGACGAAAACGCCGAGCCCAGCTTCCCGTCGATGCGCAACAACAATCAGGAAATGTGCCGCGCGGGAATGTATTTCGACAACGTGAAAAAGCTCACGGTAAAGAATATAGAGATAAGCGGCAACGACGGCGAGGCGCTTATGGCGAACCACGTCGACGAGCTTATTAAAGAATAAAAGAAAAAACAAACGAAAGGATTTTGACAGCTATGTACAGCCAAATCGACAAATATATTGATATGCTTCTGGAGCGCTCTACGCCCGATGTGCCATACTGGAACATCGAGAACATTCGCCACGGAAAGCCCGCGCACTGGAATTATATCGACGGCTGTATGATAACCGCGCTGCTCTGCGCGGGGGAGATTACGGGCGAAAAGCGTTATACCGATTTCGCTGAGGAATTCATCGACTGGTATGTTGATGAGGACGGCTCGATCAAGGGCTATGATATCGAAAAGTACAACCTTGACGACGTGAACGAGGGCAGGGTTTTATTTGATTTGTACAAAATGACGGGCAAGGAAAAGTACAAAAAAGCGATTTTCCTTCAGCACGAGCAGCTGAAAAAACAGCCGCGCACGGACACGGGCAATTTCTGGCACAAGCAGATTTACCCGAACCAAATCTGGCTTGACGGACTGTATATGGCGCAGGTTTTTTACGTTAAGTTCCAAAAGGAGTTCGGCGGGAAGGACTATTCCGACACGGTGAGCCAGTTCAAGAACGTTTACAAGTATATGAGAAATCCCGAGAAGGGGCTTTACTATCACGGCTGCGACCGCTCCAAGGAGGCGTTCTGGGCTGACCCGGAAACGGGCTGCTCGAAGAATTTCTGGCTCAGAGCAATGGGCTGGTTCCTCGTGGCGCTTGCGGATATTATCGAGATAATCGATGACGAGAACGCCAAGAAGGAGCTCAGCGTGATCTTCGCCGAGGCAATTGAGGGGATTTCGCATTATTCCGACCCAGAAACGGGAATGTACTATCAGGTCATCGACTGCGGCGGCAGGGAGGGTAATTACCTCGAAACCAGCGGCAGCTCGATGATAGCCTACGCAATGATGAAGGGCGCGCGGCTCGGTGTTCTGGATAAAAGGTTTGCCGAGGCGGGAAGAAAGACGTTCGACGGCATTTGCAAAAAATACCTTACGGTAAGCGAGGACGGCGACCTTAATCTCGGCGGAATTTGCCTCGTTGCGGGTCTCGGCCCCGAAACGAACAAGCGCCGCGACGGCTCTTACGAATACTACATTTCCGAGCCTGTTGTCGACAATGACGCAAAGGGCGTTGCGCCTTTTGTGCTTTGCTATACCGAAGTTAAGAGGCAGTAAGTGACTATGAAAAACATCAAAATCGCCTATATCGGCGGCGGATCTAAGGCGTGGGCTCGCGTTTTTATGAACGATTTGGCGCTTGCCGAGGGGCTTTGCGGGGAAATCGCGCTTTATGATATCGATGTTCCCGCGGCGGAGCTCAACCGCAGGATCGGCGAGCGGATAAACGAGCACCCCGACACGGTTTCAAAATGGGAATACAGAGTGTACATGAAGCTGGGCGAGGCGCTTGACGGCGCGGATTTCGTCATCTGCTCGATACTTCCCGGCACGTTTGACGAAATGGAGGGCGACGTTCACCTCCCGGAAAAATACGGAATTTACCAGTCCGTCGGCGACACGGTAGGACCGGGCGGCGTGCTCCGCGCAATGAGAACCGTGCCGATTTACGAGGGCTTTGTGCAGGAGATAAAGTTGCATTGCCCAAATGCGTGGGTGCTGAATCTGACGAACCCGATGACAGCGCTCACGAAATCGCTTTACGATAATTTCCCCGAAATAAAGGCGTTCGGTTGCTGTCACGAGGTTTTCCACGCGCAGGAGTTTTTGTGCTGCGCCGCGAAAGAGATTTTGGGAGTAGAACGCCCGACGCGCAAGGATATTATCATCGACGCGTGCGGCGTAAACCACTTTACGTGGATAACGGAGGCACACTTCAAGGGGCTGGATATGCTTAAAATCCTCCCCGAGTTTATAGATAAATTCTACGAAAAAGGCTATTGCGAGCGCATAGGCGTTGCCCCGGAGGATTTCAGGGACGACCCGTTCTTGTACGGCAACAAGGTCAAAATGGATTTGTTCAAGCGCTTCGGCGTGCTGGCGGCGGCAGGGGACAGACATCTTGTTGAGTTCCTCGAACGCGCGCAGTATATCGGTGACGAAGCCGCCCCCGACAAATGGCTCTACCACCTCACGCCCGTGTCCTACCGCAAAAGGGACAGGGTGGAGAAAATCGAGCAGTCTAAGCGTATGGCTGACGGCATTGAAAAGGTAAACGTTGAGAAAAGCGACGAGGAGGTTGTTGAGCTGATGAAGGCTCTCCTCGGGCTTATACCGCCTATGGTTTCCAACGCGAACACCGTAAACGTCGGGCAAATGCCGGATTTGCCGCTGGGCTCTGTCGTGGAAACAAACTGCGTTTTCTCGGAAAACAGCTTGAAGCCGATTACGGCAAAGCGCCTCCCGAGCAGCGTAAACGCGCTTGTGCTCCGCAACGCGATAAATATTGAGAACACCTATTACGGTATTAAAAACCGCGATATAAACCAGATTTTCGAGGCGTTTGTAAATCAGCCGCTGTGCTCGGGGCTTTCGCTCGACGACGCGCGCGAGCTGTTCAACTCGATGATTGATGCGACGCGGGCTTATCTCGAGCCGTATTTCACCGCGGAGCAGCTCAGAATATGATTGACGCTCTGCTTTTCGCCGCGAACGCGGTTTTGCCTATCGTTCTGATGATTGCCCTCGGGTATTTTCTCAAGCGAATAGGAATGTTCAACAAGGAATTCCTCGACGCGGGCAACAAGCTGACGTTCAGAGTTCTGCTCCCCGTGTTGCTGTTCTGCAACGTCTACGGCATAGGTAGCCTCGGCGAGATAAATTTCGGCTTTGTATTATACGGCATCGCGGCGGTTTTCGTGATTTTCCTTATCGCGACGGGAGTTACGTGCCTGTTCACGAAGGACAGCGCGAAGCGCGGAGCGCTGATACAATCGACGTTCCGCTCGAACTACGCGATAATCGGGCTTCCGCTTGCCTCGGCGCTTTTCGGCGACAAGGGCGCGGCTGCCGCGGGCGTAATGAGCGCGTTCTGCGTGCCGACGTTCAACATCTTAGCCGTCATCACGCTGACGATATTCAACAGCAGCGGTAAAAAGGGAAAAATCGATTTTCGGAAAATTCTCCTCGGCATTGCCAAAAACCCGCTGATAATCGGCACGGTGGCAGGGCTTGCCGCGCTTGGAATTCGTGAGATTTTCGTGAGCTGCGGGATAGGCTTCCGACTTCGCGACATAGAGTTTCTGTACTCAACGCTGGAATTCACCAAATCGATTTGCACGCCGTTTGCGCTGCTGATCCTGGGCGGAAAGTTCGAGTTCTCGGCGGTGCGGCGGCAGCTCAAATACATCGTTTTCGGCACGGTCGCGAGGACTGTGATAGTGCCGCTTCTGGGGCTTGCGGGCGCGTATTTTCTCGTGCCGAACCTCGGCGGAGAGCATTACGCCACTTACGTCGCGGTGTTCGGAACGCCCGTTGCGGTCGCGAGCGCGATTATGGCAAAGGAAATGGGCGCGGACGACGAGCTTGCGGGGCAATTAGTTGTCTGGACGAGCTTAGTAAGCACCGTGACGATTTTCGCACAGGTAGTGTTTTTCCGAAGCGTCGGGGTTTTTTAGAATTGATTTGACGGCGAGGAAAACACCGCAAGACAGACAAATATAGTTAAATAACCGCAAGGCGCGGTAATAATAGATTTTTCGGAGGTAAAAGGTTATGATTTTAGACAACTTCAGTCTTAAGGGCAAGGTAGCTATTGTTACGGGAAGCGACACGGGCTTGGGACAGGGCTTTTCCAAGGCTTTTGTAGAAGCCGGCGCAAAGGTTCTCGGCATTTCCAATATGCCGAGCACGGCAACGCAGGAAATGCTCGGCGCGGATAATTTTCAGTTTATCCAGGCGGATCTTTCCACGCTCGAGCCGATTGAGAATATTATCAACACTTGTGTAGAGAAGTTCGGGCGCATTGATATACTCGTAAATAACGCGGGCGTTATCAAGCGCGAGGACACCATTGATTTCAGCGTTGCGAGCTGGGACCTCGTTATGAACGTAAATCTCCGCAC
>CAYSHU010000112.1:0-7176 GCA_964430965.1 uncultured Ruminococcus sp. | reverse complement strand
GCGAGGATACTGCCCTTGCCGTCAAGCGGCTGACCGAGGGAGTTTACAACGCGTCCCAGAAGCTCGTCGCCTACGGGAACGGACACGATGCTGTTCGTGCGCTTTACGCTGTCACCCTCTTTAATGCCCTTGTCCGAGCCGAGCATAACCGCGCCCACAAACTCCTGCTCCAGGTTCAATGCCATACACTGAACGCCGTTTTCGAATTCCAGAAGCTCGTTAAGCATACACTTTTCCAAGCCCTGAATACGCACGATACCGTCGCCGACGGTTACGACCGTGCCGACATCGCCAAGCTGGATCTTCGAGTTGTAGTTCTTAATGCGGTTCTTTATCAGACCCGTTATTTCATCGGGGCGTAAATCCATTACATACATCCCTTTCCATTTAGATTTATAGAGGTTAGAGGTAAGAGGTCAGAGATTTAACCTTTTTACCTTGCTCCTCTTATCAGGCAATAACCGAGCCGAGCTCCTTTGACAGCTCGTTCAGCTTTGCCTTTATACTGCCGTCGTAGCGGCGGCTGCCGTAGTCGATGATCACGCCGCCGATTATCTTCGCGTCTACGCGCTCGACAATCGTAACGGTCTTTCCGATGACCTTCGACATTTTTTCCGCGATTTTGCTCTTCATTTCCTCGGAAAGCGGCGCGGACGTTGTGACGGTAATTTCCGCCAGCTTGAGCTTGTCGTTATAAAGCTCGCGGAAACGCTTTGTTATTCCCGCAAAGCAGCTCATCCTGCCCTTTTCGGTAAGCACGCACAGGAAATTTCCCATAAGCTCGCTTACCTTTCCCGATTTCACTATCTCGTCAACAATTGCGAGTTTTTCCGCAAGCGGCACCGTCGGAGCGCCCATGAGCTTTATAAACTCGGGATTTTCCGAAAATACCTTGTTAAGCTCCGTCATCTCGTCGAGATGATTTTTGAGCTTGCTTTCGTTTTCCTCGCAGCTTTCACAACACAGACTGAAGAACGCGTCGCCGTATACCTTACAAGCGTTGTCGTTCATAAAAATTCCTTTCCGCTCGGCTTTTTATACCGTGCCCACTTCGCTCAAGAACTTGGAGATGATCTCCTCGTTGTCCGAAGCCGAAATTTCCTTTTCAACGACCTTGCCCGCCGCCATAACAACGAGCTCGGAAATCTGGTCCTTAACCTCGTTGAGGGCGCGCTGCTTGTCGCGCTCGATATTCTCCTCCGCCTTTGCGCGGATATCCGCCGCCTTTTGGTTGGCTTCGTTTATTATCTCTTCCTCGCGCTTCTGCGCTCTGGCAGTCGCCTGCTTTACGATCTCCGCCGCCTGCTCCTTTGCGTTTGCAAGACGGTCGTTGTATTCCTTTTCGGCAGCCTCTGCCTTAGCCTTAGCCTCCTCGGCGTCCTTTATAGCCGCCGCGGCCATTTCCTTGCGCTTGTCAAGAACCTTTCCGACAGGCTTGAACAGGAAGATTTTGAAAATGAGGAAGATAATGAGCGCATTTATCAGCGTGAAAATAATTGTGCCCGTGTCAATTGACACCAGCGAAAGCGTCGCTTGCGTCGCCGCTTCACTTACAAAATTCAGCATTTATGCTCTCCTCCTCCGATATAGTCTGACCCTTTTATCAAAGCTTGCCGAGAAGCGGGTTAGCATAAAGGAGAAGCAGCGCGATTACGAGCGCGTAAAGACCCGTGGTCTCCGCGAGCGCGTCACCGATAATCATCGTTCTTGTGATAGCGCCGGAAGCCTCGGGCTGTCTGCCGATAGCCTCAACTGCCTTACCGCCGCAGAAGCCCTCGCCGATACCCGGGCCAAGACCCGCGATCATCGCGGTGCCTGCGCCGAGCGCCGATGCTCCGAGAACGATGCCGTTCGCCAGAATCTTAATCGTTTCAGGTGTCCATTCCATATTTATTGTCCTCCGTAAAATATGTATTTTTCCGCTTAAAGCGGAGCTTTATCCCGCGATTTTTTGATTTGATCGGGGATGCATACTGGGGTTTGCGAGCTCACGCGAGCTCTTTAATCATCTCCACATTCGGCAGACGAAATATACGACATACTAAGCATCATAAATATGTACGCCTGCATAACCGCGGAGAAGACGTCGAAATAAAGTGACAGCACCGCCGGAATTCCAATCGCGAAATGACCGAGCGCGAAGTAAACGAGCGAGCCTATAACCATACCCGCTACCATATTACCGAACAGACGGAGCGTCAATGCAAGTGGGTTTGCGAATTCGCCGATTATGTTAAACGGAAGCATAAACGGCATAGGCTCTACAAAGCTCTTCATAAAGCCCTTGAACTTTCCTGTTTTTGCCTTATTATACTGCACCATACAGAACGTAATAATGGCAAACGACCCCGTGACGGAAACGTCCGCGGTGGGATTGCGAAGTCCAAACAGTCCCATAAGGTTGTTGATCATAATGAAACAGAACAGCGCGGCGAAATACGGAACGTGTCTCGGGTACTTTTCGCCCATTGTCCCATTGACTGTGCTGCGGAAGAAATCAACGATCATCTCCGCGGCGGCTTGCCGTTTCGTTTCGGGAACAACCTTAAGATTGCGCGTGATTATCAGGACAACGATAAGTAAAATCAACATTACAAACCATTGCACGATAATGCTTTCGGTCAAGTTGAATGTAATGCCAAATAGATCAAAGCTCGCGACTACGAGAGGTCCGTTTACGGTGATGCCCTTTTCAGCGGCTTGCTCCGCGGCGGCTTCTCCAACCTCCGAGGCGAACAATAATGCAGTCGGCATATTATCATTCCTCCTTTTTGCTCGAACGCTCGGCGCGTTCGTTTTTTATTTCTCTTATCGTTATGGCGAGCCTCACAAAAAATAAAGGTATCGCCGCCGCAATAAGATTTATAAACGGTAAAAGCGCGGCAACCGTAAGCAGTCCGAAAAGCCCGAGATAGCGCAGACAATATGTCACATTCATATAAGTCTGCGCGGACTTCGGCGACGCTTTGCCGAGCGCGTTCTGCGCGGAAATTCCCAGCAGCAGGAAATTCAGCGCGCTTAAAACAATGCCGTAAACCGCGCCCAGGGGAAGCGAATAATCTCCCCCGAACGCGAGGCACAGGACAGTCATTATCGCGAGATAAATCCCGCTCATTACAAGAAAATACGGAGCAAGCGAGCGTATCTCCGAATATATTACACGATTTTTCTTTGACACAATCATACTTTATTTCCCGTTCTCGTCGTAATAATCGTTATCGCTGCGAGAGCTTGTAAACGCCCTTGGCGGCTTGCTTGCCGGCTTTTCGTAGAATTTAATCAGCCGCGCGATGTAGTTTGCCGCGCCGCACAGCATAAACAAAATCCCAAGCGCGACGCAAAGCCCCATAACCCAATCGGGCAGCGAATATTTTTTCACGACCCAGCTCCCGCCCCACAAAAACAGCAGCAGCGGCGCGATTATCACAAACGCCAGCTGGCTGACGTTTGCGTATATCGAAAAAGGATTCTCGTTTTTCTTCATTAAACTCGCCCCTGAATGACAAAAAATCGCCAAAATTTCCCGCTGTATTTTTATATGGGATAGCCTCTCCGCTTATGACTTAGCTTTGAAAAGTTTTAACTTTTAACTTCCTTGCTGTCGATAGAGATGGCGTCGGGGAATACGTTGCGGCTGTCCTCCTTCGAGAGGAACGTCGTGTTTACATAGCCTTGAATAATCGCGCCGTCCGTTACGGCGATTGTCGAAGCGTTGATGTCGCCGAAAACAACCGCGTCGCGCTTGAGCTCCGCCTTGCCGACTATATCCAGCTTTCCGCGTATTCTTCCGTTTATATCCGCGTACTGAGAGGACAAATCGCCGATAAGTATCGTGTCGCGGTCCATTCTCATACGCCCCTTGAGCGAAACATTTCCCTGCATCGCCGCCGCTATCATTCCCGCGTTGTTGCAGGTTACGTCACCGATAATCTTGCCGCTCATATCTATGTTCTTCGTGGTTTCGACATTGCCCTTTATGTTGCCGTCTATCTGCATATTCGCAAGCGAGCGGACATTGCCGTCTATCATCGTGTTCTTGGAGATTACGGTTATCTCGTCGGTTTCGCTGCGCTCGGGGATAGGCGCGCCCGCGGGGGGATTTCCGCCGTAACCGCCGTTATTGGCTCCGCCGCCCAAGCCGCCGTTGTAGCTTCCGCCGTAGTTTTGTCCGCCGTAGCCTCCATAGCCGCCCTGATTGTTATATCCTTGATTATTGTAGCCGCCTTGATTATAACCGCCCTGGTCGTAGCTGCTCTGGCTGTTCTGAACGCTCTGCCCCTGCGCTCTGCGGACGTTCTGATTATAGCCCTGGTTATTATCTTCACCGAGGGTGTTGTTGTTCATCGGCTGACCCTGCGGCGCGCGGGCGTTCGTATCCGCGCCCGATTGAAACGACTGCGTCGGCTGAGTCGGCTGCGACGGTCTTGTCGGCTCCGGCTGCTCCGCCTGTGCGGCGCTCCTTGCGGAAGCATCCGTGTTGGGATAATAAGGCGTTTCAAGCGGCACGCCGCCGTCGCTGTAATCGTCGGCGTTAAGCACCGCGCCGTCCTTTGTGTAATTCTGCTCGCGGAGATAGCGGTCGAGCTCCGACGCGGAGGACTGACCGCCCTGATTGCTCTGCGCCTCACCCTTGTTGTCGCCGTCCTTGCCGTCCTTCTTCCAAAGCTCCTTTACCGCCTGCGAAAAATTGTCTTTAATTCCCATAATCAGAATCCTTTCAAAAATACTTTCTGTATCAAAATTATGTCAAGTTTCTATGAAAGCTCCTATGAAAAGGGGCCTATAAACTGAACCGGCTCTGTGTCGTTGTGGATCGAGTCAAACTTGTAGCCCTCGCCCTCGAGAACGTTGAGCACATCGTCGAGCACGTAAACCGCGTTCGGCGTGCCCGCGCTGTCGTGCATCAGGATAACGGGGCGCTTGAGGTCGTGGCAGTCGAGCGGGATAGAGTTGTACATCTGATTCCACGTCGCGCCGTTCACATCGCCGCTTTCGACATTCCAGTCGTAAAATCTGAAGCCGCGGCGCGTCATTTCTTGGATTATCGCGTCGCGCGTGTCCTCGTTGAAGTCGTTCTTGCTGCCGCCCGGGAAGCGGAATATCTCGGGCGTTTGCCCCGTCGCATCGCGGACTATATCCCACGCCTCGTGGAAGTCATCCAAAAACGCCTCGACGGACGCGTAGATCGTTTCATACTCGTGCGTCGCGCTGTGAACTCCTATCGTGTGACCGTCATTCGCGATAGCGCGAAGCGAGGCGTAGCACGAATCCGTCCTGCTCGGAACGACAAACCACGTTCCCTTGGCGTTGTGCTTTCTCATATATTCCAGCATCGAGTACGTATATTTCGACGGGCCGTCGTCAAACGTGAAGTAAATCGTGCCCTCCTCGTAGTTGTAGCTCTCGGGCGCGGTGACGTACATATCGGGGTACAGATCCGCGTACTGATTCGGGTCGTAAAGCGGGTCGGACGTGTCCGTGCTCCCGCCCGAATTGTTCCCGGACGTATAGCTTCCGCGGTTGTTGATATAGTCGATTATGTCCGCGTCGGACATTCCCGCCTTGGAGAGCATATCATAAAGCTCCTCGGGGCTCGCGCCGTTCTGAAGCACAGCCGCCGCCAGCTCGGAGGCGGTTATGCCGTTCTTCTTCATAACGTCATAAAACTCCGAAGCGCCAACAGTCTGCTTTGCCGCCGCCATTTCAATAATATCCTTATCGCTTAAGCCGGACTTCGACAAAATGCCGTAAAGCCCGTTAGCGTCGATGTCCTTCTGCGACATTGCGAGGGAGATCAGGTCGTCATACGAAATCCCGCTTCTCTCTATTATCTCGCGAATATCCGCGGCGCTGCCTATCCGATCGCCGATTACCACATCCGCGATTATAGCCAGCTTGTCGTTTTCCTGCTGAACAACCGAATTCTGCTCCTCAAGCTCGCCCACCTTAGCGTTTTTCTGTACAAAAAGCACGCCGAACACCACAGCAAGTATCAGCGGAACAAAAAAGAATATAGCGAGCACTGTTTTAATCAGCACCTTAAAGAACTCAACGCTGCCAAAACGCATAGATAGACCTCATCTTGTATCTTCACGAGAGATTTAATATAGAGTATTCTTCCCCTATTCTATAATAATACAATAATTTTCACGATTTGTCAATAGCCACATTGTACAAATCGTTACTTTTAGCGCAAAAATATGAGATTTAACGACAAATTTACTTTGCGATTTTTGTGGAATTTTCACAATTTTTTTCCTACAAAAGAAAGAAACGCCGCAAGAAGCGACGCTCAAATCCGAAATTCTCCCCGCCTTCGGCGGGGAGAACCGCAAAAATTTCCACTATCAATCCTCGACGATATAGACCCTCTTCATACGCACGTCTGTAAGCGGTCTGTCGCCGTAATCCGTATCAACCTCGGCGATAGCGTCCACCGCGTCCATTCCCTCAACCACGCGCCCGAACGCCGCGTAGGAGCCGTCGAGATGCGGCGCGTCCTCGTGCACAATAAAAAACTGGCTCGAGGCGCTGTCGGGCTGACGGCTTCTCGCCATTGAGATAACGCCGCGCTCGTGCTTCAAGTCATTCGGCACGCCGTTCAGCAAAAACTCGCCCTTGATATGCTCTCCCGAGCCGCCCGTGCCGTTGCCCTCGGGGTCGCCGCCCTGTATCATAAAGCCCTTGATTACCCGATGAAAAATAAGCCCGTCATAGAAGCCCTCGCCGACGAGTTTGGTGAAATTTGCCACAGTAACAGGCGCTTTGTCGGGATAAAGCTCGAGCTTTATCTCACCGCCGTTTTCTAACTCAATAACAACCATAACTGCCTCCTTATTTAAAAGTCGCGGAAAAGCGCGCAGGCTTCGCCTGCGCTCGCCGCCTGCTAAGGTTCCGTTCGCTTCGCTCACTCCACCTTAGCAGGCGCGTTTTTCGCGACACTGCTCTTGGGGTTTGTTGCTTGTTTCGGTAGACGACTTGCTTAACTGCCCGTGGGCGGTTACAGCAGTCTTAAGTATGGACACAGCGGCATCACAGAGAGTGCGCTTGTTGTCAATTTCCCACACAAAACAAACTTAAAATGTTAATTCATGTGAAAAAGCGGGCAAGGGGGAAGAAGAGGGAGAGGGGAAAGGGGAGCGCGAGGGGAAGACCCGTAGGGAGGAGAGGGGGAAA
>CAYSHU010000111.1:0-7379 GCA_964430965.1 uncultured Ruminococcus sp. | reverse complement strand
CCCACGACGCCGTATAGCGAAACGACATAGCGGAAGTCGACTTTAACGCCCATACCGACTTGCTCGCGTCACCGTTTTGCTGACCTTCTCGGCAGACGACTTGCTTAATTTGTCTTGGGATAGTCTTATTGTATATTTCCCCGCCCACACGAATATAATTTACGGACAAGATCATCTATATAGGAGGGCAATCATATGAAAAAAACTCGTCGCTCTGGGAAATTTATACTATTCGGGGTTGTTATGCTGATTTTGCTGGGAGTGTGGGCGGTTGTCCGCGCGAACGCGCCGGGGGATCTGCGGCCGGACGGCTCCACCGCCGAGAAGCGGCTGGAGTTTATCCGCTCGTTCGGTTGGGAGGTCGGGATAGCGCCGACGAGCATCACCGAAATACGAATCCCCTCGGTGTTTGACGAGGCTTACGAGCAGTATAACGCGCTCCAGCGGGAGCAGGGCTTTGACTTGCGAAAGTATAAGGCCTGCTATGCATATAAGTATACTTATGATATTGAGAATTACGCCGAGCCGTCGCCCGTGCCTATCTGCGCCTCGCTTATCGTTTGCGAGGGAAAAATAATCGGCGCGGATATTTCCTCGGCGGAGGCAGACGGATTAGTCACCGTTCTTGTCAAAAAATAAAAGTTGACTTTTTTGATGAATTGTTGTATAATGATATTTGGAAAGTGTACGGCAAGCTTGTACATTCTCCATTATACATTGTCAATTGTTCACAAAGAGGGTGGCTTACATAAAACGAAAACTCATTATCACAATCGCGGTAACGCTTTGCGTTTCGCTGCTTGGCGGGTGCGGGCAAAGGGAAGCCAGCGTCCCGGGGCACGTCCCCTCGCTTGTATCAAGCGTTAGCTCGAGCACGGAGAGCAACACATCGTCCACGGCAAATTCAAGCGCGTCGAGCACATCAAGCGCCTCGACGAGCGTCGCGAATATTCCGGTCGTTCCGCCGGATTTCTCAATCTCGGAGGAAACGGGGACATACTATTTCTGCAAGGACCCCGCAAACACGATTACGGTGACATTCGGGGATAACGTGATAACCGTCACGGCATCGGGCAACGGCTGCAAGGGTATTCGGCAAAGCTACCCCGAAATGCGCATTGACAAGGAGTGCGACGGCGACACAACCGTCTATACTCTCACGCCGACCTCAAGCAATTTAAGTTCGGGCTTCGCGTCGTTTTTCATTATCGATAAAAACAATTATCTCGGCGGAGTAAACTTTATTATTAAGGACGGCAAAATCGCCGCGCCCGAGCTTCGAGCGCTCGCCGAAAACAATCAAAGCGTGCTGAATTCCGTCGTGGATTCCTCCGCGGCGCGAGTGGCGCAGGCAATGACAATGGACGGCAGCGTCGACAAAATCCCCGAAATCTGGGCTGAAATCGAGAAGATCTCCAACGAAATCTGCGACGGCATTGACGACGATTATGAGAAGCTCCGCGCAATCGCCGACTGGGTGAGCGACAATATTTATTACGACCGCCCCGCGGTAACGCGCGGCGAACCGCCGTCCTGCCTTACGCTTGAATATGTGCTGAACAACAAATCCGGCATCTGCGGCAGCTATGCGAATATGACCGCGGCGCTGTGCAACGCGCAGGGCATTCGCTGCTTAAGCATAACGGGCAAGGCACTTGTTGACGGCAACAATTACCTCAACACAAATATGGAAGGCGGGCTCCACGAGTGGAATGTCGCGGAGATAAACGGACGGCAGATAATCGTCGACACCTGCTGGATGAGCGCGAACAATCTCAATTACAGCGGAAACTACACTCACAAAAACAATGTCTGGAAGTGGTTCGACATCGGCGATGAGATTTTCGCCATCGACCACCAGGCGAGAACCGCGGAATTCAGGGATTTCGCGTCGCTGGCGCAACAATTGACAATGGAAAATTGACAGTTGACAATTATTTGAGCCGCGGGAGGGTTGCTATGATTATAGCGGACGTACATACTCATTCGTCATTTTCAACGGACAGCTCCGAGCCGCTTCGGGAACTTGCTTTGGCGGCTCTGAAAAAGGACTTGAAAACGCTTTGCATAACCGAGCACCACGACTTCGATTACCCCGAGGCAGGAGAATTTCTGCTGGACGTTCCCGCGTATTTCGAAGAATGCTCGCGCGTCCGCGAGGAGTTTTCGGGGCGGCTTGAATTACTGTTCGGTGTGGAGCTGGGGCTTCTGGATTATGCCGCGCCGCGGCTTTCCGAGTTCACAAAATGCGCCGAATTTGACTTTATAATCGGCTCCGCGCACCAGATTGATAATCTTGACCCGTATTATCCCGAATACTTTGACAAAATGGGAGATAAAAACGGCATTGCGCACTTTTTCGACACAATGCTGAGCTCGATAAAGGCGTTCGACGATTTTGACGTTCTCGGGCACTTGGATTATATCGTGCGCTATTCCCGCGCGAAAAGCTACAATCCGCTTGACTTCCGCGAGGTTATTGACGAGATTTTGAAAGCCGCGGTTTCAAAGGGCAAGGGTATCGAGATAAACACGGCGGGCGTTTCAAAGCTCGGCTATCCGCACCCGCACCCGTTTGTGCTGGAGCGCTATAAGGAACTCGGCGGGGAGATAGTCACAATAGGCTCCGACGCGCACGACAGAACGCGGGTCGCCGCGGATTTCGACAAAGCGAAGCAGGCGCTCCTTGACGCGGGATTTCAGCATTACGCCGTGTTCAGGAAAAGAAAACCAACGTTTTATTCAATTAATAATTAAAAAATCCCCCGCGTAGCGGGGGATTTTTTTTATTACAGTGGTACGAACGCGATATCTCCGCCCTTAACGACCGCCCTTACGCGGTTCTCCACGGAGTTTACCTTAAGCACCGACGAGTTTATTCTCAGCGTTACGCCCGGGTAAACCATTCGCTTTATCGCGACGAACAGGTTCTGCGTCAGCTGAAGTGCCTGGTCTATCTCCTCGATGCGGCGCTGATTCGCGCGGACGGTGTTCAGCAATCTGAGGCGGTTGCGGCGCGCGTCGGTCTGCATCTGCTCACGCTCGGGAGAGAGCTTTGCCTTCTTCGCGAAATCCGCGAGCGACACGAGAATTTTTCCGAGCTGGTCAACCTGCTCGTTCATCTTGGTGTTTTCCTTTTCGAGCTTCTCGCGCTCCTCGGACAAAACCGCGTTGTTGCCAAGCGTGATTATCGTTTTCGTGTAGTTCTCCGAGCCGATGACGGAGGCCTCCATACCGTTCAGCGCGGTGTATTTTCCGCCGACCATAACGCCCTTGCCGGACGCGATGATCTTGTCGCCCGCAAAGACCTCCCCGCCGACGAAGGACGGGCTTTCAACGCAGCCCTCCGCTTCTATCGAGCTGTTCTCACAGAAGCCGACCTTTACGTTGCCCTTGCTTACGAGCTTGGAATTTATCAAGCCGATTTTAATCGAAACGTCGCCGTCCGCGATAATTTCCGCGCTTGTAACCAGGCCCATTATCGTAATGCTCCGCTTGGAAACCACGCGGAAGCCCTCGAATACGTTTCCCTTGATCGTCACATCGCCGATAAAGTCGATGTTGCCGCTCGAAACGTCAACGTCGCCGCTTATAACGATTTTCTCCTCAACGATAAAGCCGCCGTTTTTGAACACGAGATTTCCGTTTGTAGTCGCGACGATTTGCGTATCGCCGTTTTCAAGAGCCGTCCCCGCGCCGACAACATACTTCGCGGGCGTGCCGACTCTCTGCGGTACGCGCTTTCCCGTAATGTCCGTGCCGGGCTCGCCCTCGGTCGGGAAGCTGATTTCCGCAATCGGCGTTCCGGCGACGATGTTGTTGATAAGCCCCAGGTTCTTGAAATCAACAACACCCTGCTCGTCCTCAACGGGCGCGATGTGCTTGTCTTTGTTGAAATAATACTGGATCACGCCGTCAATGCCGTCAACGGGCGGCGTCCATTTCGCGGCGCAGATATTCTCGTTATAGCGCTTCTGTTCAAGCGCCAGCTTGATTTCGTCCTCTTGGATACCGTAGGAAATGAAATTCTCGTCCAGCGCAGCCATAATCTTCTCATACGTCATATCCAAGCCGCCGTTTTCCGGACGCGTAAAGGACACGAACGCGGTGGTATGATTAGGGTCTATGGACATCTCCACCACGGAGTTCACGGGTAATTTATTCTCAAATTCCGACATAAGCGCCTCACTTTCCCCGAAAACATCATATTTTTAAATAGCTGACGTGTTCGGCGCGTTTAATATTGCTTATACTATTCCTTATAATAAAGTATAGCATACCGCGCGGGATTTTGCAACCGTGTTACAGAAATTTGGGGATTTTCTACAAATCCGAGAGGAGTTATTTGACAAAATCAACATTCCTAAAGCGAGGCGGTTCTTGGGGAAAAATATTTTAGTCTGCGAAAAGGCTGTCGAGAAGTCCTCAGATGCTGGGAAGCCCTGCCGCGGCTAGCCTTTGTGGCTGCCGTGGCAGGGCTGACGACACAGATGAGGGCTTATCGACAGCCTGCAAGCACGGTTACTTTATTCCTGTGTTTATGTCAAACGGCGTGGTTTGATATACGAAGTAGTTCAGCCAGTTTGTGTAGATAAGCGTGGAGTGTGCGCGCCAGTTCAGGACCGGGGGATTTGCGGGGTTGTCATTTGGATAATAATGCCGCGGGATTTGCGGGTTCATACCCTTTGCGAGGTCGCGGCGATACTCGGTGTCGAGCGTTTCCGCGTCGTATTCGGAGTGCCCCGTGATGAAAAAGCGGCTGCCGTCCTCGTTGCAGACGGCGTACACGCCCGCCTCGTCGGAGAGCGCCATCAGCTTAAGCTCGGGGCATTTCAGAATGTCTTCGGCGCGGGTTTCGGTGTGGCGGGAGTGCGGCGCCCAGAACTCGCTGTCAAACCCGTGAAACAGCCGCGACTTAGGCGTTAAAAGCCTATGCAGAAACACGCCCGACATTTTCTCGGAAAGCGGGTGTTTCGGGATCCCATAGTGATAATACAGCGCCGCCTGAGCTCCCCAGCAAATGTGAAACGTCGAGTGAACGTGGTCAGCCGTCCAGTCCATAACGCGGCAAAGCTCGTCCCAGTAATCGACCTCCTCAAAATCAAGATGCTCCACGGGTGCGCCCGTTATAATAAAGCCGTCGTAATTTAAATCCTTAATATCGTCAAATGTCTTATAAAACGCAATCAGATGCTCCTGCGGAGTGTTTTTTCCCAAATGGCTTGAGGTCTGGATAAACTCCACCTCAATCTGGAGCGGGGTATTCGACAGGCTTCGGAGAATTTGTGTTTCGGTTGTGATTTTTGTCGGCATCAGGTTCAGAATCCCGATTTTCAGCGGGCGGATATCCTGGTGAAGCGCGCGGTTTTCCGTCATTACAAAGATGTGCTCCTGTTCGAGGACGCTTTGCGCGGGTAATCCGTCCGGTATTTTAATTGGCATTGCAATCAAATCCTTTCAAATAAACAATCATATTTATTATACGACTTTTTGACTCTTTTGTCAAGACGGCGCGGTTCATTTTCGCGGGAATAAAAATTTTCCGAAAATACCCCTTGACAAATCTGCGCGTTTGTGGTATAATTATTGTTACAGTTGATATTTAGGATATTTAAAAATCGGCATTTGGAGAAATACCCAAGTGGTGAAGGGGCTCCCCTGCTAAGGGAGTAGGTCGGGAAACCGGCGCGAGGGTTCAAATCCCTCTTTCTCCGCCACCCAGTCAGCAAAAATCCCCTCGCTTTGCGAGGGAATTTTGCAATTACCGCAACGGCTTTCGCGGCTTTGTTTGAAGTTGTTTGGTTATGATTTTGTGTAAGGAATGAAAAAATGCAGAAATTGGTTTATTTGAGCAACAGCAGAGATTATTCCGAACAGGGTAATATTAATGAAAACAAGTACTTCAAGGAGATCAATGGACTGTTGGAGCAAGGATGGAAAGTTGCTCATCTTACTCCCAATGTGGTAGAGATTGACAATAATCAAAATCCCACACAGAGAGAAAGCTTTGCTGTCTTTGTTTTGTTGGAAAAGGACGAGGAAAAGTGAGTTTGCAAAATTTGTTCCCGGTAAGGCGGCGACCTTACCGGGAATATTATATTATGTGCGCACAGCGCTCGGTGTTGACGCATCGTCCTTAGGCAACTTATACTCGGCGGCTTCGCTGTCATCGCGTAGCGCCTTTGGCGCGGCTCTTACCTCTTACCTCTAAAAACTCTAACCTCTAATAAGGAGCTCTTATAATGAACGAAATGCAAATTATTGATTTTCACACCCACCCCTACCTCTCGTCGGAGGAGTTTTACTGCTTTTATCCCGACGCGTTTGCTCCGTCGGCGCTGCAGTGCATGGAGGACGCTAAGCGCGCGGGGATAACGCATATTTGCGGCTCGGTCATTCTCAACAAAAAATTCGACGGCGGGTTCGATTACATAAAAAGCTGCAACGACCGCGCGTTTGAGCTAAAAAAAATAATGGGCGATTTTTATACGGCGGGCTTTCATATTCACCCCGATTTTGTGCGGGAGTCTATCGCCGAAATTGAGCTGCGCGTCAAGCAGGGCTTTGGGCTTATCGGGGAGCTTGTGCCGTATATGCACGGCTGGAGCGATTATTCAAATAAGAATTTAAGCGAGATTTTGGACGCGGCGGAGCATTATCATCTTCCCGTGAGCTTTCACACCGTAAGCCGCGAGCAAGCTGAAACAGACAAGATGATAGAAGCCCACCCGCACGTGACGTTCATTGCCGCGCACCCCGGGGATAAGGAGCAGTTTCTGTCACATCTGGAGCGCATCAAAAAGCACGGGAATTATTACCTAGACCTTTCGGGCACGGGGATTTTCCGCTATGGGCTGATAGCTCACGGGGTGCGTGAGGTCGGCAGCGAGCGCATGATTTTCGGCACGGATTATCCTATCTGCAATCCGAGAATGTACGTTCAGGCGGTGCTCCACGAGCCGATTTCCGAGGCGGATATGGAGAATATTTTGTTTAAGAACGCGCGCAGAATTCTTGGATTTTCTTCTTGTTGATGATGAAAACGCGGACGGCAATCCGCGAAGTGAAAAACGCGCCCAGCAGTGAGCTACGGGTGTGACATCGTGACTAAAAAAATTTTTTAAAAATTCAACCTATCGACGGTGAAGTCAACACCGCGTTGTTTTTGCGGTATTTTGCGCGAAGCGCAAAATCGAATTGCCTTTAGGGCAATTCGAGCAAAAACAATGCTGACAACGAGCTGAGGTCGAGCCGAAGGCGCAGACCGAAGCCGTTGGCGTAAAACAAAAAATGCCCTCGCTGAGCGAGGGCGATTTTTTGTTTTACTGGCACGGGCAGAAGGACTTGAACCCTCGACATACGGTTTTGGAGACCGTCGT
>CAYSHU010000110.1:0-7407 GCA_964430965.1 uncultured Ruminococcus sp. | reverse complement strand
GGTTCCTCTCCAATTAAATCAAAATTGTTCATTTTTACAGGGTCTGGGGGAGCCACCGATAATTGCAAAATAACCCTCGCAAAGCGAGGGGGATTTTGCAATTACCGCAACGGCGTCGCGTGCACCGCTTTGCGGTATGCGCGAGCGCTCGTTGCTAGGGCGCGATTTCGCTTCGCGAAACCGCAAAAACGCTCGATGTTGCCCCGCTTTAATAGGCGGCTTTATTTCAAATCTTTTTGGTCACGATATTGAAAAAATGCCCTCGCTTTGCGAGGGCATTTTTCACGCCAACGGCTCAAACAAGCCCGATGTGAGGCTTTTCCGCTAAACCACCACCGCGGCTCGACTTCCGTTGGAACCGTCCTTGGTGATTTCAATGCGCTTCGGGATAAGGCGCTTGATTTCCTCTACGTGGGAGATTATCCCGATGAGCCTGTTGGTTTCGGTAAGGGAGCGCAGCACGCCCATTGCGCGGTCGAGGAACTCGGGCGAAAGCGAGCCGAAGCCCTCGTCGATAAACATCGTTTCAAGCCGCACACCGCCGCCTCGCTGCTGCACCGTGTCCGAAAGTCCGAGCGCCAGCGACAGTGAAGCCAGAAACGACTCGCCGCCCGACAGCGACTTCACGTCGCGCTGCGTGCCGTTGTAATAGTCCTTGACGTTTAAATCCAGCGAGTGCTGCCCTTGCGCCGTTTCGATATTCTTCCGCCTTATAAGGTCGTATTGCCCGTTCGACATTTTGTGTAAATGCTTGTTCGCGCAGTGCAGAATACTGTCCAGATACCGTGCCTGCACAAAGGTTTCAAGGTCGATTTTTACGCCGCCCGCAAGTTGCCCGCGGGCAGTTTTTGCAAGCGATTGAATAAGCGTGTTCTCCTGTTCCGCCTCAACCGCCTTTACGGACACTTCGGCGAGCTTTTTCGCGGCAGCTTCGTTCGTTTCATGACGAATGTTTATTGCGAGAATTTTTTGCTTCGCAAGATTTTCCTCGGCCTTAAGCTCCGTCATTTCGCGGGATTTTTCCTCAACATCAATCGCGTCCTCGGAGTTGAGCTGATTTTCGTGAGCCTTGATATCTGCGCTGACTTCCTGGAGCCTTTGCTCCCATTCCTTTGCGGCATCCTTGGCGGATTTAATCGCCGCGTTGTTTTCCTCGATTTGAGTTTTCAGCTCCTCGATGTGGTTTTCAGCCTCGACTTCGCTTTGGAATTTAAGCTGTCCTTCTTCGCTCTCAATTTGCTCCCGCAGTTGATTTCCGCTGCCCTCGTCGCTCGCAATCGCGCTGTTAAGCTCGCTGATATCCTTGTTAGCTTTTTCGAGTTCGTCCTGCTTTTTCGGGAGCAGCTCGGAAAGCTCCTTTTTCCTGCTTTGATTTTTAATTTCGGCGTTTAATTTGGTTTGCAAGGCTGCGGTATTCGTCTTGATGATTTCAAGCTCGCTGTCCGCGTTTTCTTCGGCATTTTCAAGCTCCGTGCTCGGCAGCAGCTCCGAAATCCTATTTGTGATGCCGCGCTCCTTTTCCTCAATAACGCTCTTCTTCGCGTTACATTTGGAGCTTAAAGCGTCATAGTTCCCGCGCGCCTCCTCGGCGTTCGCCTCCGCCTCTTCAACCTCCTCCTTGGACGGTGCGCCTGCGGTTTTCCGAGCGGGCTTCGGGTGACTTAAAGAGCCGCACACGGGGCAGGGCTCGTTTTCGCGGAGCGTTTCCGCCAGAATTCCCGCCTGCTCGTCGTTAAATCTGCGGCGCTTGTCATTAGCGGCGGCTTGGAGCTCGTTCCAGACCTTGCTTGCCGCGAGATATTTTTCTTGCAGATTGCGGTATTCAATTCGCGCGAAATTCAACGCCTTAATCTCGTTTTTCAGCTCCGAAAGCGCTTTCGCGCGCTGATTGCATTTTTCAATTTCCGCCTTTGATTTCGCGATGTTTTCCCCCGCGTTTTCAAGGGAGGCACTCTCCTCCCGAAGTCTGCCAAGCTCCTCTTGAAGCCGTTTCAGGCGCGTTTCAAGCTCTTCCCTTGTCGCGGAGCTTTCCGCGATACGCTCTTCAAGCGCCGCGAGATTTTCCCGCTTTTCCTCCAGCGCCTTATATTTCGGGAGCTCGTTTTCCAGGCCGCCGATTTCCTTGTTGAGCTTTTCGGCTTCACCCGAGAATTTTTCCTCGCAGCTCTTCGCCTCCGCGGATTTTTCCTTGGAGATTTTTTTGATTTCGGGGAGCTTTTCCATAGCCGCGTCAAGCTCCTTGCGGAGCTTTTCTTGATTTTCGCCTTTTTCGATCATCTTGGTGAGCTTGTTGATATCGTCGTTGATTTTTTCTTGCTTTTTGTTCAAATCCTCAAGCAGGTCTTTATCCTCGGAATTCTGCTTTTTCAGCCGCTCCTCAAGCTCCGAAAGTATCAACAATTCGCCCGAGGCAGCCCTGTCGCGCAGCGCGGAAAGCTCCTCGCTGTCGTCGCATTTGATCGTACCGCAAACGCTTTCGAGCTCATCAAGACGCTTTTCAAGCTCCGCTTTGACCGCTGCCGCGCGGGCTCCTATGCGCTCCTGAAAATCGTGGTAAACATAGATATTGAAAATGCTGCGGAGAATTTCCTTGCGCGTTTTTGTGTCGGCGGTGAGCAGCTCGCGGAATTTCCCCTGCTCTATCATAACGGTCTGCTTGAATTGCTCGCACGTCATTCCCAGAAGATCGGCGATTTTCGGGGTGACGACCCTGGTGTTTTCGGCAACCTTGCCGTCGGGGTATATAAGAGTTGCTCCCGCGGGCTGCCTTACAAGCCCTCCGCCGCGCTTTTTCGGGCGCTCATATTCGGGATTTCTTCTTACTGTATAGCGCTTTCTCGTGTTGTTTTCAATGATTTCAAACTCCAGCTCGACAAAGCTCTCAACGCTCGGGTCTGCGTATTCGGAGCGCAGCGTTCCCGTTTCCTTGTCGGACACCTCGCCGTAAAGCGCGAAGGATATTGCCTCAAAAATCGTGGATTTTCCCGCGCCCGTTACGCCTGTGATAAGATACAAGCCGTCCGTTCCGAGCTTGTCGAAATCTATAACGTTTTCACCCGCGTATGAACCGAACGCGGATATTGTAAGTTTAATCGGTCGCATTGTTACCTCCCCAAAGCTCTTCAAAAATTTCCTTTACAATTTCCCTTTGGCGTTCGTTCATTTCGCTGCCGCCGTTTTGGATTTTGTAGAACTCCTCGAAAAGCTCCTCCGGCGACGTGATGTTCTCGTCCCCAAGCGCCTCAAGCTCCTCCGAAAAGTCGGATTTCGGGCGCTTGTAATCCATACAAAGAATATTCGGGAACGGCTCGCGAAGCCGCACCATAGCGTTGTAAACGTCGTCCTCGTCGGTGAGTATCACCATTACATAATCGTCCGATTTCTCGTTAATCAAATCGGCGAATTTCCCCTCCTTAATAACCCAGTCGCGCTTTGGCGCAAGCGGAATTTCGCGCGTTTTCACGTCGCCCTTTTCCCCGAGCTCCACCACGGTAATGCTTTTGTTGTGCTCCGCCTCATTAAAGGAATATTTCAACGGCGTTCCGCAGTATCTGATTTTCTCGCTCCCGACGTTCTGCGGCTTGTGAAGATGCCCCAGCGCGACGTAATCAAACGGCTCCAGAACGCTTCCGTCGACGTTTTCCGCCGCCCCGACAAAGTACGTTTCGCTGTCCTCCGTCCTCTGTGCGCCGATGACAAACTGATGCGCGACAAGCACGCTGCGCTTTGACGTGTCAAGCGCCATATCGTTCACAACAACCCTTATCGCGTCGGTGCAGCTTTCAATCGTTTCGTCCTCATATTTTCTCCGCACGACCGCGGGAGTTACAAACGGCAAAAGATAAAAATTCAAGTCGCCGTGCTCGTCGGCAAGCGTAACGGGCGTGATTTTCCCGTTAAACTCGGGTGAGATATGTATTCCGCTTTTGTTGAAGATCCGCCCGCCGAACGCCAACCTCTCCGCGGAGTCGTGGTTTCCGCTGATTATCAGCACATTCAGCTTCAGCACCGATAATTCATACAGAAAATCATCGAACAGCTCCACCGCCTCCTCGGAGGGAGTTGAGCGGTCGTAAACGTCCCCCGCAATCATAACAGCGTCGGGCTTTTCTTTTTTGATTTCCTCGAGGATTTTATCCAGAATGAATTTCTGGTCGTCAATCATCGACCGGGAATGAACCCTCTTTCCCAGATGCAAATCGGACAAGTGAAAAACTTTCATAGCTTTCTCCCTTCATATTCACAATCAGTTTTTTTGCAAATTACAAATCAAAATCCGAGTTTTCCCCGCGCAGCTCGTTCAACCTTTGCAAAATCACCGCGGACAAATCCGTAAAGCCGTTCTTCGAGGAATAATCCAAAACCGTCATAAGCCGCTCGCGGCTAAGCTCTTCGTTGCTTTCGCAGAGCTTTTTATACAATACCTTCAAAAGCACGTTCGCGTACTCTCCGAGGTTTTCCTCGATCGAATATGTCACGACCTCCAAAAACGCGGGGAGCTTTACATAATCGTAATATTTGAAATTCGTCAGACACGAAATCTGGAATGGCCACATTATACTATCCTTAAGCTCGTAAGCCGCGGTTTTCGAGCAATATTCGAGGAGCTCGCCGCGCGTTTCCGCGTTCAAGCCATACGGGAAGCTGAGCCGCATAATTGCCGCCTCAATTCTCGCCGTATTACCATACCTCTCCCAAAAGCCCGGCAGGTTCTTGTCATATTCCGTGAAATCCGCGCCGTGCTCTGTCAAGACCTCGCAATCCGACGTTGAGATATATTCAAACAGAATTTCGTCCGTCTGAGCCGACCGCGCGATTATCGTCGCCCGCCACGGCTCGCCGTCAACAAATCTCGGAAATTTTCCGTCCGCGCTTTGATAAACCTCAAGCGTATCAAGGCTGCCGAACATCGCTTTCCCAAGCCGCAGAACGCCCCGCGGGATAACGCAGCGGCTTATACACGTTCCGAAAAACGCGCGGGATTTTATTTCGCGAAGCGTTTCGGGGAGCTCGATCTCCCGAAGATTTCTGCATTCCTCAAACGCGGATTCTCCGACGACTTCCGTATTCGTGAGCTTCAAGTCGTTTACAGCGCATTTATAAAACGCATTGTCGCCAATCTCCCTGCAATCCAAATTCGCGCGGACGAAGTTCCCACATTCCGCAAACGCCTCAGCGCCGATCTCCCCGCCGCCCGAAAGCTCAACGCCCGCCAGCCTCTTGCAGCAATAAAACGCCCTCTCGCCGATTTTCCTGACGTTATCCAACGTTAATTCAAGCAGTCCGCTGTCCTCAAAAGCATACTCGCCGATCTCCCCGCAGTTTTCCGCCTCCGCGGACAGGAGCTTATTGCAATGCGAGAACGCGAATTTGCCGATCATTTTTACGTTTTTAAGCCGAATTCTTTGCAGAAATTTGTGCTTATAAAATGCGCGGTTCGGGATCTCCCTGCACTCGATCTCCAGATACTTTACGTTAAACGGGATTTCTTCTGATGACAAAACGCCGTCAACCTTGATTTTAAGCCATTTGTCGCCGCTCGGAGCAAAGCGCCAGTTGTGAACCGTCGCCAGCTCAAGCGCGTGGGATTGAAGCTCGGGGATCGGCTCGGGCAGGTTGAATTCGCGGATATAAGTGTGCGAAAACGCGTAGCGGCAGATTGTTTCGACGTTTTCAAGCGTTACCGACCCTATGCCTTGGCACTCGTGGAACGACCACTCGCTGATTTCCCGACAGTCCAGCCGCACGGCTTCAAGCCCTCGGCATTGCTTAAACGCATAAGAGCCCGTCATCTCGCAGCTCTCGAAATCAACCGTTTTTAGGCTGCTGCACGTGCTGAACGCCTTTTCGCCTATCATTTCCGCGCCCGTTACTTTAAGCTCCGACAGCTTCTTGTCATTCGCGAACGCGAACCGCTCGATTTCCCAACAATTCACAAGCTCAACCGCCTCAAGCCATGTGCCGTTAAACGCAAACTCGCCGATTTTCGCGACATTTACAAGCCTTAGCCTGCGGAGCGTCTTATTGTTAAAAAACGCCCGCTCCGCCACCTCGGGGCACTCCAGCTCCAACTCCTCAACGCCGGCGGGAATGATTTCGGGAATATTCTCGGCGGAAACCACGCCGTCAATCTTGATTTTCAGCATTGTCCGTTCCTCCTTTGCCGTTTGTTCTATCTTGATTATACCACTTCCGATGAGTATTTTCAAGTACATCGGGGTGCAACTTTGTGAACTCCGTGAACTACCGCAATAATTTTCGCCGTTATTGCGATTTGTGAAAAATCCCTTGACAAATTTTTCCGGGCGTGATATAATATAATCGGAGTGATATTATCAAAAAGATAAAAACAACTCCTATATTTAAACCCGAAAGGAAATACGAAAATGGAAAAAGTGGAACTGTTTATCCCCATAAGAAAAGATTGGTATATGACAGCTGCAATTGCAGACTGGATAAAAGGCAAAGTAGACGACTACAACGCCGCGCGGTACACTCCCGAAGAAGCTCCGAAGTCGCTTGACAGCGCAATGGGTTACCTTATCGGCGCAAGCCATGATAAATCCTGCCCGCCGGAATTCGGGCGTGCGATTTGCGTTCTGAAACTCGCAATGGAGGGGCGCGAAGCCTACAGAGAGATGACCTCCGTTGCAAACACCGCGTTCGAGAGCGGAGATATGGAAATCTGCCGCGAGCTTGTCCTCCGCGCAATCAAAGAAGCCTGCAAAAGCGACGTGAAAAACTCCAACAGAGCGTTTATCCCGCTTAGCGAGGAAACCGCAGACGACAACGTCGCGGATATTATGGGAATGATTACGGACGAGCTCGGCGAAATCACCGATGATGATTTCGGCGATCTGCTTGACGATTTCGGCGCGTTAATCGCTCAATGGAGAAGTCTTGACCTGCCGAAATGCGAAAACAAGGGCGCTTACGAGCTTGTTTACAGCCTCGTCGAGCGCTGCTGTGATCACAAGGCATACAATACGGCAATGCGCCTTTCGGGGCTTTTGTACGTCGCGGACGAGCCGAAGAAAAAGCCGAACCTCGCGAAAACAAATCTCCTTTTGGGAAAAGTGCTTTACGAGCTCGGCTATCTCGAAGTCGCAAAGCGCTGCTTCATTTTCGCCGATGAGGACACTAACGGCAAGTGCTGGGAAAACGTCGACGAAAAATATCACGCGCTGTTAAATCAGGACACGCGCCTTGAAGTGACCGAGAACGTTATAAACGCGCAGAAGTACTACTACGACGGCATAGCAAGCGGCAAGTTCAAGGGCTACACGTTAGAGCAAACCCGCGAGTACCGCGCGGGCAAGCTGGAAATCGAGTTCCCCGATCCCAAAAAGATTGAAAAGGAGCGCAATAAGATCGGCGAAAAGGCGATAAAAGCCTACGAGAAAAACA
>CAYSHU010000109.1:0-7442 GCA_964430965.1 uncultured Ruminococcus sp. | reverse complement strand
GCGAGTATATGGAAAAGCACACCGTAAGCCGTCTTATCGGCGCGCCTCCCGGATATGTCGGCTATGAGGAGGGCGGACAGCTCACCGATGCGGTTCGCCGCAAGCCCTATTCCGTTATCCTCTTCGACGAGGTTGAAAAGGCTCACCCCGATGTGTTCAATATTCTCTTACAGGTTCTTGACGACGGCAGAGTGACGGACAGCCGCGGGCGGCTTATCGACTTTAAAAACACGATAATAATCCTCACGTCGAACCTCGGCTCGCAGTATATTCTCGACGGCATAGGCGACGACGGGCAGATTACGGAGGCAGCACGGGACAACGTTGACAAGCTGCTGAAGCAGTCGTTCCGTCCCGAGTTCCTCAACCGCCTTGACGAGATCGTATTCTACAAGCCGCTTACGAAGACGGAGATATTCGGAATTATCGACCTGCAAGCAAAAGACCTCGCGAAGCGCCTCAAGGAGAAGCAATTAGGCTTGGAGCTCACCGACGAGGCAAAGCAGCTTATCGTAGACGAGAGCTACGACCCCAGCTTTGGCGCAAGACCCTTGAAGCGCTATATGCAGCGCAATCTTGAAACGCTGATAGCAAGGGAGATACTGGCGGATAAGCTCAAGCAGGGGGACACGATAAAGGTTGTTGTCAAGGACAACGCGCTGGCAGTAGAGTAAACAATTAAAAAATCCCCCGCCAAAAGGCGGGGGATTAACTTTCAACCGTAAACTGTCAGAACTCGGGTTTATCCTCTTCTTCGTTATTCACCCGCTTCCCGTTAAGAACAGCTAAAGTAACAAAGAACAGCAGCACGCCTATCGCCACCGAAATCCCCGCGGAGATGAAAATGTTCGCCAGATTTTCGTAGAGAATGTCGCCTTGAGATGTGTCGGAAAGGGCGCCGATGAGATTTAACAGCGCAAACGGCTGGTATTTCGAAAGCCCCATCGCCGCGATGAGCGACGGCAGGAAAAGCTGCCCCACAAACACCACCGCAACCATAGCGCCCGCCCTCGACGAGCAAAGTCCCAGCGTCAGATAAACCGTGATGATAAACGCCATATAAACGCCAAGCATAAATCCCGTGAGAGCAAGCGTGCCGAACGAGAGCCGGTCCTCGCTGAACATCGAGTTGCAAAGCCCGCCCGCCGTCAGAGCTCCCAAAAACGCAAAGCCGAATACAGAAAGCGGGTAAATTACAAACTTCGGGATAATGTAGCTTTTGTAGTCAAGCCCCGCGCAAAGCGGCACTATCATCTCGCGCTTGCGCTGCTCGCTGCCCGCGGGGCGGCGCATTACAAGCATTATAATCAAAAGCGCATACGCCGCGAGGCTTACAAGCGTCGTCGAAAAAATCGTTTGGGCGCTGCTGTAAGCGTCCAGAACATCGCCAAAACCCAAGCCCCCAAGACCCGAGCCGCCCTCGTCCGATTGAATTTCCGCGACAAGCTCCGCCTGATATTGCGGCGCGTCAAGCCCCGATAAATCCATACCGTTCATTGTGTCGAGCATCATCGCGACGAATTTGTACATCAGCGGGCTAAACACGGCAAAGCCGAAAATCGCGAGGATAATACCAAGCAGCTTGAACTTTCTCGTGAACTGCGCCGCCTCTTTTTTAAAGCTGTATTTCAACTGCGCCTTCATCAGCCCACCACCTTTCCGAAAACCTCTTCAAGCGAGGCCGTGCCGAGCTTGAAGCTTTCTATGATTATATCGTTGTCCGCGGCGAGCTTTATAAGCCGCTTTGAAACGTTGTTTGTGTCGTCCTCAAACCCGCCGAATCGGAACGTGCCGGTTTCGTTGTTAAATTCCGCAATCGCGAAATCCACCTTAAGCAGCGCGAGCTTCTGCGCGTCGGTAAGCTCCCGCACGGAAAGCTCCACAACGTCGCCGCTGTATTTTCGGAGAATGGTTTTGATATCGCCCTCCTCGGCGATTTGCCCGCCGTTTACAATGCCTATTCGGTTCGCGACGCGCTCAACGTCCGTTAAAATATGCGTGGAGAGAACGATAGTGCACCCAAGCCCCTTCAGCCGCTCGATTATCGCGATGACCTCAACGCGTCCCTGCGGGTCAAGCGCGGAGGTGGGCTCGTCAAAGATGAGCAAATCGGGCTTTTTGAGGATAGCCGCGCCCATTCCGAGGCGCTGCGTCATTCCGCGGGAGAAGCCCTTTGTGCGGCGGTTTGCCGCGTCGCGAAGCCCCACAAGCTCCAGAACCTCGTCGGCGCGTTTTCCGATATCGCCGTCATATTCCGCGCAGGCACCGATATATTCAAGATATTCCCGCGCCGTCATAAAATCGAAAATCGCGGGGCTTTCGGGGAGATATCCTATTGTAATGGGCTTGCCATTGCCGAGCTTCACCTCGCCCTCGTCCTTTTTGATGACCCCGCAGATGATGTTCATCGTCGTGGTTTTGCCGCAGCCGTTGCGCCCCAGAAAGCCGTAAACATCGCCGTCGTTCACGTCCATATTAAGCCCCCGAAGCACGGGAAATCCGCCGTAGGCTTTCTTTAGGTTTCTTATAGTAACCATACGTTTCTCCTTTACAATGTATAATTGTCAATTGATTTTCACACCAATTCCGCATTTTCCCACGTATCAATAAACATATCGGAAACAGCGCGTGTGTCGCCCTCCTCCTCAGCGACCTCGTCATAAACTCCCACGGTGAAAAAGCCCGCCTTGCGAGCCGTTTCGGCGCAGTATTCCGCATCCTCGAAAACCACGCAGTCCTCAACCTTCGCGCCGAGGCGCTTTGCCGCCTCTAAATAAATATCGGGGTGCTCCTTAAACGCGCCGAGCTCGTGGCAGTCGACGTAGAACTCCATAAAATCCAGAAGTCCCGTTTTCGCGAGCAGCGGCTCGGAAATGTCGCGCCGCGTCGCGCTTGCTACGCACATTTTTATTCCCGCCGCCCTTGCCCTTTGGAGGAACTCAATAACGCCGTCCTTCAGCGAGATTCTGTCACGATAATGCCCGCGCATATTGTCGTAAACCACCTCAACCGCCTCGCGGTCGTAGAAATCCACGCCGTCAGCCTCCGCGCGCCAAAGCCGCATACTCCCGCAAAGAGTGCCGTCAAGGTCGAATATGTAAAACCTTTTCATAACATCACCGTTATTAGTATAACATATCTGCGCAAAAAAATCAAGCCCTGCCATTCAGAGGCAGTAAATTTCAGAGGCAAGAATAATCCTCCGCAAAGCGGAGGATTTCAGCTTATAGAAAAAGTGTGTAATCAGGCCGGCGAGAAGCGGATACCAAAAACTAACTACTAATCGCTATTGTGGCTGTCAAGGTGATTGTAGTTTCCGCTGATTATCAGTTTACGATAGTTCTTTGTGCAGATATCAAGGTCAACGTCGCCCTCAATCCCCGAAACTCCGCCGTATGCCGTGTATTGCCAGATGCCGAATTTGCCGTTGTAGCTGGGCTTTGGGTGCCACTCGGCAAGCCACAGCTCATATTTGCTGAGCTTGCTCATGTCAAGATAGTTTTCTGCCCAGTTTGTGTTGGTGTAGAGCATCGGATAATAGCCCGCTTTTTCTACCTCGCGCATAAATCCCAGCGCCATTGCGGTGCGTTCGTCGTTTGTCAGATAGTTCTGCTGCCACGGGTCTTCAAAGTCAAGCACCGCGGGGAAGTCCAAATCATACGGCGCTATCGTCTTTACGAAGAACCGCGCTTCGGCGAGCGCGTCCTCAACGTCCTCGCCGAGGAGATAGTGATACGCGCCGACCATTAGCCCTGCCTTTTTCGCCTCTCTGAAATTCACCGCGAAGCGAATATCCTCGCCCGTCGTGATGTCCGCGCCGTCGCCTATCGACGAGCGCAGCAGCACGAAATCCACGCCCGCCGCCTTCACGCGCTCAAAGTCAATCGCGCCTTGATATCGCGATACGTCTATTCCTATCCACTGAACTTTGTCGGGCTGCTTGTCATATTCCTCCGCGGTTTTTTCGTTTGCTTCAATAGGCTCGGGCTCACCGTTTCGATAGTCCCTCAAAAAGCCGCTTTTCGTGTATTGAAGCCTCGCGCCGTATGCCGTGTAGAGCTCCGAGCCCTCGCAGAGCGTCAATATTCCCGCAATTGCCGTGTCGTGATAAACATAGAGCCAGCCCTGGGACTCAATTGCGGCGTTCATTGTCAGCGAGAAATCGCCTTTAAAGAACACCACCCCGCCTTTGCCGTTGAGGATCTTTCCCGTTGCCTTGGTGGCTGAATTCTTCGCGAATGTCAACACGCCGCCGTTCGCGAACGCGCCCTGCCTGTACACATTCGTAACGCCCGAAAACGCCGCCGCGCCGCTGCTTCCGATGAAAAACGCGCAGGAGAGCTCCAGGGTTGATTTGGGCGTTGCCGCGAAATCGCCGTAATTATCGATGCTTGAATTCGGCTCTGCGACGAGCTTCCCCGAGATTATCAGTTTGCCCTCGGGCTCGATGATTATTTTCCCGCCGAGCGTTATTCGGCTCTCGTCGTAAACGATCAGCCGTCCGCCGCTTTTTATCAGCAGCGTGGTGTTTTTCGGTATCTCGGCAAGCGCCTCGCCGCGAAGCTCAACGTCGCGGTCTATGTAGTAGCTCTGACCATAGGAAAGCTCGCTCACGCCGTTCCACCGCCTGAACCGCGAGCTGTCAATATTCTCAAATTCGGCGTTTCCGTACTCGGCGATAATGTCGGTTTTTTCAACGCTCTCGGCTTCGCTTTCGGCAAGCGCCGTTGTTATATTCGCCGAGGAAACCCCCACGGCAAGCGCCGCCGCCATAAGCAGCAGCGAGATTTTCTTCAATAGCTTCATTTTAAACTCCAAATGTTTTAGAAATCTTATTTTCTTTCATCATTCCCCGCCCTCGGCGGGAGAAGACAAAGCCTTAGTTTTATTCTCTATAATTATATTTTCTCACATTTTCGCCCGTTTGTCAAATGGTTTTTTTGGAAATGCCGCCGTATTATGAAATTCGCTGAAAATTCTCTTGAAAATAGGGCAAATTGCACAATAAATCCTTGGAGCCTGTTTAGTATCTCGAAATGCGGCGGATGCGCCTGAATTTTGGCGCAGAACGAGGCAATTTTTCGCAGGAATACTGTATGTATTTCAAGAAAAATTAACGAAGTTATGCGCCAAAAGGCAGGTGCAGACGACGCGTTGAGAGATACTGAACAGGCTCTTATGTAGCCGCGGATTTACCGCGGTTTCTTTACCGAATGACCGACATCGGGTCTATCCACTCGCCGTTTTGCTTGACTGCCAGATGCAGATGCGGCTCCTGGGAGATTTCGCACTGATTTGTATCCGAGGTCTTGCCGAGAATTTCACCCTGCTTTACCTCCTGTCCCGCCTTGACGTTGAGCTCCTTGGCGAGCCCGCAATACTGCACGTCGAGCCCGTTGCTCTGCTCAACGATGACGTAAACGCCCCAGAGCGGGTCGTCCTTGATTTCCTTTACCACGCCCTCGGACATCGAGCGCACGTCCGTGCCGAGCTCGCAGAGGATATCAACGCCGTCGTGGGTTTTCCACACGCCGAGCGTTTCGGACTTCACAAGCTCGCCGTCGCTGAACGGGTGGGATATTTCGCCCTCAACGGGCAGGATATTTCCCACGTCCGCGATTATCGGCTTGTTGGCGGGCACGGCGGAGCTTGTCGTTTCGTTCGTGCTCGGCTTTGGGACATTCGTGACGTTATTCTGCACGGGCACATCGGGAACGCTTGGCGTGCTGCCTGCGGGTGCGGAGAACGTGTAGGTTTTCGAGGCTGCCGCCGAGGTGCCCGTCGGTACGAGCCTGTTCACCGTAGAGCGGTACGCCGCGAACGTCGCCACCGCAATCGCCGCGACCCCCGAAGCCGCCACGACCGTCCAAAGCCTTGTCTTTTCTAAGTTGTTTTTTCGTTTCATAGTCACTTTCCTTTCGGTTGGGTTTTTATGGACAAGGGTAGTGTTGACCATTTTTGGGGGGAATATACAAAAAGTCTTACTTTTTTCTTGCCTCTTACCTCTAAAAATCTTTCCTCTAAAAGCCCTTGATTTATTTCCCGAATTATGCTATAATAAACATATACTGTATTTTCTGACAGGGGGAAAATATTATGACTGTTAAAACTTTTTCAATAAATCCCGAAAAAACGGCTTTTGTTAAGGCTTATTTACCCGACGCGATAAGCGGCGTTGATTATTGCGAGCGCCGCCCGTCCGTTGTGATTTTCCCCGGCGGCGGATATAATCACTGCTCCGAGCGCGAGGGCGAGCCCGTGGCTTTTCAGTACCTTGCGGCGGGCTACGCGGCGTTTGTCGTGTCCTACACCTGCAACGCGCGTTTCCCCACGCCGCTTGTTGACGCGGCTTACACGTTCTACAAGATACGCCTCCGCGCCGAGGAGTTCTGCATCGACCCGAACAAGATAGCCGTTCTCGGCTTCTCCGCGGGCGGGCATCTCGCGGGCTGCTTGGCTACGATGTGGAACGACATCTCGCTTGTGAAAACCATAGGCTGCTCCGCCGAGGAGCTTCGCCCGAACGCCGCCGTGCTTTGCTATCCCGTAATCAGCGGCGTGACCTCCCCGCACGAGGGGAGCTTTGAGGTGCTTTTGGGAAATGAGCCCACGCGCTCCGACCTGTCGCGGCTGTCGCTTGAGAACCGCGTCACTCCGAAAACGCCGCCCATTTTCATCTGGGCGACGGCAAACGACGCGAGCGTTTCCGCGCACAACTCGCTCGTAATGGCTAAGGCGTGTATCTCGAACCGAATTCCCGTGGAGCTTCATCTCTATGACGAGGGCCCGCACGGAATCTCCACCGCTGACAAGCCCATAGCGCGCTCCTCCGCGGACGTAAACGAACACGTCAGAGAGTGGATAGGCTTGTCGATAGAGTTCCTTAACAAGTACTTGAACGTTTAAACGGGGGCGAAATATATGAACATGAATGGCGCAAGGTTTGCGTTTGCCGAGGTTTTCGGCGTGCTCACGCTGCTGGCTTCATTGTTCGGTTATCTTTGGGCAATGGGCAGCTATTGGATAAACGACGTGGGATTTTTCCTGATGCCGATAACGATAGCCGCTTATCTGCTGTTTACGTGGCTTTCTCAAAAGCGACCGACCGCGCGCGGCTATTGGATAATGTACTCCGTGAAGATTGCGTTTGTAATCGGGCTGTTTTTGCTGTCGCCCGTTATCGGCAATGTTCTTGTGAGACTGGTAAACGGGTAAGGAAGTTATAGGAGCGTGAGGCTTTTTGAAAGCGCTTTTGGTTATAGATATGCAGGAGGTCACGGTCGGAAAAGACCACGCCAAGATATTTGATTACGAACCCGACATCATTTCAAAGGTGAATGACGTTATCGGGCAAAACGAGTTTGTTGTCTACATAAGAAATCTTATGGAAAACAATTTTATAAACAGGCTCGCGCCCGTGAAGTGCCTTGAAGGAACACGCG
>CAYSHU010000108.1:0-7564 GCA_964430965.1 uncultured Ruminococcus sp. | reverse complement strand
CAAAAACACCTGCCGTTGTCCGAACCTTGGGGGTTCAGATTTCGACAGGTGTCCATCCATAGTAGCTAATATGATTTGAGGGAGCATCTTTAACCCCGCAATCATTTTCAAAATCTCAACGCTGCTTGCATAACTCGGTTCTTTTGCTCTTGGCGAATCAACTACAAACGAAAAACGAGTAGCACTACTTTTAAAGTATTCCATCGTTTGAAACAATCCAACAAACTGAGCAAGAATTATTTTGTTTTCTAATGTTCCTTGGGCTTTTATTGGCTTAAGCAGACGTATATTGTCATCATACGTTGGATCCCACGCATCTAATTTCATTATATTGATCCGAACATATTCGATATATTTTTCTTCAACTTCTTTTTTGTTAGGCAACTTATTAATTTCCTTGTTGATAGCTTTTATATCTTCGGAAGTATCAAATATATCCACACGATTTTTATCCAGGTCGGCAGAAAAACGGCGCAATGAATTTTGCAAGCCTCTTTGTTTAACATAAACTTCAAATTCGTCTTTTTCTACTACAAATACATCCTCCTCTTTCTTTAATTGTTGCATAAGAGCAACATATGTCTCCTTCGCTATTGATAGCTTGCACTGAATAGAATCAATAATTAGATGTATCTGCTGACACATATATTCTTCATTCAATGCGCTATAATTAGCCTTGACAATATTAAATATTTCTTCATCAAAAATATAACCACATTTGGGGCAAGTATGAGGAGTAATATTGGATGCATCTATGCTTTCTGTTTTCATTAAATGGTATTCATTAATCACTTCCAACTGATGCTGATGTTGGTGTAGCGTGGTTTCCAATGCCTGTATTGAATTTCTACTCTCACCAATCTTTTTTACTAACTCTTCAATCCTATTTTGTGGGATTTTAAGATGGTTTTCCAATTCGATAATATCATCTGCAGGAGGGAGATTTTCCATTTCACCATTTAGGGCGGAAAGGACGGTTGACAAACGCTCTTTTTCAGACATCAATCGTTCTACGCGCTCCTTTAATTGGTCTCTACGCGCCATTAATTCAACAGTATTTTTTGTATAAATATTAAGATGATAATATAATGACTTAATGCGATCAGGTTTTTTATATTGGTTTATTGATGAAAAGCTATCATATAAGCCACTCCACCCAGTATCTTGATCAATATAGTAAGGCATAAACGTAAAAGCAGGCGGTGCCATTTCTACCTTTTCTGTTTCTTTGTTTGGCAAATATACTGCGAAACCAAATACATCACCAAGAAATGGGGCAAGTTCATGCGTAATGCTGTCTGTAATTTTAAGAAGCTTTTGACCATGGAACACGGCAAAACGTTTCATATATCGCGCAATACGATATTTTTCCTTATCTACACAGATATTCACAACATAAAGTTTCGAATTTTTATCCCATACTGAATCAAATCCAACTTCTGCGCCAAGTGTATAATAAAGAGATTTCAACAGAGACGACTTACCTACATGATTTTCTGAGCTTGTTACGACATTCAGTCCTGTCGAAAATTCTTGAAAGCGTGCCATATGATTTTGCAGATCAGCAATCAGTACGCTTTGAAAATATACCTCTTTCATTGCATTCTCCTCCATTCATTGATAAGTATACAGGCAACTAAAACATAAATGTATGTTTTATTATATATGGGGTTTTTTAACGGAAGAAGAGTATAAATACGAGCACAGTATTCCTTAGGTTCTTCACTGTTGTTTTGGGGATTTGCAATACAAATATTTCTAATTTGCATAAAAACAGCAGTAAAAGATTCAGATTTGCTTTGGAAATCAGTTAATATGCGAGTATATTCATACGACGCTCTGTATTTGTCATCTTCTGTACAGCCAATCAAATTACTTATATCTTGAAACGGAGGAATAGCAATTAACATTGCATCATCGATAATACGTGAAAAGTCATTTTTGGATACACCCTTCTTCTCTCTAACAACCTTGAAAGCTGCCCCTTTATCTAACGATTCATATGATTGGCGACGCGATAACAAATCCATCATCGCATTGTAAATCGTTTTGGCTGAATCAACAGTAATTCTCGGAAACTGTTTTTGCAAAAAACAACCCATTTCTTGTTCTACGATTTCTCGATGTTTAGAGATAGAAAGTGTAGTCCGCATATGAACAAACTTTGACAAGTCAACGTCATCAACAGAAATACCTTTTCGTGTTGCTATATCTGTTTTAATTTTATTGATGATATTATCGTCAAAATGAACAAAGTCCGTCTTTTCAGATACATATGATTTTTCAGACTTGTGCTTTTTCCCATCGTCATCTATAAATTGGATAGTTATTTTTAAAGGGCAACTAGTTATCAGTACAAGCTCAGAAACAATCCATTCAGGATTAGTCAAATGATCATATAGTTTTGCTATCCATGATTCTGATATAGCAGTGTCTATACTAATTGATTCCTCGCTTGTTTTCATCTGATAATAACTAACAACTGATGGGGAAACATCATCGTCAAAAAGAGTTATATCGTCATAATGATCTAAAACAAACAAATAGTTTAAGCTAGGGTACAACTCTATTGCCATGTGCAATGTTTGGCTAACTTGCATATCAAGTCTATTATATGCAAGGCTTCCTGCTTTTGTGTCAACCGAAGTCTTTTTGCCTTTTTTAGAAGCCGATTTCTTTTTCATAACCTTTACCTTAACCCTTTCGTTATACCGACCTATCAGTTTAGATAAACTAAACTCCTGCTAACTTCTCCTAACAAAAACCGCCTACTTTACGAAACGTCATATCATAACTTCATACCGCACTTGCGTCATACCTAATAACGCGTGAATCATTCTTTCAACATTCGTCTTTTGTTTTTACAAAGATGATTTTGCCGCCACGCGTCATAATCATACACCTAATTTCACACCTTCACGACATTGATAAGAACATAGAAAGTAGTTTGTTATATTTCACGCATCACATATACAAAGCCCACTCTTCCAAACTTACACATTCCGCCCAAAATAGTGAACACCACATTTACATTGTGAAATTCAAATGTTTCTTTCATTAATTATATCATATTACCACATGAATTGCAAGTCTTTGTTCGTGTGAAAATATTTTGCAATCGTGAAGCTTGACTTTCTGAGCCAGACCGTATGTGTTCGGCCTATTCACTTTTTCGCAATTTTAAACTGTTTTGACTTTGGCGTTCATTTTGAAATCCAAACTGATCTACAGTAACCCCCATTAGAAAAGTAGTTATAGTGAAACACCAGTCGTTGTCCAAACTATAAGATGTCAAATTCCGCCAGATATTCGAATCCATTTACTCAATGATAAATTTGTCAGAATCAATTTCACAGAAAAATTGCTGCTGATCATAGCTGATACGGGTTTTATAAAACTTTGTTTTTTCAAAAACAGTTTCAGAATCTATTTTTGCATTTCGCAAATCCGCATAGCTTAAATCCGAATAAGAAAAATTGGTTCCACGCAAATCGCATCCTGTAAAAACACATGACCTTAAAAGACATCCCTTAAAACTTGCATTATTAAAATTATGTTTATCAAAATCAATTCCGCTAAACATAATACCATCAAAATTCAAAAAGCTGTTATCATGCATATTTGCCATAAGAGTTAGATGCCTATATATAAAACTGGTTCCTACTGCAATTTTCTGTTCTTTCGTTGATGTAACAGGAAGTGTAGCATCATGATTTAAATAAGGCGAGTATATTATCTTATAAATAGAAAGCACGGACACATAAATGTTAACCATCATTTCCAAGATATTGGTGTTTCCGTCATATTTATATTCATAGAGCATCCCTGTTGATATCATTTTACCAAAAAAACTTGTGAAATAGCGGTTCTTTATCTCTTTAACAAGAAACTCTTCTCGTTTATTATTTTTTTTGAAATAATGTACTTTACTTGAAAGAAATTTCAATATCATATTAGAATCATCTCCAGTGCCACTGTCTTTAAGGAATACTATAAATTGAAATTCTTTTTGAAAATTGCGCATAAACCACTCATCAGAGCTATCCTGATGACTTTTTAATCCATCATAAACACGTTGTAAAAAAAACCAAATATATTCACACGCAAAAAAGTCTCTTATATTATTGTGATAGAATTCCACTGCGCTCTTTTCAATAGCAGTCTCGCCGGATACTTTTATGGTTTTAAAGTATGAAGCAATACCAAAACAATCTGCAAGTATTTTTTTTATCTTTTCGTTCTTGTTAAGATTTTTATACGATTCACTGGCCAAATTATCTACAAGGGTTTCTATTTCCTCAACTTCTAGAATTTGATCAATGGTAACAAAAAATTTGTTCTCGCCTAGAAGATACTTGGCTATTTCCGCAGTTAATCTATGAAAATACTGTTTATACTGTGCAATTCCATGCTGCACATTTTTATCATAGTTCTTTTGGTACACTTCTTCAAGGAAAACGCGATTATAAAGTTCCCATATGTCCATATCCTCAGAAACGTATATGCCTTTCGCCGCAATCATATACAGCACTAATGGTGTATCAACAATACTTGTAAACACCTCATCAAATTCGCCAGACAACTTAGATTTAACATCTGGGCTAATTGGCGAGATTTTTTCATAATTCTCTATCCAATTTTGACGCTGTTGCTTTGAAAAAGGTTGCATTAACACATGTTTTTTAGGAAAATCATATTGATCAATGTGCAGATACGTCGGTCTTGTTGTAATAATTACCTTACATTCTCCGTTAAATGCATTTAATTGCATGTTAAGATTTGAAAAATAAAATGATCTTAACTGAGAATCGTTAATATTCTCAACCATGCAAAGCTCATCAAAACCATCTAAAACTAATACGCAGTTAGAAAGGAGTTTAATACATTTTTCTTGCGAAAAATAACTACCACAAAATATATACTTATAAATGTCACTCAATGGTTTTAGGATATTCAAAGTTGTTTGATATTGTAGTAGGTCTCGAAGACGTATAGTAATCAGTTTCTTTTGACCAAATATATCTTTAGCAAGATCTGTCTTTTCGCAATAATTCCATGCGAGGTAAGAAACCAAACTGCTTTTTCCCATTGCGGCTTGACCCTCAATGAACATTATTTTCATTGAATTTTTGCCGCTTGAAACCGGCTGAAACGTCACAAAATCGTTTATTATATCAATAACATTTTTCCGCTCCTCATTGTTGTCATCAAACGCAATTACTTCAGGTATAGTAAATACGTCACATAGTCTTACTTGTTTTTCATCTGATGAAATTGTGTGTAAAAATAATGTTTCAACAAATTTTTTGCTATATTCTCTATTGTCATCATAATATTTTTGAATCGAGTTTTCTTTTTGCAGTTTGTTAATTTTTTCATTCAATTCATTTAGATTTTTTTGAATTTCTGTTATAATTAAATCTTGCTCAATAAGAGAGTTTGCAACAAAATAAGTGCCTAATTGAGGAGAGTTCAAAAGTTTCATCATAAACTTATCCGCAAAAAAATCAACAAATTTATTAATATTGATATTTGACGGAGCATCATTATCGCTCCACCTACTTTCCTCTTCAATTATTTGTTTTAAATCATCTAAAGAATTGAGGGAAAGATTTTTTAAAGAAAACCTGCACTTAATTCTTGATGAAACATTTTCAAGAAAACAAGATAATTTTGTATTGTTTCCAAAAAATTCATTGCAAGTTTCATTACATGCTTCCTGAACAGCCTGTTTAATTTCTTTAGAAATTTCCTCAGAATAATTAGCTTTTTTCTCACAAATATTTAATGTCGCCTTTTCGAACAATGTGGGAATAAATGCCAAAATCTGAAGTGCTGAATTGCCAGTTTGTGCTCCGATTATACCCAAAATCGAGGACATCGCGACACAAATGTTGTTAATAATTGCTTTGAAATTTTCGTTCATCTTTATCTCCTAATTTATCCTTTGTTAATGGAAAGTTAATTTGTGCCTTTTACCTCTGATAATATACAATTATCTAATGTTTGTACTTATAATAAGTATACCATATATTTACAATGAAATCAACCGATTTTCCAATTGGAAATTGCCCAGAACTCGCAACCTTGCGCAAGATGTCGTTTTTCTGCGTGAAACGCACGATTTTTGTGCGTTTTGTCAATTTTCGGCTTAAAACTTTGTTAATTTTAGCCAAGCCCAATGCCGTTGCTAATTTCCAATTTTGTAGAAATCCGAATTTTGTTATTCGGATTTCTACATAGTGGCTTAACTTACATCTCCATCGACATACCCATACCCTCGTACTCGTCCTGATCCTCATCCAAATCCTCGTCATCATCGAGCTCCTCGGTTTCCTCATCCTCGCCGTCAAAATCGGTCGAAACAGCGGCGTTTTCCTGTTCCTCGGATTGTTCCCCGACCTCGACGGAATCCTCGCTCAAATCGCGCGAAACGTTCGCCTTTCCCTCTGCATTCGTTTGTGCTACTCTCTGTGTCAGATCGCGGTTGATCTCGTTCTCAATCAGCTCGATGACAAAATCCTTTTGCGTCATATTGTTACGCTGCAGATAGTCCTTGATCCTTTGAAACAGCTCCTCCGGCACTTGGAATGCCAATGTACGCATATTTCTTATGTTCTTGTGACATCGTTACCAAAAGATTTTTTCGACACGAGTACGAAAACAACTTAATTTGACATTTTTTTGTCAATGGCTTTTCACCATATTAATTCTATTCAAGCAAGCAATTATTTATCCTTCAAATGTTGACCTTTGTTTTTCCTTACTTGAACCATTTCAAACATTTCTCTGCTGACAATCGCCTCATGGTCATTCTCGATAAAGTACATAGCCAATTCCCCCTCGTTCCTCTTTCGCTTTCCCGTCAGAAAGTCCTCGGTAAAGCTCTTTTGCATAAGCACGTCACCAACATATTTTTCATTAGAGAGAATACGGTCAATCGTAGAAGTACTCCAAATGGCTTTTCCTGTTACAGTCTTAATCCCGTTTTCCTCAAGGTGTTTCTTAATTTTACGAACACCCCAGCCATTCAAATACAGCTCAAATATCTTTCTGACAATAATTGCTTCTGATTCCACGACAACTAATTTCCCGTTTTCATCTTTGTCGTATCCCAAGAACCGTGTGCAATTAAGGCAGACCTTACCCTCACGCATTCTCTCACGAATTCCCCACTTGATATTGTCGCTCATGTTTTTGCTTTCTTCCTGTGCAAATCCAGCATAAATTCCCATCATTGTTCTAACTCCTTTATCATAGTTGCTTAAGTTTTCTTTCTCAAAGTAGACTTTTACGTCTAAATTAAAAAGTTCTTGCAACGTTTTTAATGTGTCCAACGTGTTTCTACCAAAACGACTTATTGATTTCGTTAGAATTAAGTCAATTTTTCCTTGCTTGCACGCCTTGAGCATTTTCATGAACTCGGGACGTTTCTTGATTTGTGTACCCGAGGCACGCTCGGCATAAATTTTTACCAACTGCCAATCCTTATGCTCCGCAATTAGCTTCCCATAATAGGAAACCTGAGTTTCAAGACTTGATTCCTGCTCCTCGTGATTTGTAC
>CAYSHU010000107.1:0-7576 GCA_964430965.1 uncultured Ruminococcus sp. | reverse complement strand
CGGGCAAACTGAAAGCGCACTGTCTAGGGATACAGAGGCAGGCGGAGGAGAGAATGGACTTCCTGACGGAGCAGATGGCGAAAACAGAGGGAGTAGACGAAATGCTAAAAGCATCCGATCAGATGAAATGGGTGCGGAGAATGAATAATATTCAGGTAACAGCAGAAGAGATTGTGAAGGAAGAGATAATTTATACATTATAGCGAATGACAAGGCGTGGCTTACGGCTATGCCTTGTTGTGTTTATGGTAAGAATATTATGTAAAGCTTTCCTATGATATGCTTGCTATTATTCCAAAGTTGGAATATAATATATATTAGTTTGAGTTGCGAATGTGGAGGATAAGCATGGAATACTTAACAGTAAAAGAAATAGCTGAAAAATGGGGGGTTTCCGGAAGAAGAGTTAGTCTACTATGTAATGAAGGCAGAATAGAAGGTGCAGAGAAAAAAGGTCTTATGTGGCTTATTCCAAAGGATGCTGAAAAACCGGTTGATATGAGATGTAGTAAAAACAAATGAATAGGGAGAAATAATAAATGGCAAAGAAAATTGCTGTAAAAGAAGTTACGCTAGAGACGGTCCTCTGGAACTGTCGAGTTGCACTTCGGGGAATTGGCAGTACAGAGAAGAATCGTGATGCAGTGATAGGATTAGTTTTTTTGAAATTTGCGTGGGACAAATTCAAGAGAAGGCGAGAGGAATTAATAGAACAGTATGGTGATATTCCCATTTTTCTGGAAAAGTCATCATTTTATAATGCTGTAAATGTATTTTATTTAAAAGAAACTGCAAGATGGTCTTATATTGTGAAACATGCCGGAGATAATGATATTGCCGTTATTATTGATCAGGCAATGGCTGATATTGAGGAGAGTAATCCACCATTAAAAGGAGCTCTTTCGCAGAATCTTTTTGTGACACTTGGAGCAAGTAAAAATGCCATTAAATCATTAATTGATGAAGTAAATAATATAGATGAAAGCCGTTTTCGTGAAGAAGATTTGATAGGTCGTGTTTATGAGTATTTCCTTCAAATTTATGCGGCGGCAGGAACAAAAGAAGATGGTGAATTTTATACTCCTGCAAGCGTTGTAAAATTAATTGCAGAAATGATTGAACCATATAACGGAATCGTTTATGATCCATGTTGTGGCTCAGGGGGAATGTTTGTTCAGTCCTTAAAATTTATTGACCGACATAATGGAAACCGGCAGAATGTTTCGGTTATTGGACAGGAAAGTAATCCTGACACATGGCGACTATGCAAGATGAACTTAGCAATTCGGGGTATTTCGCATAATCTTGGTGAAAAGAATGCATCTACCTTTACGGAAGATTTACACAGAGATAAAAAAGTGGATTATATTATGGCAAATCCGCCATTCAATCTCAAAGGCTGGCGAGGGGAAGATGAACTAAAGGGAGATTCACGTTTTCAAGGGTGGTCCGATATGCCGCCAGTAGCAAATGCCAATTATGCATGGATATTGCACATGATTTCCAAATTGGATGTAAATCATGGTATTGCAGGATTTTTACTTGCTAATGGAGCGTTGAATGCAGATGGGGCAGAATATAAAATACGCAAAGAATTGATAGAAAGAGATAAAGTGGAAGCTATTATTGTACTGCCGCGTGATATGTTTTATACCACAGATATTTCTGTGACGATGTGGATTGTAAACATGAATAAAGGAGCACAAGTGGTTAATGGCAGACAGTTGCGTGACCGCACCAATGAAGTTTTGTTTATGGATTTGCGGACGTGGAATGAAAATATTGAAGAGATTGTAATTGATAAAGGGAAAAGAAAGAAAAAGACGGTTCTGACAGATGCCCAGATAGCAGAGGTTAAGAGGGTGTATAATAATTGGCAGGATGTAGACATTTCTTTATATCAGAATGTACCAGAGTTTTGTGCAAGTACAACTGTAGATGAGATATGCGCAAAAGACTATTCGCTTGCACCCAGCAAATATATAGAGTTTATTGACCATGATTTAGACATTGACTATGAGAAGGAAATGGCGCGTATTCGGGAAGAAATGAGGGATATTGTGAGAGCAGAAAAACAGTCACAGGCTATGCTTGAGAAGGCATTTAGAGGGATTGGGTATGGGATTGACTAAATATAATATGGGGGATTTAATTGAATATACAGCAGAGATAAATGATAAAAATCTATATAGCATTGATGATGTAAAGGGAATGACAATTACAAAGGAGATTATTGAAACAAAGGCAAATGTTACAAATACAGATTTATCGAAATTTTTAGTAGTTCATCCTAATGAATTTGTGTTTAATCCTAGAACGCATGGGAAAAAGATAGGTTTTGGTTATAATGATACAGGTAAAACTTTTTTGATAAGTTGGAATAATATTGCTTTTAGAATTAAGGAACAAATGAAACATATTGTATTGCCACAATATTTATTTTTACATTTTAATCGAGAAGAATGGGATAGAGAGGCTTGCTATCGCTCATGGGGAAGTTCAACGGAAGTATTTTCATGGAATTCTTTGTGTGAGATGGAATTGAGTTTGCCGTCGATAGAAACACAACAAAAGTATGTTGATATTTATAATGCTATGGTGGAAAATCAAAAGGCTTTTAAGCGAGGATTAGAAGATTTGAAATTATCATTTGAGGGATATGTAGAAGAACTTAAGAAAAGAGTTCCCTGTGAAAAGATTGGTGCATATTTGATAGAAAGTGATAAGCGCAATGATATTGGATTACAGATTGATTCTGTACGGGGATTGGCAACAAGTAAAGAACTGATTCCGACAAAGGCCGATTTAGATGGGGTCAGTTTGACAAATTACAAGGTAATGTCTCCAAAACAAATAGCCTATGTACCAGATACTTCTAGAAGGGGTGACAAAGTATCATTGGGTTTTAATGATACGGAAGACAGTTTTCTTGTATCTTCTATTTCAATTGTATTTAGTACGAAAATGGAAAAATTATTGCCAGAATACCTCATGCTGTTTTTGACTCGTTCAGAATTTGACAGATATGCGAGATTCAATTCTTGGGGAAGCGCAAGAGAAACTTTTGGTTTTAATGATATGTGTGATGTTGAGATTCCGATTCCGGATATCAGTATACAGAAATCTATCTCTGGAGTATATGCAGCTTATATAGAACGAAAAAAGATTAACGAACTACTCAAGGAACGGATTAAAAATATATGTCCTATATTAATTAAAGGTTCACTGAATGAAACTAATGCATAATTGGAGATAAGTTGATGATATTTTTTGAGCGATATAAAGAGTTAATAGATACTAAACATGGTAATTTTAAGGATTATATTTGTGGAGAAATTGAATTTAATACTAAAAATAAAATAGCGCAAATTATGATTGAATTTGCAGAACCGCAGATATATCGGACAAGCAGATATGACAATTATGAAGAAACAACTACTGCACTTGAATCCGCTTTAAACACTTTGGAAGATAAACTAGAACATCCTCTTATAAATAAAGGTATGCTTTCTTACAGATTTAATGGGCTGGATTATCAGTTGGGATGTATATTTACACCATATTTATTTAGTCTTATTGAATTGCAGTATAATGAATTATCTGAGCAAGAGAGAACAGATTTTGAAAAAGCATTAAATAGTTTATATGCAGAAAAAGACATTCCTTGGATCATGCACGATGGTAAGCTTATAAAAATAGATGCGAAACAGTTTGAAATTGATTTAAAAGCAAAATCGCTCTTGTTGATGAAGGAATTAAAGGGGCAAGAGGAGATATTTCAGGCACCATATAATGAAATGGTAGCGGCAATAGAATTTTTAGAAAAAGGTTCATATGCAGAGGCAATTGCTAATGCGGGAAAGAGTTATGAAAGTGTACTAAAGATACTATGTGATGTAAATCGTGGGAACGCAGATAAATTGACAAAACAAATTTTGGAAACAGATATATGTAGTATACCCGAAAGTATGACAAGAGATGGATTTAGAGAAAAGGTTCTTATGTCTTTGCCGTATGTGAGAAATAATTCCACCGCATCACATGGTTCAGGTAAAGAAGTTATAGAAATTTCAATGGAAATGGCAAATTTAGCCATTAATATGGCTGCCTCATTAAACACTTATTTGATAGAAAGCTATATTAAAAATGGAATTAACAGGGAAGAAGATTAGAAGAATGAATTACGGATTTGAACGTGGGAAATTTACAGAAGCTGAACTGGAAAAAGCTATTATAGAACTCTTTGAACAGCAAGGATATACTTATGTCTGCGGAAATAAGATTCACAGAAAATATGAAGACATTCTATTGTTGGATGATTTACGTTCATATATATATTCCCAATATTCTTCGGAATCTGTCAGTGATATAGAAATGCAGAAGATTATTAATAAACTCACGCTAATTTCTGATACACCGATATATTTAGGAAATAGAGAAACATTTTGGCTTATTAACGAAGGTTTTGACTTAGTGCGTGATGATGTAAGTAAAGTGGCGTTGCATATTGATTATATAGATTATGAGCATCCCAAGAATAATATTTTTAAAGTGGTTAATCAGTATTCCCTACAGGGAGAGCATCTACGGCGTCCTGATTTATTGATATTTATTAATGGCATTCCCATTGGAATCTGCGAATTTAAGACAGCTATTGAAGAAGACACTATTATTTATGATGCTTGGAAACAAATTACCATTCGCTATAAGCAGGATATTTATAATCTAATGAAGTATTGTTTTCTTTCTGTAATTAGTGATGGGGCTAACACAAAAGTGGGAAGCATTTTTACACCATATGAATATTATTATTCATGGAATAAGGCAAATGATACAGACACGGTATCAAATGGGGTGAGTTCTTTATTCACGATGATTGAAGGCGTATTTTCAAAGGAACGAATTACGTCAATTTTACGTGATTTTATCTTTTACCCGGATAACAGTCAAAAGAACGAAGTGATTGTATGCAGGTATCCGCAGTATTTTGCTGCAAATAAAATGTTGGAGAATATTAAGCAGCATCTGCGCCCTTATGGTGATGGAAAAGGTGGCACTTATTTTGGTGCAACTGGATGTGGAAAAACCTATACAATGATGTTTCTTTCACGCTTGATTGCATTACGGGATGGCGAAACATTTAACAATCCTACGATTATTTTAATTGAGGATAGAGAAGATTTAGACACGCAGACTTCCGAATTGTTTGTAACAGCAAAAAAATATTTAGGGCAAGATGATGTAAAAAGCATTGAAAATAGAGAAGATTTGGGAAAGACGTTAAAAGATAAGAAAAGTGGTGGTGTATACATAACAACGATTCAAAAATTTTGCGAGACAACAGGTTTGCTGTCTGATCGCCATAATATTATCTGCATATCCGATGAAGCACATAGAACACAAACGAACGTTGGAACTAAATTAATAAAGAAAAAAGAGGGTGTGGTTGAGCAATATGGATTTGCTCAATATTTGCGGGACAGCCTTCCAAATGCTACATATTGTGGATTTACAGGAACGCCTATTGATGAAACAATCACAGTGTTTGGAAAAATTGTTGATAGTTATACAATGAAGGAATCAAGCGAGGACGGAATAACTGTACGTATTGCCTATGAGCCCAGACTTGCCAGAGTTATTGTTTCAGAGGATCAGGCAAAGGAAATCCCAAAATATTATGATGCATGCATAGCAGAAGGTTCTACGAAAGAGCAGGTCGAAGCAAGTAAACGAGCTATGAGCAAAATGAAAGAAATTTTAGGGAACCCGAAAAGGATAAAGAAGCTGGCACACGATATAGTTACACATTATGAGATGCTATGTGCGGAGAAACCTGAAATTGTGCAGAAAGCAATGGTTGTATGTTCTGACAGAATGATTGCGCTTCAAGTGTTAGATGAAATTAAAGCAATACGCAGTGAATGGGGAATCCCTAAGCGGGCAGAAGACGAATCCATTCTTACAAAAGAGCAAAAGGATAAGCTGCTTTCATTGCCTAAAATAAATTTAGTGGCAACAAGAGGAAAAGATGATATAAAAGAATTGCGTGATGCGTGCGGTACGAAAGATTATCGTAAAAAGTTAGATGAGCAGTTTAAAAACAATGATTCTAATTTTAAAATTGCTATTGTGGTAGATATGTGGATTACAGGGTTTGATGTTCCGTCATTGGCAGTCATGTATATTGATAAACCCTTGCAAAAGCATACACTTATTCAAACGATATCGCGCGTCAATCGTGTGTTTGAGGGAAAAGATAAAGGACTGGTAGTTGATTATATTGGTATTCGTAATAATATGTTAGAAGCTGTAAAGAAATATGGAAATATTCAGGAGAATCCAATCGATGAGCTGAATGTATCATTAGGAATTTTTCGTAATCACTTGGCAATGATTGATGAACTGCTGATCCAGTTTGATGCATCTAAATTTTTTACAGGACAACCACTTGAAAGATTAAATTGCTTGAATAATGCAGCAGAGTATATTCAGATTAAAAAGGAAATGCAGACGAGATTTATGGGACTTTCACAGAGATTAAAGGGCGCTTATGCCATTTGCTTTCCATCTGGAGAACTTACAGACCAAGAGTCCATAAGAGCACAGTTTTACTTATCCATTCGTTCCATTATATACAAGCAGACAATAGGAGAGGCACCCGATGCAGAGATTATGAATCGCGTTGTTGAAAAAATGGTATGTGAGGCAATTTCTTGCACTGGTGTTGAGAATATAGTAAACGAAAATCAGTCGGTGGAAGTGTTTAGCAGTGAATTTTTAAAAGAATTGAAGACAGTCAAAATGCCAATAACGAAATTTAATGCGCTTTTGAAATTACTTCGCAGGGCAATTACTGAGTATGGCAGGACAAATAAGATAAAAGCAGTTGAGTTTGACGAGAGGCTGAAGCAGGTTGTTGAGAAATATAACAATAGGGATAAGTTGGTATTTACAAGTGAAGTTGTGTCCGATTTTGTAGATGATTTATCTGATAAATTATTGAGTATTTTTCGTGATCTGCAAGAAGACAAAACATCTTTTGAAAAGCTGGGTATAACCTATGAGGAAAAAGCATTTTATGATATTTTGGTAAAAGTTCGTGATAATCATGGCTTTCCTTATGCAGATGAGAAATGTCTTATACTTGCTAAGAAGATAAAAGAACTGGTAGAAGAGAAGGCGCAGTATGCCGATTGGGCAAATCGTGATGACATTAAAAATCAGTTGCGGATGCATTTGACTGTGTTGCTTTACCAAAATGGATATCCGCCTGAATGGGATGATGAGGTTTTTGAAAAGGTAATGGCACAGGCAGAGAATTTTAAAAAGTATTCAGGAAATTCGATTTCTGAACGTTCAAAAAATGTAGTATATCCAATGCAGTTTGGGATGCCGCTATCAATGGTTGCGGACGGTACACCGGCATATGGAATAGAAAATAAATCATGAATTATAGAAGATGTAAAGCTGACATATTATAGAGGGTAAGAATGCCTTAACGAACAATATTTGTAGGTATGAACATAAAATTGGAGAATGAAAAGATGTGCAAGAAAGATACAAGTGTGCCCTATTC
>CAYSHU010000106.1:0-7647 GCA_964430965.1 uncultured Ruminococcus sp. | reverse complement strand
CTTTCGGAGAATCTCGCCCTTTTTGAAAATCAAGCCCTCGCCGTTTCCGCCGGCAACTCCTATATCCGCCTCGCGAGCCTCGCCCGGGCCGTTTACGGCGCAGCCCATAACCGCGACCTTTATAGGCTTGTCAACATTTCGCAGCATTTCCTCAACCCTGTTTGCAAGCGAAATCAAATCGATTTTCGTGCGCCCGCAGGTAGGACAGGAAATAATTTCAACGCCGCTTGCTTTCCCGCAGGCCTTTAAAATATCTCGCGCGGCGTAAACCTCTTTTATCGGGTCGGCGGTGAGCGACACGCGGATCGTCTCGCCGATGCCGTCGCAAAGCAGCGAGCCTATTCCTATCGCGGATTTTATCAAACCCATACGCTCCGTGCCCGCCTCGGTCACTCCGAGGTGAAGCGGGTAATCGGTACGCTCGGCGATAAGCCGGTACGCCGCTATCATAAGCTGGACATTCGAGGATTTTATGCTGATTACAATATCGTCGAAATCCGCGTTGTTAAGCAGCTTTACGTGCGAAAGCGCGCTCTCGGCAAGAGCCTCCGCAGTGGGTTTTCCGTATTTCGCGAGGAGCTCCTTTTCAAGCGAGCCGCTGTTCACGCCTATCCTAATCGGCACGTTACGCTCTCGGCAAGCCTTAGCGACCGCCGCGACGTTCTCTTCTCCACCGATGTTCCCCGGGTTTATCCGAACCTTGTCAACGCCCGCCTCTATGCAAGCTAAGGCGATTTTGTAATCAAAGTGAATATCCGCGACTATGGGGACGTTGACGGCGTTTTTAAGCGCCGTGATAAGCGGGACATTATCGATTGACGGCACGGCGGCGCGGATCATTTCGCAGCCCGCCGCCTCTAACGACCTCGCCTGCGCAACGCTTGCCGCGACGTCCTCCGCAGGAGTGTTCAGCATTGACTGAACGTAAATTTTCCCGCCGCCGAATTCTAATCCGCCGACTTTGACCTTCTTCGCAACTCTCACCTAAAAGCCCCCCGTAAACAGCTTTCTTATATCGTTGAACGTGACGACGATCATCAGCACAAGCAGCGCCGCCATTCCGACAAAATGCACCATGCCCTCCACCTCGGGCTTTGTGGGCTTTCGGCGGATAAGCTCTACAAGCAGGAAAATGAACCTCGCGCCGTCAAGCGCGGGTATCGGCAGCAGATTAAACACGCCGAGGTTTATCGTGATAAGCGAAACTATATAGAGAAAATCCTCGAGCGTATAGTGCTTCACCGCGGTGGAAATCACCGTGCCGACGCCGATAGGCCCCGAAAGCTCGTTTATACCGTATTTCCCGCGAATCAAATCTACAAGCGTCATAATAATAAGCCGCGCCGTCGAGCAGCTCTCACGCCAGCTCGCACTTAATACGCTTGTGAACGTCTTTTCCTCCGCGAGGATTATGAAATCAAAAAAAACGCTCGTAGAGCCGTCCTCGCGCTGTTTGGTCATAAACTCAACGTCGGGGATCGTGATAACCTCGCCGTCTCTTTTTACCTTAAAATCAAAAACCAGATTACCCTTATCGTTTTTACGGTCGCTTGACAGCAATTTATAGCTGATGTCCGACGACGTGAAAATCGGCAGCCCGTCAACGCTCAAAACCTTATCGCCTGCCCTCAGATACTCGCTCGAAACGCTCTGCTGCTCGAACGAGTGGATTACGGTCGTCGGGAGATATTTCATAGACAGCATCATAATCAACACGACGATAAACCCGAGCACGAGGTTCATTATAGGCCCCGCAAGGATCACGATCATACGCTTCCACACGGGCGCGGCGTTGAACGCTCTCGGATTTGCGAGCTTCTCTTCCTCGGTCGCGCCGCCGTCCTCGCCCTCAAACGCGCAAAAGCCGCCGACGGGTATCGCGCGGAGCACGAACTCCGTTTCCTTGCCCTTTTTGCGAAGCAGCGCGGGGCCCATTCCCAGCGCGAACTCCTTCACGTAAATGCCGCACCATTTCGCGGCGATGTAATGCCCGAACTCGTGCAGCAAAATTATCACGCAGAATACAAGTATCGCAATGACTATTGACATATTTCCTCCAATTTATTTAGATAAACCGAATTTTTTGAGTACAAATTTTTCGGCGGCCTTTTGAGTGTCGAGAAGCTCATAAAGCGTCGGACTCGCAATGAATTTCACGTTTTCAAGCGATTCCTCAACCGCGTCGCCGATGTCGAGAAAGCGAATTCTTCCGTCGAGGAACAACCGCACAGCCGTTTCGTTCGCGCAGTTTACAGCGCACGGAGCGTTGCCGCCTTTTTCGATAGCGCGCTTCGCCGCCGCGAGGCAGACAAACGTTTTCTCGTCGGGCTCTCCAAATGTGAGCGTTTTCAGCTCCTCAAACGAGAGCTTTTTCGCGGGGCAGTCCAGCCGCTCCGGGTACGTCAGCGCGTACTGAATAGGCAGCCGCATATCGGCGCTGCCAAGCTGCGCGATTATCGCGCCGTCCTCGAATTCCACCGCCGAATGTATCACGCTTTCGCGCTGAACGACGATTTGAATTTGCGACGGCTCCGCGCCGAAAAGCCACACCGCCTCGATAAGCTCAAGCCCTTTGTTCATCAGCGTCGCGCTATCGATTGTGATTTTTTCTCCCATTGCCCAGTTCGGGTGAGCGAGCGCCTGCTCCTTTGTCACTCCCGCGAGCTCCCCGATATTCTTGCCGTAGAAAGGCCCGCCCGAGGCGGTGAGGATTATCCTCGAGATTTTATTTCCCGCCGCGCCCTGAAGGCACTGGAAAATCGCGGAGTGCTCGCTGTCAACGGGGAGCAGCCTCACGCCGCTGCGCTTTACCGCGTCCATTACGAGCTTCCCGCCCGTGACGAGCGTTTCCTTGTTCGCAAGCGCGACGTCGTTGCCCGCTCTTATCGCGGAAAGCGTCGGCACAAGCCCCGCCATTCCGACGATCGCGTTCACGACCCTGCAATTCGGCAGCGCCGCGATCTCGCACAAGCCCTTTTCCCCTCCGAGCACCTTGATTTCGGTATCGGCGAGGCGGGTTTTCAAGTCTTTAACGAGCGCTTCGTCGGCGATGACGGCATATTCGGGCAAGAACTCACGCGACTGCGCCTCCAGCGTTTCAACGTCGCTGTTCGCGGACAACGCTTTTATCTCTATATTATGCGCTTTGCAAACGTCTAATGTCTGCTTGCCTATCGAGCCCGTTGAACCGAGCAATACTATTTTGTCCATATTTCTCCTTCTGTATAATATACCGTTTTTCGAGCGGGATTTTGTCCCACTGCGAGAAAATTCGTTTAATTCAATAGCTTAACTTTTCGTTTTCCCCGCCTCCGGCGGGGAAAACGAAAAAATTCAGCACTCCCTATCGACAAAATCACCCATTCGTTTAGCGAATGGGGATTTGTTTTGATTTGTATCAGATTATAGGAAATGTCGGCGAGAGATAGGAGAACACCACGTAGATAAACGGCGCTACAAACAGCACGCTGTCAAACCTGTCGAGAATTCCGCCGTGCCCCGGCATAAGATTTCCGAAATCCTTTACGTTGTACTGCCGCTTTATCACCGAAGCCGAAAGGTCGCCGAGCACGCCGACCACCGAGGCTATCATTCCGACGGGGATTATCACGGCGTAGTTCATTTTTATCTCGCTCGGCAGCAGGAGATTATACACGAGGCATTGCACCGTAACTCCGATGCCGATCGTTATCACGCCGCCTATCAAGCCCTCGACGGTCTTTTTCGGGCTTATCACGGGGCAGAGCTTGTGCTTGCCGAGGAACGTCCCGACAAAATACGCGCCCGAATCCCCAAGCCACGCGCAGAACAGCAGATACACGATAAGAAAAACGCCGGGCAGATAGCCCTCATAGAAATACCTCACAGACATTATACAAGAAAGCGCAGAGGGGATAACAAACGCCGCCGCGCCGCACGAGGCAACGTCTACAAACGTAATCGTTTTGTGACCGAAAAGCATCGTGCAAAGCAGCACCATAATAAAGATCAAAAAAGACGAAAATCTGAACGGCTTTATAACGTCCACAACTAAAAGCGACGGCACGGCAAGCGAGAAAACCACGCAAAACCAGCACAAAAACTTGTGCTTGTCGCATTTTATCGCACGGATAAGCTCCCAGGTGCCGACAGCCGAAAAAGCCGACAGCAATCCCAGATATACAAAAAAATTATCAAGAACCAGCGCCGTCACGCCAACCGCGATGCCGACAAGCGCCGAAACTATCCTCTTCAGCATAATGGAGCCTTTCCGACCTTTTTTATTGTCCGTTAAAATCTGCCGGAGTGCAAAACGCACTCTTTGCACATATTTACAAGGTCTTTTTACTTACCGCGCCTAAATTCCGCCAAATCTGCGGGAGCGTCCCGCGTATTCCTTTATCGCGTTTTCCAGGTCTTTTTTCTTAAAGTCAGGCCAAAGCACATCCAAAAACACAAGCTCCGCATAGGCGGACTGCCACGTCAGAAAGTTCGACAGCCGCTGCTCTCCGCTTGGTCTTATCACCAGATCAAGCGGCGGCATTTCGTTTGTGTAGAGCATTTCCTCAAAAAGCTCTTCGGAGATTTCCTCTGCCGAAAGCTCGCCCGAAACGCACCTTTTCGCCAGTATTTTCGCGGCATTGCAAATCTCCGCCCTGCCGCCGTAATTCAGCGCTACGCCCGCAATAAACTCCGTGTTGATTCTCGAGGTTTCCATTATATCAAGAAGCTCCGCTCGGATATCCTCGTCAAACGGTGTTAAATCTCCGAGAAAGATAAAGCGGACATTTTCTTTCGCATACTCGCGGATATCCTTGATATACCGCCGCAAAAGCTCCATTATTCCGTTGACTTCCTCTTCGGGGCGCTTCCAGTTTTCGGTTGAGAACGCGTAGAACGTCGCCGCCTCGACATCGAGCTCGCGGCACCAGTTTATCGTTTTCTTGAACACCGCCGCACCCTCGCGGTGCCCGAAATTCCGCGGCATTGCGCGTTTTTTCGCCCAACGCCCATTTCCGTCCATAATAAACCCGATGTGCCGCGGTATGTTTTTTTCTTCCATTAAATCGCCATTATTTCCTTGACTTTTTCCTCGCCGATTTTGTCAATTTTCTCAATAAACTTGTCGGTGAGCTTCTGGATATCCTTCTCGCCTTCCTTAACGTCGTCCTCGGTGATTTCGTTCGCCTTTTTCTTCGCCTTGATTTTGTCAATCCCGTCGCGGCGGACATTGCGGACTGCAACCTTGCTCTCCTCGCAGATTTTGCTCACCTGCTTGCTGAGGTCCTTACGTCTGTCCTCGGTGAGCTGCGGGAAAGTGATTCTCAGCACTCTGCCGTCGTTTGTGGGATTTATTCCCAAATCGGACGCTTGGATAGCCTTCTCAATAGGCTTGAGCTGAGAAGCGTCATACGGTGAAACCACGAGAATTCTCGCCTCCGCGACGGAAATGCTCGCCATTTGATTTATCGGCGTGGGAGCGCCATAATAATCAACGGTGATTTTGTCGAGCACGGTAGGGTTCGCTCTGCCCGCGCGGATAGTGCCAAGCTCGCTTTCAAGCGCGTTTATGCACTTGCCCATTCTCTCTTTTGTATTATCGATTACTTCTTTCATAGCTTTTCTCCGTTTCTATAAAATATTACTCGCGAGAATTATTCGTGTGAACGGTGTTTGGTAACAAGCGTTCCCACCTGCTTGCCCATAACCGCGTCGTAGATGTTGTCAGGGCGGCTTAAATCGAACACTATAATCGGAATATTGTTGTCGGTGCTTATCGAAGCCGCCGTGCCGTCCATTACGCGAAGGCGCTTTACAAGCACCTCGTGGTGAGTAATCACGTCGTACTTCACCGCGTCCGCAAACTTTTTGGGATCCTTGTCGTAGATGCCGTCTACCATAGTCGCCTTGAGAATAACGTCCGCGTTGAGCTCCGCCGCGCGGAGCGCCGCCGCGCTGTCCGTCGAGAAGAACGGGTTTCCCGTGCCGCACCCGAAAATGACAATCCTGTCCTTTTCGAGATGCCGAAGCGCCTTGCCGAGGATAAACGGCTCCGCGACTTGCTGCATCGTAATCGCCGTCTGCACTCTCACCACCGCGCCCAAGTCCTCGAGAACGTCCGCAACCGCGAGAGCGTTCATTGTTGTCGCGAGCATACCGATATGGTCGCCGCGGGCTCTGTCCGTTGTTTTGTCATTTCTTCCACGCCAGAAATTCCCGCCGCCGACAACAATTCCTATCTGCGCGCCCGCGTCTGCAGTTTTCTTGATGCTTTTGCAGATATTCTCGATAGTGGGGAAATCCAGTCCCATATCCTTGTCGCCCGCAAGCGCCTCGCCGCTAAGCTTAAGCAATACGCGTTTGTATTTCGGTTGTGCCAAGCCGCTTGTCAAATCACTCATGCGTTACCTCCCAAAATCACCCAAAATAATCGAAGTTATAGGAAAATATCGAAAACTATCGAGAATCAATAATCAAGCACTCGAATTCTTCCAAGAATCTCCGCGCCGTCGGAAACCTTTTCGCAAGCTGCGAGCGCGTCCTTTTCGGACATTTCCCGGGTGATGAACGCAAGCTCGTTTTCGGGTTGATTTTTTGAGGACAAACACTCAACGTCGCCGTAAACCGCCTTTACGACCGCCCTGGTAACGTCGGTATTCTTTGCTTTAAGTCTGATGTAATTTGCACAATTGAATCGCTCGAACGGCAGAACGAACGACTGGTCGCTGTCCGCCCACGTAAGCGAGCGGCTCGTTTCGGCGTGCTTCACCGCCGAAATGATATCCGAAACCACCGCGGAGGCTGTTGGGAGCTTTCCCGCGCCCTTGCCGTAGAAAACAACGTCGCCCGTAGCGTCGCCACGCACCAGAATCGCGTTGAACACGTCGTTTACTCCCGCGAGCTGGCTTTCGTCCTTGATAACCGCGGGGAAAACTCCTATCGAGATGTTCCCGCCGTCCTCGCGGCGCGCGCAGCCGATGAGCTTTATCTTGGAGTCGCAGCTTTCCATATATTCAACGTCTTGGAGCGTTACCTTGGTAATGCCCTCGGTGTGCACGTTTTCGGGATAAATATGCCGCCCGAACGCCAGCGACGCGAGTATGCAGATTTTTCTGCACGCGTCGATGCCCTCAACATCGGCAGTCGGGTCGTGCTCGGCGTAGCCGAGCTGCTGCGCGATTTTCAGAGCCTCGCCGAAGTCCATTCCGTCGCGGATCATTTTCGTGAGGATAAAGTTCGTCGTGCCGTTCAGAATTCCCGCGATCTCATCAATCTCGTTTGCCTCCAAGCAAGCGTGAATCGGCTTGATGATCGGTATTCCGCCGCCGACGCTCGCCTCAAAGAAGAAGTTTACGTTCTTCGCCTTAGCGATGCTTAACAGCTCCGCGCCCTTTGCGGCGACAAGCTCCTTGTTTGACGTAACGACGCTCTTTCCTGCCTCAAGCGCGGATTTTACGTAGCCGTAGGAGAACTTAAGCCCCCCGATGACCTCCGCGATGACCTTGACCTCGGGGTCGTTTAAAATCACATTAAAATCCTTTGTGAACTTTTCGGCATAGGGGCTGTCGGGAAACTCCCGCACATCGAGGATATACTTGATATCCAGCGGTTCGCCCGCTTTCTTTTCGAGGTTTTCCTTATTTTTGTAAAAGACCTCCACCGTGCCCG
>CAYSHU010000105.1:0-7701 GCA_964430965.1 uncultured Ruminococcus sp. | reverse complement strand
AACAAGACTTTCTTTTTAAAGGTTGCTTATAAAAATCTGCAAAACGAAGATAAGGCGGAGGACGCTGTTCAAGAGGCTTTTTTGAGAATTGCGGATAAGCCCGATATATTTTTCTCGCTAGGCGAGGGCAAAAGGGTTGTGTATATGGCGGCAGTTGTGAAAAACGTGTCTATCTATATGTTTAATAAAAACAAAAAGCATCAGACAGTGGAGATTTCCGAAGATGTTGTTTTTCGAAATGATGAGAATTTGATCGAAAATTCGTTTTTCGATAAGATCTCACGCAATGAGATACTTGCTTTTATCGAGAGTCTTCCCGAAACCCAACGGACTGTTTTAATATTGTCGTATTCGACCGGATTGCCTGCGGGTGAGATCGGTAAGGCTCTGAACATCCCCGTTTCAGTCGTTTATAAACGGCTTTATGCTGCAAGAAAATCCGTTAAAAAATTTATTGACGAAAGGAGCAAAAACAATGTCTGAAAGTATTTTCGCTTCCATTATTGAGGAAATGGCTGAGCGCGAGCTTGCAAGCTATGCCGATATGCCTGCATTTGAAACTTCAAAGAAGCACGACCGCGCAATGAAACGCATTTTCAAATTATACGACAAAAACACACGGCACTTGCGTCCGCAGTCGGAAATAAGAGCAATGACCATTCGCAGAAGGCTCACCGTCGCCCTTTTGGTAATCATTCTGGCTGTAATTACAGGTTTTACTGCTGCATACTTCATTTCTCAAGGCTTTCACGGCAAGGTCTACAGAGAATACACCGAATTGTTCCCTATTGATACGGAAAACTGCCCAACAATAATTGAGGATAAATATTATCTACCTGAGTTGCCGGAAGGATTTGAAGTGTTTGATACAGATTCAACCCCCTTTTATGAATACATAGCCTATGAAAACAGACAAACGTGTCAGACAATCACTTTTGAGCAAAGGGTTAAGTCTAAATTTGATCCAATTCATTTTAACACCGAAAAAGGCAAACTGGTCGAAGTGGAGATAAATGGGCACGCAGGAGTTTTTATTGACTTTAGCAATGATGAACTCAATTCTTCACACGTTATATGGGACAGCGGAGAATACATCATAATATTATCTGGCGATATGCCTAAAAACTCACTACTGAATTTGGCGAAAAGTGCCAAAGTTTTAGAAAATTAAAAATTTAGTGGGCAAATTTAACTCCTTCTGAACACTTAATTTATAGAGGAATGAAAAACCTCTAATAAAGTTGAAGGGAGGAGATTCTAATGGTTTTTAAGAGAATTCTGGCGATACTTATGAGTGCAATGATTTTTTGTACCGGTCTTACCGCTTCTGCTTATGCGGAGACAACGTCTTTGTCTGTTGTGAACGGCATTGCTCCGCTTTACGAACTTGCGGAAAGACCTAGTAGCAGTCTTGGCATAATCGGAAGAACCGCCTACTGCACAAGCAGCGAAGATGGATCTGGTGCCGTAAGCATAACCGTTGAGCAAACATTGCAAAAACAGGGCTTCCTGTGGTCGTGGTCTGGTGTAAAAGACGCGAGTTGGACAAAAACCGTAAATTCGAGTGTTATTTCATTCAGCAACACCAAAAGCGATTTGGAAAGTGGAAAGTATCGCTTAAAGTCGGTTTTCAAACTGACGGACAAGAACGGCAAGACCGAAAAGTTTACGGTCTACAGTGGCGAAAAAACAGTTGGTTAAAAGTACCAAAATTCCCTGAGATTTTTGTGAAGTTATACAAAATCTACGATTAGGTGTAATATTTGCGCAAAAAATCTGTCTATAAAGATAGAGTGGGAATTTTTGGCAAGACGAGAGTGGGGCTTAGCCCCACGGACAACAAGGAGGTCTATTATGACGAAAACAAGATACTTTAAGAACGTAACAGCTGTACTTATGGCGGTTATTATGATGTTTGCAGCGCTTGGCGTTACGGCATTTGCGGGTGGTTCCTTAACATTTACCAGCGTCGGAACAGCCAAAGGTTATACAATCACTATCACATACAAAGATTGTGATAGCAACGGCATGACATCCGGCTCATCGTATTTTGAGCTTGATAACGAAAAGACGCTCAATCTCAAATTTACTACAACCATTCCAAGCTCGACAATTATGTTCTTTAGGAACGGCGAAAGCGAGGCAAGTAAAACATTTACCACGCCTACTTATGTGTCAGGAATGCCTAACACGCTTACTACTTCCGTAAAACTTAAAGCCGGCAAATATACAGTCGGTGTTAAGTCTGACGATTCTGCGACGGTGGGCGGTTCCTTGGAGATAAGCTATGCTGACGGCGCTCACAAATAACTTCAGCATTGCTCGTTGCCTCAGGTATCAAGGTTAATATACGTTCTGCCGATACACTCCAATGTTTCGGCAGAACAACTTTACCGGATTGGAGTTCACGCCATGAAAACATCTGCGTATTTAATTCCGAAATACTGGAAAAAACACAAAAAGAACCTCGCCGCGGTCGTTTTTTCGGGGGTGCTCCTCACGGCAATGGTCTTCGTCGTGCTAATTATGCAGCGCGAGGTTTACGTGCGCGGGCTGGACAACCGCCAAAACGGGCAGGGGGCGTTTGACGTAATTATCGGCAACTCCGACGACGAGATACTCGCAAAGGTAACCGAGGGAAAAACGAAATACACCTACGGCTATCTTGATGTTGTGGGGGAGCTCGGAAACACCGCGAACCGCTTCCTTGTCGGAGTTCTCCACGATGAGTATGGACTCTATCATCTCCCGCTCTCGGAGGGCAGACTCCCCGAAACGTCCTCGGAAATCGCGCTGGAACGAACAACGATTGAAAAGCTGTATTGGGTCGGCAAATGCGGCGAGGAAATCACGCTCGACAGCGAAACATACACGGTTACGGGCATTATAGAAGCCCCCGGACACTATTACCGCTTCGGTTCGCAGAACATCGATTATTGGGGTTACGACAACCACAAGCTTCCTACAATATTCATCGGCGACAGCAAAAACAAGCCGCTTTACCGCGTGGATTTTCTAGGGAATTATTATAATGACGCGCTTCTGCCGGGAATGGAAGAACACGCGAAAGAGCTTGACGGACGGAAGGCATACGAGGACATTTTAAAAGAACTCGTGTACATCGAGGGCGAACGCTGGGTATACTGCAATTATGACTACAATGTTGAGAGCTACGATCTTTACGATGTAGACAACAGCACGTTTTTAATGTTCATCGCGTACATCGGCATCGCAATAGCGCTCCTGTCCGTATTCTCCGTGATGAAGTCTGTCTTTTCGGAACGCTCTGCTTGGATAACTACGCTCAAACGAATAGGCACGGGGCGCGGTGTTATCACTAAATTATACATTGTCGAGTGCGCGTTTTTCATGGTAATTCAGACAATAATCGGAATTGCGGCGGGCTGCGCGGTTTACGGTGGGATTTTCGCTTACAAAGTAAATGTCCTCGACGAAGAGCCACTCAGCGGATTTTCGTCACATTACATCATTACAAACAATACGCGCGAGCCGTTTTTGTACGCGATAATTTGCTCGATAGCCGTGTTTGTGCCGGCATATCTACTTTGCGTGCTCGTGTCAAAACCGAAAACTAAGCGACTGCGCGATATGAAATATCCGCGCTCGCTTTCGAGGTGCTTCGGGCGCGTGTTCGCAAACGGGAGCGTGACCGTCGTGCAGACGGCTTCGCTTGCGCTGATTTGTTTTTCGGTGATTATGAGCTATCTGTACTTCACGCGAACGGGCAAGGAAGATATGCGGCTTTGGCTGACGATGCCGTTTGAGGTCGACAACTATTACGCGGGCGAAATTGATTTAGACGAAAATAATGTTGTGGAATATTACTTCTGTGCGCCGCCGATAACGACGGGAATAGGTCACCAGGACAGACCTTCTTCGCAACATTTTATGGCGATAAATCCAGATGAAACTAAAGGATTTGATGACGACACCGCCGCCAAACTCCCAGCAGGAACGGTTTCCACGGGGGAAATGGGGTACCTGTTTATTGCCGCCGAGGAAGCAGTCGACGATTACGGCGGAGAAATCGATTTATCGCACGAAGAGGTGCGAAGGCTGTTTCTTGCGATATCTGCCGAGAAATACCAAAACTTCTTTGACGAGGGCGAATTAGGCTCAAAGCACTTGTACCAAGCTCCGACAAGGCTCGCGGACGGGGGTACGATAAGCTCCTTCACGGAGTATGTTCAAAGCGGAGAAATAGCTCTTGACGCGATAAATTCCGGCGAGGAAATTCTCGTGATATATCAAGGCAGAACGCCACCGTTCGAGGTTGGCGAGAAAATAACGCTTTATATGGCCGAGGCGAACACGGACGGCTACGGCGTGGGGAATATCACGAGCGAGGAGGTAACGGTCAGCGCGGTTTTGCAAATTCCGCAAAGCGCCCCCGATTTAACAAGAAAAGCCGCGCAATATTATAACGATGACGAGCGCAAATGGAATTTCCTCACGACTTCCGCAGGCGCTTTGGCAATGGGCGCGCCGAGCGCCGCTTATTCGGAAGCGTTTACGTTTGAAGAAGTGACGGGCGCGCCGTTCCCGCTTTCCGCCGAAGCGTCCCTCGTCTCGCTTAAAGAATTAAAGCGTGAGATTTTTGTGAACAAAATGAAAAAGCTCGGCGGTATCGCGTTGATTTTGATTTCGATGTCGCTCCTCGGATTTTCCGCTTATTTTAACGGAATAGGAATGAAAATCCGCGCGAACAAGTACGAGGTTTCGGTAATCCGCGCGGTCGGAGCACCCGTCTCGGCTGTCCGAAAACGGCTTATGCTGAGCAGTCTCAAAATCCCGCTTATCGCGTCTGCAATGGCATTCGGCTTGGTAAGAATATCGCAGCTTGTTATGGGAAAACTCGGTGCGTGGTTTATGGAGCAAATGGACGTGCGGCAGGAACTGGAGCGGCTTCAATTCCTTGGCGGGCTGTCCGCGTCGGAAAGTCAGGAACTGGACGCGAAAGTGAACGCCCTGCGCGACCAAATGAGCATAATAAGAAGGCTGTTTTTCCTTGACAACGGAATGTGGAACCCAAAGGCGGAAATCCCTATGCTGATACTGTTCGCGGTGATTTGCGCGGTAACGGTTATTCTGACAACAATCGCGCTGAAAAAATTTAAGCGGGATATCGCGGGGGATTTAAGCGAGGGGAGGACAAGACAATGATAAAAACCGAGAATTTATGCAAGACCTACGGCAAGGGGGAGAGCGCCGTAACAGCGTTAAAAGACGCAAACCTCACTGTCGCAGATGGCGAACTTGTCGCGATTATCGGCAAATCCGGCAGCGGCAAAACAACGCTTCTGAACCTGCTCGGCTGCCTTGACGAGGCGACGGACGGCAAGGTTTTTTATAATGATGCAGACGTAACATTGCTGGACGACAGTAAATCGGCGGATTTCAGGCTTCGGCACATCGGGTTTGTGTTTCAGTTTTTCGATTTACTGCCGGAGCTTACGGCGGCGGAAAATATCCTGTTGCCCGCGCGTTTGGCGAAAAGATCCGCGGATAATTATCGGGAAATAGTAGACAGTCTCGGCCTTTCGGAGCGCATCAACCATTATCCCTCGCAGCTCTCGGGCGGTCAGCAGCAGCGCGTGGCGATTGCGAGGGCGATGATAAACGATCCCGAGGTCCTGCTCTGCGACGAGCCGACGGGAAATCTCGATGAAAAGTCGGGAAAAGAGGTTATGGACTTGCTCCTCAAAATGAACCGCGAGCAGGGGAAAACGATACTTATCGTCACGCACAACCCCGAGATTGCGGCGCAATGTTCTCGAACGATTGAGATTTCGGACGGTCTGATCGTCTAAATGAAGTTAAGAAACACTGTAGTGATTTAGGAGGATGATATGAATATCTATAAATTTGATTCAACGTGTTATAATTGTAACAAGCCGGTTACATATTATACATATCTGGTTTTTCATGAGTATGAAAACGATGTTGTTTTCCCTTTGGATATGAGCTATGTTTGTTTGGTTTATTCCCAAATGCCCTCTCATAAAGACAATCCTTATTTTGATAGCAGTTCCGACGCTTTGAATTATCCGATAAAGGTTTTGGGCGATGATGACGAATTGGATGATAAGGTAATCGACAGCGGCAAATTTCCCAATATCAAAAAGGTTAAAACCAAACGCGCTTACAAAACATATGCGGCGAATATTTGTCCGCATTGTAACAGCCTGCTTGGTAATTATTATCTGCACCAAAAAATCACCGATTCCTTTTTGAAACCCAATGTTCCTATGGAGAAGGTTTGCGAAATATCTTGACATTTTTGCTGGTGAAAGACAAATGGGTTGACGATTTCACGGACGAAAGGGGATAAACTCACTGTAGTGTCGCTGTCATACGGCGAAAACAATCTTTTTTCCTGATTGGTAATGATAATATACAAAACGGCGTATCCGAAAGGCTACGCCGTTTTACTATCCTATTCGGTTTTTGTGATTTCTTCGTTAAGATTATCACCCATTCGCGAGGGGTTTGTTTTTTGGGATTTTAAAGTCGCGGAAAACCGGCTCACTTCGTTCGCTTAGCAGGCTCTTTTTCCGCGACCACACGCTATTGTTACGATGATTGGTTTGATACACGACCTTTGATGCAATTTTTATGAAGCCGAACGAAATACTGAAAAAACGCTCGGTGCTGACACTCCGCCCATATGTAGCTCTTACCTCTAAGAGTGCTGCTCTTCCGGGAGCTTAACAAGACTGATTGCCTCGGAAATGGTTTTCTCGATTGCCTCCTTGCCGTATTTGTCGACCTCTGCCTTGTTCTTCTCACCGTGAGTAAGGCAGCCTGCGCCGCCTATGCACCCGCCTACGCACGCCATGCCCTCGATGAAGTTCGCGTCAAGCGCGTTCTTACTCTTCTTCAGCAGCGCCATTTTGCACTCCTCAATGCCGTCGCAGGAAACCGCCTTGAGCTCAAAGTCGCTGAGATTCTGCTCTTTGAGCGCTTGCTGCACCGCGTCCGCCAGACCGCCGCTCCTTGCGAAGATTCGCCCGTAGTAGGACGCGTTTTCGAGAATGTCCTCCTCCAGCTCGCGAATATCGAAGTCCTTGCTGTCAAACAGCGCCTGAAGCTCCTCAAACGTTATAACGCTGTCGATATACGGACGCACGGTTTCCTTCTGGAATTCCATTTTCTTAGCCGTGCACGGACCAATAAACACTACCTTCGCCTCGGGATCGGTGGATTTTATATACTGCGCGATTGTCGCCATAGGTGAGAGATTATGCGAGATATGGTCTGCAATGCTCGGAAAGCTCTTGTGAATGTAGTCTACGAACGCGGGGCAGCAGCTCGACGTGAGATAGTCGCCGCTTTCCGCAAGCTCCCTGCTCTCCATATACGCCACCATATCCGCGCCGAGCGCCGCTTCGATTACGGTATAGAAGCCCAGCTTCTTAATCCCCGCGACGACCTGCCCGAGCTTCGCGTAAGCGAACTGCGAGCCTATTGCTGGCGCTACAAGCGCGTAGACCTTGTATTTCTTGTTCTGCTCGCTTTTCTGTATCATATCAATGACGTTGATAATAAACGACTTGTCGGTTATCGCGCCGAACGGGCACTGATAAACGCACGCGCCGCAGGAAATGCACTTGTCGTTGTCGATTTTCGCCGCTTTATCCTCGTTCATGGAAACGGCGTTTACCTTGCAGGCGCTCATAC
>CAYSHU010000104.1:0-7735 GCA_964430965.1 uncultured Ruminococcus sp. | reverse complement strand
GGATATCCTGCTTGAACCGTACGCGCAGAAAACCTACGACAAGCAGTTTGAGCGCTACAAGAGTCTTGGCGTGACCGACGAGATCGCGGACCGCGAGGCGATGAAGGACATCGAAACGGACTTCCGTCAGGGCTTCCAGGGGTGGGAGTACAAGTTCAATTCCGTAAGCTCATCCCGCGGCGATTATCCGTTCATCACGATGACGGCGGGTGTGGGACGCGGCAAATTTGCGAAAATGGCTTGCAAGATAATGCTTGAAGTCCGCAAGAACGGTCAGGGCAAGAAAACCTGCAAGAAGCCCGTTTTGTTCCCGAAAATAGTGTTCCTGTACGACGAAAACCTCCACGGTCCGGGCGGAGAGCTTGAGGACGTGTTCGAGGCGGGGATAGAGTGCTCGCGGAAGGCTATGTACCCCGACTGGCTTTCGCTCACAGGTGACGGTTATGTCGCATCTATGTATAAGCAATACGGCAGAATAATCAGTCCTATGGGCTGCAGAGCGTTCCTTTCGCCGTGGTTCGAGCGCGGAGGCATGGAGCCCGCCGACGAGTACGACAAGCCGATCTTTATCGGACGCTTTAACATCGGCGCAGTTTCGCTGCATTTGCCGATGATCTACGCGAAGTCCGTGCAGGAGGGCAGGGATTTCTTTGAGGTCCTGGACTATTACCTCAACCTTATAAGAAAGATACATTGCAAGACCTATGATTATCTCGGCGAGATGAAAGCTTCCACCAATCCCTTGGCATATTGCGAGGGCGGCTTCCTCGGCGGACACCTGGGCATTCACGATAAGATAAAGCCGCTGCTGAAGGCGGCGACCGCGAGCTTCGGCATAACCGCGCTCAACGAGCTGGAGCAGATAGCAGATAAGAAGTCCATATCCGAGGACGGCAGCTTCGCGCTTAAGACTATGGAGTTCATTAACAAGCGAATAGCCGACTTCAAGAAAGAGGACGGTCATCTGTACGCTATATACGGCACTCCCGCGGAGAACCTCTGCGGCTTGCAGATACAGCAGTTCCGTAAAAAGTACGGTATCGTGGAGAACGTTTCCGACCGTGATTATGTGTCAAACTCGTTCCACTGCCACGTTTCCGAGGACATCACGCCTATTCAGAAGCAAGACCGCGAGGAGCGTTTCTGGAACCTGTTCAACGGCGGCAAGATACAGTATGTCCGCTATCCTATCGACTACAACAAGGGCGCGGTGAAGAGCCTTGTGCGCCGTGCCATGCAAAAGGGCTTCTACGAGGGCGTGAACCTCTCGCTCGCGTACTGCGACGACTGCGGCTACGAGCAGCTTGAAATGGACGTCTGCCCGAAGTGCGGCAGCAAGAACCTCACGAAAATCGACCGTATGAACGGCTATCTCAGCTATTCGAGAGTAAAGGGCGACACGAGGCTCAACGCCGCGAAAATGGCGGAGATCGCGGACAGGAAGAGTATGTAGGAGTGCTTGAATGAAAGAAAAAGCGTATATTATCCCCAAAAGCTCACCGCTGTTTTTTGCGGCGGAGGTCAGCATAATATTGTGTTTTATAATACTTACGGCAACGCAGGCGGTTTATTTTTACAATCATATTCCCTTTTTCGGCAATCTTGTCGGGGACACATACGGGTTTTTCGTTATTTTGCTGATCGAAGATATCTTGTATTTCTCGGCATGCGTATTACAGGTTTTGGGGACGCTTTTGGCGAGAAAGAATTTGTGGTTTTTGATCGCGGGTTGGTCATGTTATCTGATATTGGGAATATTCCAATATATCACGGCGAACTCCGGCGGCATTTCATGCAGCTTCTTGTCTTGCTGCATTTTGATGATGATATTGGCTCAAACGGGGAATATACACTCACGCAAAGCCGCCGTTATCCCTATAATTGTTTGCGGCGCGGTTTATTCGGCGATGACCTTGCCACTTGCGTTTATTTTTGGCGCTTCGTCGATATTGTATGCGGCAGGCGGCATACTTCAGTATGCTTCATGCGCGCTGCTTATGTCGGCGTTACTTTGGAGAAACAGCGTAATTGATATGCCTGCGCCGATTGTTGAGATCGATGACAGAAAAAATACGTGAGAACGGTTGAAAGTTGATAGTTAGTTCTCCCCGCCTCCGGCGGGGAGAACTGCCGAGATTGTGAGGACTTAATGCGTTACCATAACATAACGACCGACGATATGCTCAACGGCGACGGGCTGCGGACTGTCCTCTGGGTCGCGGGGTGCGAGCACCGCTGCGAGGACTGCCACAATCCGATAACGTGGGATATCGACGGAGGCTTGCCGTTTGACGAGGCGGCGGAGACGGAGCTGTTCGAGAAGCTGAGCCCCGACTACATAAACGGCATAACGTTCAGCGGCGGAGATCCTCTCCACCCGCAAAACCGCGCCGAAATAACAAGGCTCGCGAAGAAATGCCGCGAGAAATTCCCCGAAAAGACGATCTGGCTCTACACGGGCTACACGTTCGAGGAGATAAGCGCGCTTGAGGTCACGGATTATTGCGACGTGATAGTCGACGGCAGGTTTATAAAAGAGCAGCTCGACGCGAAGCTCCATTGGAAAGGCAGCGCGAACCAGCGCGTTATCGACGTGAAGGAAACGAAATTGCTCGGAAAAATCGTGCTGTTTGATTAAAATCCACGGCTCTCCCCGCAGCAGGCGGGGAGAGCCGCTTTTGCGCGCTGCGGAAAATTCCCGAAAAATATACTTGACATTTTATGGAAAACGCGCTATAATATAATTATTCACAGTTGTTGTTTATTTCGGCCTGAGTCTGATTAAAGGGGTTGGTGTTATGAGCGAAAGTTCGTCTCGGCACGATTTTGATAAACGGGTCATCCGCACGAAAAAGGCGATAAAGGCGGCGCTTTTCAGGATTATGGAGGAAAAGGACATCTCCTCGATAAGCATAAGCGAGCTCACGCGGGAGGCGAATGTAAACCGCCGAACGTTCTACACCCACTATCACAGCATAACGGATATTCTGGAGGAGATCGAGGGCGATCTGGTGGAGGCTCTTGGGCGGCTTGTTGAGGGCATCGACCGCAAAACTCCGCGCCAGAGCGCCTACGATCTGTTCATCGGACTGAATTCGCTTATTACAGTGGAGTTCAGCTATTATTTCCAGCTCGTGCGCGTGGATATGCGAAGTATGCTGATGTCAAGGCTGAAAAGCGTCATTAAGGGAATGACCGACACGCTGCTCGAGCAGCTCTGCAAGCGCCACGGCGCGAACGCCGCGGTTATCTCCCCGTTCATTGTCGGCGGATTTTTCAATATGTACTTAGAGTGGCACAACCACCCCGAGGGCTGCCCGATAGAGCAAGCCGCCGAGCTTGCGGGGCGCTTGGTGGAAATCTGCATTGAGAATGCGTTTAGAGATTAGAGGCAAGAGGCAAGAGCGTGGGCTCTTGCCTCTTGCTTCTTAAATCAACTGTTGACAACAGTCATCTTATATGTTATAATGTAAGTATGGACTAAACAAATGTTATTTTCTTGCTTCTAAAAAGGGGGCGAAATTTTGAAGCTGTATAGATTTATTTCGGCGCTGGCGGCGGTTGTGGTTTTTACTTTTCTGATACCGAAAAGCGCGTCGGCGCGGACGATTTCGGGGATTGACGGATTTAAATCCGGCAGTTACTCGGCGGTTTTGTACAACAACACCAACGGTCTGCCGACGTCCGAGGCGAACGCCATTGTGCAGTCCGAGGACGGGTATATTTTTATCGGCAGTTACAGCGGGCTGACGTTCTATGACGGCGTTTCGTTCACGCGGTTCAGCGCGCAGACAGGCATCACAAGCGTCGTGAGCCTGTTTATAGATAAGGACGACAGGCTTTGGATAGGCACAAACGACAGCGGCCTGGTTTTGTTTACCAACGGCGAATACACGTTCTACGGGCGCGAGGCGGGGCTCAGCTCGCTTTCCGTGCGCTCGATTACGCAGGACGACAGCGGGCGGATTATTTTCGCGACGACCGAGGGGCTCGCTTACATAGATGAAAACGGCAAGGCAGTCGCAATTGACGACCCCGTTGTTAATTGGAAGTATTTAAAAAACCTCTCCAAATGCGTTGACGGCGTTATCTACGGCTGTACGACGGACGGCGTCTGCTTTTCGCTTGAGGACTTAAAGATCACAAGCTCCTTTGAAAGCAAGAGGCTGAGCTACGGCACGGCGAACTGCATAACTCCCGATCCGACCACCCGCGGAAGAGTGTTTATCGGCACGACGGAAAGCTATGTTATCTGTGGCGATATTTTTAACGGAATGTCCGATTTGCGGGCGTATTCAACAGCTCCCCACTCGAATATCAACGCTGTCTGCCCCGATAATTTCAATAACGCGGGCTCGTTTTGGGTATGCACGGACAGCGGCGTCGGGATGCTCAGCGGCTTGGGCTTCTACACGCCGTATCCCGATTTCCCGATGAACAACTCCGTTGAGAACGTGATGACGGACTATGAGGGCAATTTGTGGTTCGTTTCGTCGCGGCAGGGCGTTATGAAGGTCGTCGGGTGCGATTTCTCGAACGTAAGCGAAAAGGCGGGGCTGGACTCGAGCGTTGTGAACACGACGTGCCTCTACAATAACGAGCTGTACATCGGCACGGATAAGGGACTTATCGTTCTCGATGAAAAGGGAAATCAAAAAACGACCGACCTCACAACGGAGCTTGATGGCGTGAGAATTCGCTGTATTAAGGTGAATTCCGCGGGCGACAGGCTCTGGCTCTGCACCTACAGCGAAAATGGCTTGATTTGCTACAACGGCGCGGACGGCTCTCGCGAGTGCTTCAACACGCAAAACGGAATGAAATCGGACAGAGTGCGCTCTATGACCGAGCTCGACGACGGCACGATAGTCGCGGCGACAAGCGGCGGCGTGTCGCTGATAAAGGACGGCAAAATCGAAAGAACGTTCGACGAGAGCAGCGGCATCGGCAACACGGAAATCCTCACTGTTTGCGGCGGCAGCAACGGGCATATTTATATGGGCAGCGACGGCGGCGGAATTGTAATCACCGACCGCGAGAACGTAATCGGGCGGCTGGGCTTTGACGACGGTCTGAAGTCCGAAATAATCCTCCGTCTGAAGGAGGACCCGAAAACGGGCGGCATCTGGGTCATCACGGGCAACTCCGTGGCTTATATGGAGTATAAGGAAAAAGAAGAGATCCGCACGATAACCGGCTTCCCGTACTCAAATAACTTTGACATTTTCTTCGATAATCAGGACAGGATATGGATACTTTCCAGCAACGGCGTTTATTCGATAAACCGCGATAATATGCTTAGCGGCGAGGAGCTTGAGTATTCGTTTTATGATGTAAACTGCGGGCTGCCGTGCGTCGCTACGGCGAATTCCTACAGCTGCGTTTCCGAGGACGGCACGCTTTACATCGCGGGCGTTTCGGGAGTTTCGTCGATAAATATCAACGACCAGCGCAACACCGTAAGCGGCATAAAGCTCTCCGTTCCGTATATCGAGATAGACGACAGGCGTGTTACAATCTCGGGCGACGAGCCCGTGGTCATCCCGTCGGACTGCAAGCGCCTGACGATTTACGCGTTCGCACCGACCTCGCTGCTGACAAACCCGCGGCTTTCGTATTGCCTGGAGGGCTTCGACGACAGCAAGATAACGTTCACGAAGCAGGAAATGCAGCCGATAAGCTACACGAACCTGAGCTCCGGAAAATACACGTTCAAATTCTCCGTTGTCGACACAATGACGGGCGAGGACACCGAAACCTTCACGGTGGAATTTATCAAGGAAAAAGCGTTTTTTGAGCACGTGTGGTTCTGGATTATTGTTGTTTTCGCAATTATCGCGGCGGCGATGCTCACGCTGATTATCCTCGGCAGAGTTAAAACGCGCCGTCTGCTCAAAAAGCAGGAGGAAAACCGCACGTTTGTAAATCAGATTATCAAGGCGTTCGCGAAGTGCATCGACTTTAAGGACAAATACACAAACGGTCACTCGTTCCGCGTCGCGAAGTATGCCTCTATGATTGCCGAAAAGCTGGGCTATGACGAGCAGCAGGTGACGGATATTTACAACATCGGGCTTCTGCACGACATAGGAAAAATCGCCGTTCCCGACAGAATTCTCGGCAAGCCGCAGAAGCTCTCCGACGAGGAATTTGAGATAATCAGCCAGCACGCGATGAACGGCTATGATATTCTTAAGGAGATTGAGATCCGCCCCGAGCTCGCCGTAGGCGCGGGTTTCCACCACGAGCACATTGACGGCTCAGGCTATCCGTTCGGGAAAAAGGGCGAGGAAATCCCGCAGACGGCGCAGATAATCGCGGTCGCGGACACGTTTGACGCGATGAACTCCACAAGACCTTACCGCAAGCAGCTCTACGCCGAAACGATAATGGATGAAATGGTGCGCATTTCGGGCAAGCAGCTAAACCCCGAGCTCGTAAGCGTGTTCCTCGATATTGTCCGAGAGGGCAAGCTCGACAGCGTGCTTGTCTGGGAAAACAAGGCAAAGGGCAAGAGCAAAATCCCACGGGATATCACGGTTTCCGTTGAGGAAAAACAGCCCGAAGAAGAAGCCGAAAATACTCCCGAGGAAGTTGAAAACAAATAACTAAAGCGCCGATTTAAAAAATCGGCGCTTGCTTTACGGCTTGAGCAGTATGATTCTCTTGTGCTCTGCCCCGGCATAATTTACTGTCTGCATTGTGCCCCCGCGCGAGCCGTCAAAAACCGCGATAAGGACATCACAAAGCTCGACGAGCGCCCTGTTGCGCTTCTGCATACATTTTTCATCATAGCACTTCGAGATTGTGATGACTTTGTCGCACCGCGCTAAAATGCTGTTATAGCGTGTCTTGAGCGCCTTTCCCCACTTTTCCGCCTGCGTGGGGCAGGGGATAACGGCGGTGAGATGAATGTTCGGGAACTCCTCTTTCAGCCTGAGAATGATTTCCGCTGCCCACATATCCACGCCCAGCGCCATTCCCGAATAAAACTCGTCTGCGCCATTTGCTATAAACTCGCGGATAGTCACCTCAAGGCGATTTTTAAGCTCAACGCACCTGGGGTCGAGCTCGTTTAAGTACGGCAGCTTGTTGGGGCGGTGTCCCGTGAACGCAATTCTGTACATCTTCATTACCTCAAATTATCAATCTTCGGGGTGATTCTTTCTGTAATCGAGGAAGCTGTCGAGAATCACAGCCGCGGCGGCCTGGTCGAGCACAGCCTTGCGCTTTTTGCCGCGCTTGTTGATCTCGTTCATATAGCCGATAGCCGTGACGGTGGACGAGCGCTCGTCCCACATTCTTACAGAAAGCCCCGTAAGCTCGCGGAGCTTGTCCGCGAAAAGGCGGCACTTTTCCGAGCGCTCGCCGCGCGTGCCGTTCATATTTATCGGCTCCCCGACGATTATAAGCCCCGCCCCGTTTTCTGCCGCGGCTTTCGCCACCAGCGCGGCGCAGCGGTCGAAATCGTGCATATAAACCGTTTCCAGCGGCGACGCGAGAAATTCCCCCTCGTCGCTTATCGCAAGTCCCGTTCTGCTGTCACCGTAATCAACGCAAAGTATCTTCATTCAAATTCCTCTTTCTGAATATTTCTGAACATTTTCTTTAATTATATCATATTTCGCAGGAAAAATCAACACAAAAATTTTCAAAAAACCCCTTGACAAATTAAAAAAGGTGTGGTATAATATTACTGTTGTAATAATAATGCTGTTATAGCTCAGTTGGTAGA
>CAYSHU010000103.1:0-7757 GCA_964430965.1 uncultured Ruminococcus sp. | reverse complement strand
ACAGTATGAAGGTGTTGATATTGTGCATAATTCTCGGAATAAACGCGCTTGTGGCGGTGCTTATGGTAAAGAGCTTCATCACCAAGGAAAAGGGCGAGATCGCGCTTTTAAAAGCGATAGGTTTTAAAAACAATTCGCTGATCTTGTGGCAGACCTTGCGTATCGGAATTGTGCTGCTGATTTCGGTGCTTGCGGGCGCGCTGCTCTCATCGCCGCTGTCGACGTTGATAATCACGCCGATTTTCCGAATGATGGGCGCTTACAGTATAGAATACGACATACGACCGCTTGAGGTTTACGTAGTTTATCCGCTGATAGTGCTGGCGGTGACGGCGCTTGCGGCGTTTATCTCGGCACAGGGCTTGAGGAAAATATCTTCCTCGCAAATTTCAAATAACGAATAATTTATTGCTTTGCCCTCTGCCCCGCTGCACGGGGCAGAGGACAGAAAGGGGATAACGCAATGACTAATATTTTAGAGGTCAAAGACCTTTGCAAAACCTACGTGGTAAACAAGCGTCAGAACAACGTTTTGAGGAACGTGAATTTCAGCGTTTCCGAGGGCGAAATGGTGGCGGTAATGGGGCCGTCGGGCTCGGGAAAATCTACGCTGCTGTATGCCGTTTCGGGAATGGACAACATCACCGCGGGCAAGGTCGAGTTCAACGGGCGCAGCATCGGAAAATTGAACCAAAAGGAGCTCGCTGAGCTTAGGCTTGACGAAATGGGATTTATATTTCAGCAGATGTATATGCTGAAAAATTTGTCGGTACTCGACAATATAATTTTGCCCGCGTGCCAGTCCGACAAGATAAAGGAAACGCGCAAGCAAACTGTCGAGCGCGGTCACGCGTTGATGCGCAAGCTCGGGATTATCGAGGTCGCGGACAACGACATTAACGAGGTGTCGGGCGGACAATTGCAGCGAGCGTGCATCTGCCGAAGCATGATAAACAAGCCGAAGATGATCTTCGCCGACGAGCCTACGGGCGCGCTGAACCGCACGTCCTCCGACGAGGTAATGGAGGAGCTCGCGAAGCTCAACGCCGAGGGCACGACGATAATGCTTGTAACTCACGACGTAAAGGTCGCCGCAAAATGCACAAGGATTTTGTACATCGTTGACGGAAATATCAAGGGCGAATACACGCTTGAAAAATACGACAGCTCAAAGCAGCGCGACCGCGAACGCGCGCTGAACGGCTGGCTTATGGAAATGGGCTGGTGATAAATTGATCGATATTCTGATAGTTGAGGATAACAAGGAGCTGGCGGCGGTGCTGTGTGATTTTCTTCGCGCGGAGAATTACACGGTGTCCGCTGCCGAAAACGCGGAAAAAAGCCTTGCGCTGTATGAAAAATACGGCGCAAGGCTTGTTGTGCTTGATATAATGCTCCCCGACAGGGACGGGTTTTACATTCTCGAAAAGATCCGCGCCGAAAGCAACACTCCGGTGTTAATTGTAAGCGCGAAAACAGGCAAGGACGACAAGCTGCTCGGGTTAAATCTCGGCGCGGACGATTATATTGAGAAGCCCTACGACATCGACATAATGCTCGCAAAAATAAGCGGTATCTTTAAGCGGCGTTATGCCGCGGACGAGCTTGTTGACGGAGAGCTTCGGATCAACAAGCAGAACAGGCTTGTGTATAAAAACGGAGCTTTGATAGAAATGACAGCCAAGGAATTTGAGCTTCTTACGCTTCTTGTCGAAAACAAAGGGCGCGTGCTTTCAAAGGAATATCTGTTCAATACGGTCTGGGGCAGCGACAGCGATTCGGAGCAGCAGACGCTTACGGTGCATATAAAATGGCTGCGTCAAAAAATTGAGCGCGACCCGAAAAATCCCAAAAGAATACTGACCGCGTGGGGAGTTGGTTACAAATATGAAAGCGTTTAACAAATTTTTCGCGGCGGTTATTGCGGCAATGGCGATACTGTTAGCCGCGGCAAATATTGTACTTTCGGCGGACAGCTCCGAAAGCGGCAGACCCTATCGTGTGGAAATAAACCGTCTTGCCCGCCAAATTGAAACGGACGGTCAAGCCGATCTGTCCGACTGCGAATATGTAACGAACATAGAGCGCTGCGGTGAATATTTCTTTGATACCGACAGCGACTATGTGATACTTGAGATACACGGAGAGCTGTACCGCTTTGATTATCAAACCGGACGTGTCTTCGGGACGCGGCATATCGTTACCGTAAACATCATTCTCGGCGCTATGGCGGTCCTGATAATTTCCGTTATGCTGTATATCAGGCTGAATATTCTTGTACCTTTTAAACGGCTGACGGATATTCCCTACGAATTGTCAAAGGGAAATCTTACCGCGCCTATCAAAGAAACCAAAAACCGCTTTTTCGGGAAATTCATCTGGGGAGTGGATATGCTCCGCGAAAATATCGAGCGGCAAAAGCAGCGTGAATTAGAGCTTCAAAAGGAAAAGAAAATGCTGCTGTTGTCGCTTTCGCACGATATAAAAACGCCGCTTTCGGCGATAAAATTATACTCAAGCGCGCTGGCGAAAAAGCTCTATTCCGACGAGGAAAAGCAGCGCGAAACAGCCGTTTCGATAGGCGAAAAAGCGGACGAGATTGAGAGCTATGTTTCAAAAATAATCACCGCTTCACGCGAGGATTTTCTCAGCCTTGACGTGGAAAACGGTGAGTTTTATTTATCCGATTTGGTGCGAAATATTGAGACATATTACATTGAAAAGCTGGAGCTTGTGAAAACGGAATTCATCGTCGGCGAATATAAAAACAGGCTGTTGTACGGCGATCTGAACCGCGCGGTCGAGGTGCTTCAGAACGTTATCGAAAACGCGATAAAATACGGCGACGGAAAGCGCATTGAAATCTTGTTTCCAAGTGACGACGAGGGCGTTCTGATCTCGATAAGAAACGAAGGCTGCGCTCTCGACAAATCAGAATTGCCGCATATTTTTGAAAGCTTCCGGCGCGGCTCGAACTCGGAAAACATTCGCGGCAGCGGGCTGGGGCTGTATATTTGCAGGCAGCTTATGCACAAAATGAACGGGGAGATTTTCGCGGAAATCGACAATGGGACAATTACCGTCACCGCTGTGTTCGGGATTGCGTGAACGATATCGACGTGTTCTGCGACACGGTCTGCGAAATGGATAAGTCGTTCGATATTAACAAAACGCCATATCCGCGGATATGGCGTTTTGTTATTCTCCGATGAGCTTCTCCGCGAAATAATCCGCGATCGCTTTGTTGCGGATCAGCAGCGGACCGATGATGTGCGTGCCGTAAAAGCTACCCGCTTGAATTCCCTCGGCGTTCGGGGAGGAGGTGCTGTTGCCGACGCCCTGCTTTATCACGAAAAGCGGGTTTTTCACGCCGTCGATTTGGCTTGCCTTGTTGATAAAGCCTATAATTTTCTCGCCGTTCAAATCCGCCGTAACGTCCTCGACAATGCGCTCCGTGCCTTCCGTTACGGTAAACCCGAAGAGCTTCAGACCCTCGTGCTTAACGCCGTCGCGGTCAGTAATAGAGTCGCCGAAAATCTCAAACGAATTTCCCGTCGAGAGGATTATCTTGCCGTTCTCCAACGCCGATTTTATCTGCTCGGTATACGGCTTCAGATATTCCAGAGCGACCTTTTGGTTCTTTTCGGTTCCCGAGCCGATGTAGATAAAATCATACTCCGAAAAGTCAAGCTCGTCGCTTATTGACAGCTTTTCAATCTCCGCCGCGCGCCCCTTTTCCGAAACCGCCCGCTGGAGCGCCAACGTGTTCGCGTACTCGCCGTATAAATTCATCAAATCGTGAAATAAGTGCAGTATTTTCATATAAGCGCCTCACTTTACCTTGACCTTCGACAAGAACTTCGCCTTGTCCGAAAAGCACGTTATCGTGTAGAGCTTCGCGTGCTTTTTTTCGGCAATCAAATCAACAGCCTCGTCAATGTCGGGAATTACCGTGATTTTTTCGGGTAGGATTTCCGTGTAGGAAAACCGCGTTTCCAAATCGCCCGCATGCGCTCCCAGAAGATAAATATGGTCAACGTAGTCGGAGTTTAAAAGCTCAAAATCAATATCCCACAGCCAGCTTACCTCACCCGTCGAATAGCGGCGGCTCACCGCGTCGACGATGATGATAACAGCGCACGGCACGTTCTGTCCGATAAGATAACGGATTGACTGGTCGTAGGAAACGGAATTTTCGTGCTTGGAAATCAAAAACGTACCGTCGCTCGTGCCGAGATAATACTCCACAACGCGTCCGTTTTTCAGCACATAATCGCTTATCTCCTCGGCGATTTTTTCCTCGTCGATTCCGACAAGACTGCACACAGCAAAGCACGTTAAAATATTGTAAACATTGTAAATGCTCTTGAAGCTGAGTTTGATTCGCTTGTCATTGTTAATCGTGATTATTCCGTTTTTCAAATTCGCCTCGGTGACTGTAAAGCGCGTCGCCTGCTTTTTGTATCCGCATTTTTCGCAGAAATAATCGCCGATATGGTTGAAGTGGCGATAGCCGTAGCTCATACGGCTTTTGCAGGCGGGGCAGAACGCGCCGTCGTCGTAAACGGCGGTGTTTTCTTCGGTGGAGAACGTCTGCTTGTCCATTCCGAACCACACAACATTTTCGCGTTTTTTGCCGAGCATCGAGATAAGCGGGTCGTCGGCGTTTAAAATCAGCGTCGAGCTTTCCGAAACGCTGTCCTTGATGTACTCGTAAACCCACTCGGGGTGGGCGTTTCTTGTCAGCTGGTCGCGGTAGAGATTTGTGACGGCGTAATGCGTCGGCGCGAAGTGCTTGAACGTGCGCTTAGAGAAGCGCTCGTCGCTTTCAAGCACAAGCGCGTCCGCCTTCATTTTCCCTCCGAACGTGCAGTTGTAGAGCAGTGCCGCGGCAATTCCCGCATCGAGGTTCGAGCCCTCCTTATTCGTCACGACCCTTTTTCCCTGCGACGTAAGAATGTGCGTAATCATCTCGACCGTCGAGGTTTTGCCGTTGCTCCCCGTTACGGCTATAACGAACTCGGGAAGCTTGATTTTTGAAAGAATATCGGGGTACATTTTAAGCGCGATTTCACCGGGCAAGCTGGAGCCACGCCCTATCAAATGCCCGAAAAAATACGCGAGCTTGCATATCAGAATAGTAAAAAACATTCTCATCTATAAAGAACCTCCGAGACTGTTTAAAATAAAATACTGTTACATTTTAACATATTTTGGCAGGATTGTCAAGTTATTCTAACCTCTTACCTCTAAATCTCTAACCTCTGATAGGCTTATCCGTCAGCTTTTTAAGCAGCGGAATAATCATTCCTCCGACGGAATTCCCCAGAATGACGATAGGAAGGTAAGCCGCGGCTTGCGGGAGAGTTCCCGTGAGGAATATGTAGAACATATCCGCGATGCAGTGATTGAAGCCGCAGAGAATAAACACCATAATGCAAAGCATCGTTCCAACGACCTTTTCAACGTGCCCGCCCGCCTCGTTTGAAAGCCGCGCGTTCTCAACGGCGGTGAACATCAAAAGCCCGCAGAAAACCGCGAGGATAAAAGCGCTTAAAAGACCGTCGCCCGTTTTGACCGCAACGGAAGCCGCCGATTTCTCGATAATCGCCGCGGAAATTCGCGTTTGCCGAAGCAGAAATGCGTCGATGAACGTTCCCGCGGCGTTGCCGAGCAGCGTGAAAAGACATTCGAGAAGATACGCGGGCTTGCGCAGCGGCACGTAGCCGATTTTCCCCGTAAACAGCCCGAACCCGAATTGAATAATCGCGAACAGCCCCAGCGAGAACAGCGACGCTCCGACATATTTATTATCGCAAGAAAGTGAAACGCACCCGCCGATGCCTATCATCATTCCGCCGATAACGGCGTTAATAAACTGCGAGAGCGCGGTTTTTAGCTTGTCCATTTTAACTCCTCCGAAGAATTTATGTATTTTTCCCGCAAGCGGCGGGGAAGTTTTCCACCGCTTGTTCCCCCGCCGAGGGCAGGGAAACAAGCAAAAAGATATTATCAACTACTATTATACCACATTTTGTATTTAAAAGCAATATGTACTTGAAAAAAATACAAGAATATGCTATAATAGTAGCAGACCGTATATTTGGTTAATTTTTCGCCGAAAGCGGGAAAATTCACAAAAATGCTGATTTTGAGGTGGAATATGAATATCAACGAAACTCTGGCAAAGGAATTTAATCTGCGGCAGGAGCAGGTGGACAACACGATAGCGCTTATCGACGACGATAAAACGATACCGTTCATCGCCCGCTACCGCAAGGAGCAGACGGGCTCGTTGGACGACACCGTGCTGCGCGAGCTTTCGGACAGGCTGACTTATCTGCGAAATCTCGAAAAGCGCAAGGAGGAGATAACCGCGTCGATAACCGAGCAGGAGAAGATGACGGACGAAATCGCCGCGGCGATCGAAAAAGCTATGACGCTTGTCGAGGTAGAGGACATCTACCGCCCGTTCAAGCCGAAAAGAAAGACGCGCGGTTCCGTGGCGCGGGAAAAGGGGCTTGAGCCGCTCGCGGAAATTCTTCTGGAGCAGAAAACAGACACAATTCCCGAAACGGAAGCCGCGGCTTTCGTAAACGCAGAAAAGGGCGTTGAAACTGCCGAGGACGCGCTTCAGGGCGCAATGGATATAATCGCGGAGGATCTTTCGGACAGCGCCGAGCTTCGCAAAAAGCTCCGCGGGCTTATCTTCCGCAAGGGCACGATAAAATCAACAGCCGCCGCGGAGGATTCCAACGAGGTTTACAAGAATTATTTTGAGTTCAGCGGCTCTGTGAGCCGCCTCGCGGGGCACCAGACCCTGGCGCTCGACCGCGGCGAAAAGGAGGGGCAGCTCAAGGTTGACGTTGATTTGCCCGAGGGCGAGGGCGAGAGTATGTGCGTGCGGGAGTTCACCGAGAACAGCTCGGAGTGCGGCAAGCTCGTCCGCGCGGCGTGCGAGGACAGCTATAAGCGCTTGATTTTCCCGTCCGTGGAAAGGGAAGTGAGAGCGGAGCTTTCGCAGACCGCTCAGGAGGGCGCGATTAAGGTTTTCGCTTCTAATCTTCGGCAGCTGCTTATGGCGCCGCCCGTGAAGGACACGGTGACGCTCGGGCTTGACCCGGGCTACGCGCACGGCTGCAAATGCGCGGTTGTCGACAGCACGGGCAAGGTGCTCGACACGTTTATAATCTACATCACGCGTTCTAAGGGCGAGGCGGAAAAGGCAAAGCAGGTCGTCGCCAAGGCAATCGAAAAGCACCACGTTTCAACGATCGCGATAGGCAACGGCACAGCATCGCGTGAAACGGAGCAGTTTACCGCGGAGGTCATCAAGACAATTCCCCAAAAGGTTTCGTATATGGTGGTGTCCGAGGCGGGCGCTTCGGTTTATTCCGCGTCAAAGCTCGCCGCGGAGGAGTTCCCGGAGTATGACGTAAGTCTGCGCTCGGCGGTTTCAATAGCGCGGCGGCTTCAAGACCCCTTGGCGGAGCTCGTAAAAATCGACCCGAAGGCGATAGGAGTCGGGCAATATCAGCACGATATGCCGAAAGCGCGAATGGACGAGGCGTTAAAGGGTGTTGTCGAGGACTGCGTAAACTCCGTCGGCGTGGATTTAAACACCGCGTCGTATTCGCTGCTGTCGTACATTTCGGGAATCAACAGCACGGTTGCTAAAAATATCGTAGCGTATCGCGAGGAGAATGGCGCGTTCACCGACAGAAAGCAGCTTTTAAAGGTCAGCAAGCTCGGCGCGA